>JAPORH010000011.1 GCA_026710325.1 Litoreibacter sp. | reverse complement strand
AGGCTTCACCTGATTTGGGAATACCCCTCACCCTCGCTTATCCAGAACTGGGGTTAGCATATGTGGTGATCACGCGCGCAACACAATGGGATGAAACGCAAAAGCCCCGCCTGTGATGGGGCGGGGCTTTGAAATTCTAGGGGAGCGAGCGTTTACTCTTCGGCTTCCTCAGCCGCGACACGCTCTTTGTCGGCCTTGCCTTTGGCAGCCGGGTCACGCTCGACGAATTCGATGATCGCCATGGGTGCCATGTCACCATAGCGGAAACCGGCTTTCAGAACCCGGCAGTAGCCGCCTTGGCGGTCTTTGTAGCGAGGGCCCAAAACGTCGAACAGCTTGGCGACGTCTTTGTCTTGCTTCAGCTGCGCTGCGGCTTGACGGCGGGCGTGCAGATCGCCGCGCTTGGCCAGCGTGATTAGCTTTTCAACGATCGGGCGCAGTTCTTTTGCCTTGGGCAGTGTGGTTTTGATTTGCTCATGTTCGATGAGCGAGCCAGCCATGTTGGAGAACAACGCTTTGCGGTGCTCATGGGTGCGGTTCAGGCGGCGGTAGCCTCTTGCGTGACGCATTTTCTTCTTCCTTCGTTTAGACTTTGTCCGGGCTTAGCGATGCGTGTCGCTTACCTCTCCTTGGGGCGGGATTGCCCATGTGTTCCCGGTCATTGGCGCCGGCATTAAGTAGGGTCCGCATGTGGCGCGAACCCCGGTAATTTCTAGAACTGGTCTTCGAACTTCTTGGCCAGGTCTTCGATGTTTTCTGGTGGCCAGTCGACGATGTCCATGCCCAGATGCAGGCCCATGCCCGACAGCACTTCCTTGATCTCGTTCAGGGATTTGCGGCCGAAGTTCGGCGTGCGGAGCATCTCGGCTTCGGTTTTCTGGATCAGATCGCCAATATAGACGATATTGTCGTTCTTCAGGCAGTTTGCGGAACGGACAGACAGCTCCAACTCGTCGACCTTCTTCAGCAGAAGCGGATTGAATTCGAGCTCGTCCTCTTCGTCCTGCGCGCGGGCCGATTCAGGCTCGTCGAAGTTCACGAAAATGCCCAGCTGATCCTGCAGAATACGCGCGGCGAAGGCCACGGCGTCGTCAGGGCTGATGGAGCCATCGGTTTCGACCTTCATGGTCAGCTTGTCATAGTCCAGAACCTGACCCTCACGGGTCGGCTCCACGTTGTAGCTGACTTTCTTCACAGGCGAGAAGATTGCGTCGATCGGCATCAGGCCGATTGGGGCATCCTCAGGCTTGTTCTTCTCGGAAGAGACATAGCCTTTGCCAGTGTTGACGGTCAGCTCCATGAACAAATCAGCACCATCATCGAGGTGGCAGATCACGTGGTCACGGTTCAGAATCTCGATACCAGCGCTGTCAGAGATGTCGCCAGCGGTCACAACTGCAGGGCCTTTGGCGGAGATCGACAGGCGCTTCGGACCTTCGACTTCCATGCGGATCGCGACGCCTTTGAGGTTCAGCACGATGTCGGTGACGTCTTCGCGCACACCCGATACCGAGGAAAACTCATGCAGAACGTTGTCGATTTGTACCGACGTGATTGCTGCACCTTGAAGGGAGCTCATCAGCACGCGGCGCAGCGCGTTGCCCATTGTCAGACCAAAGCCACGCTCAAGAGGCTCAGCAACGACAGTCGCTTTGCGCGACGGATCGGTGCCGGGTTTCACTTCCAGCTGGTTTGGTTTGATCAGTTCTTGCCAATTTTTGTGGATCATTAGGGGCCTCCATGCTCGTTCAGGGTCATGTCCAAAACCCGGAACACTCGAGGTTGAAATGTCAAAGCCTGGGGGTCACTCGACCGCCCCCAGGCCCCAATTTGTAAAGCCTTAGACGCGGCGGCGCTTTGGCGGGCGGCAGCCATTATGGGCCATTGGCGTAACGTCGCGGATCGACGAAATTTGGAAGCCAACAGCAGCCAAGGCGCGCAGCGCGCTTTCACGACCGGAACCTGGGCCCTGCACTTCGACTTCCAGCGTTTTCACGCCATGCTCTTGTGCTTTCTTGCCCGCGTCTTCCGCTGCCATCTGGGCGGCGTAAGGCGTGGATTTACGGGAGCCCTTGAAGCCCATCGTGCCAGCCGAGGACCAGGAGATCGCGTTGCCCTGAACGTCAGAGATCAGGATTTTGGTGTTGTTGAAAGAAGAGTTTACGTGCGCAACGCCAGCGGCGATATTCTTGCGGACCTTCTTCTTGGTGCGAACCTTATCACGTGCCATCTGTCAGACCCTCCCTTACTTCTTCTTACCGGCGATGGCCTTTGCGGGGCCTTTGCGGGTACGTGCGTTTGTGTGGGTACGCTGACCGCGTACAGGAAGGTTGCGGCGATGACGCAGACCACGGTAGCAGCCCAGGTCCATCAGACGCTTGATGTTCATTTGCGTGTCGCGGCGCAGGTCGCCTTCGACGGTGTAGTTCTCGTCGATATGCTCACGAATTTTCAGGACATCGGCGTCGCTGAGATCGTTCATACGGCGGGTCTGATCAATACCAACAGCCTCGCAGATCGCTTTCGCGGAGGTGTTGCCGATACCGGTGATGTAAGTCAAAGCGATTGGGACGCGCTTTCCGTCGGGCAGGTTAACGCCAGCAATACGAGCCAAAGTGGTCTTCCTTCTTGGTCGCGGTTCCGTAGTTCCAGAACCTTTTTTCACAACATAAGGCCGCGGGATTTTCACCTACGGGCTTGGGGTTTAGGTACTCATGCGCGGGGCTGTCTGGCCAGATCAGCTGATGCGCGATTCTCTGTCGAGATGGCGCGGTTTAGGCGTTCTTAACTGTGGGGTCAAGGGGCGGGGTCAGAAAGCGCAAACTCGGTAAGAAGTTCAAAGAAAACATCGAGATTCCTTTGATCAGATGGCAAGTGTTCTTCAATCAAAGCCGCCCAACCCACGGTTCGGTTGTCGTTATAGTGCTCCTCCACAAATCGGTCAAAGCGATTGAAGAAGGCGTCGGCAAAAATATCGCCATCCTTTATTTTCATTCGGTGGAGGCGCCAGCCTGACAGGTGCAGGCTCAGGTCGGAAACTTCCTCAGACCCGAAACACATCCCGGGTCGAACGGCCAATTCCTTCAGCAAGTAAGATAGAAGGAAAGAACTCTCACAGAGGTCTTCGATCGTTTTGGACACCTAAGCGTCCAAAACGCCCGCAATCGCCACCGCAACCTCATCAATAGCGCCAAGACCATCGACGGATTGCAGCGCGCCTTTGGCGTGGTAGTAGCCGATGAGTGGGCTTGTTTGTTTGTAGTAAGCCATCAGGCGGGTTTTGAGGCTCTCCTCGTTGTCGTCGGCCCGCGCGGTGCCGCCTGCGGCGACGGCCTCGGCGGCGCGGCCGAGGATTCGTGTGACGAGGACCTCGTCATTCACGGCCAGTTCGATCACCGCGTCGAGGCTCGCGCCATGCTTTTCCAGCAGCGCACCCAATGCGTCGGCTTGCGCCAGCGTGCGCGGAAACCCGTCAAAAATAAAACCGCCACCTTGTTCGCCTTCGAGCTTTTCTTCGATGAGGCCGATGACGATCTCATCCGTCACCAGCTCGCCCGCATCCATCACAGCGGCAACCTTTTTGCCCATCTCGGTACCGGAGGTCTTGGCCGCGCGCAGCATATCGCCCGTTGAGAGCTGGATCATGCCCCGCTCCGCCACAAGTTTTTCGGCCTGGGTGCCTTTACCGGCTCCAGGTGGCCCTAGAAGTATGATGTTCATTTGCGTTGTGGGCTCCGTCTTCCGCGCTTCTTGGCCCCTTTGCCGCGAAGCTGCGATTTCTCGATCAGCCCCTCATACTGGTGCGCCAGCAGATGGGACTGCACTTGTTGGATCGTATCCATGGTCACGGAGACTACAATCAAAACGGACGTACCGCCAAAATAAAATGGGATGGCCAGCTGCGCGCGCAAAACCTCGGGCAGCAAGCAAACCAATGCCAAGTAACCGGAGCCAAGGACCAACACGCGGTTGACCACGTATTCCAGGTATTCAGCAGTGCGCTGACCGGGACGGATGCCCGGGATAAACCCGTTCTGGTTCTTCAGGTTGTCGGCCACATCATCAGGCTTAAACGCTACGTTGAACGTGTAGAAATAGGCAAAGAAGATGATCATAGCCGTGAAGAATAGCAGATAGAGCGGCTGGCCCGGCCCGAAATAGGCCAGAAGCGTTGCCATCAACAGGCTGGTTTGCGCGCCCGAGAAGGTGCTGACCGAGGTCGGCAACAGCAACAGCGACGAGGCGAAGATCGCCGGGATCACGCCCGATGGGTTAACCTTGACCGGCAGGTGGCTGGAGCCGCCATCATACATCTTCATCCCAACCTGACGGCGCGGGTATTGGATATGGATTTTGCGCAGCGCGCGCTCCATGAACACCACGAAGGTGATGGTCGCGATCACAACAAGGAGCACGCCAATGATCACGGCAGGGCTTAGCGCGCCGGAACGGCCTTGAGCAAAGAACTGTGCCAGAGCGGCCGGAACCTCGGCAATGATGCCCACGAAAATGATCAGAGAGATACCATTGCCGATGCCACGCGCGGTGATTTGTTCACCCAACCACATCAGGAACATGGTGCCGCCGACCAGCGTGATCACGCAGGAAATGCGGAAGAACCAGCCTGGATCGGTCACCAAGCCACCAGATTCAAGGCCAACCGCCAGCCCGTAAGCCTGCAGCGTCGCCAGGAACACTGTGCCGTAGCGGGTATATTGGTTGATCTTCTTGCGGCCTTGTTCGCCCTCTTTCTTAAGCTGCTCCAGCTGCGGAACCATGGCGGTCATAAGCTGCACAATGATCGAGGCAGAGATGTAGGGCATGATGCCAAGCGCAAAGAGCCCCATCCGGCCAATCGCACCACCGGTAAACATATTCAGGATGCCACCCACCCCAGTGGAGATTTGCTCCACGAAGTTTCTCAGCGCATCCGCGTCGATGCCCGGAACCGGGATATAAGTGCCCAGACGGTAGACGATCAGAAGGCCAATGGTGAAAAGGATCCGCTGCCTCAGCTCGGTCGCCTTGCCAAAGGCAGACCAGCTCATATTTGAGGCCATTTGCTCCGCGGCTGATGCCATGTGTTACTTTCCCTGTATCAGCGCAGCGCCGCGGCCGGGCTTCCCCGTCGCGGCGCTGGAAAACGTGATAAACATGTAAGGAGCGTTCCAGCCCCCCACAAGGTATTATTCGGCAGCTGCCGCAACTGTGAGCGTACCGCCTGCTTTTTCAACGGCTTCAATGGCCGATTTGGAAGCGCCGGTGACGTTCAGTTTCACCTTAGCGGTGATTTCACCCTTGGCGAGCACGCGCACACCGTCAAGCTTGCGGCGGACGACGCCGGTCTCAACCAGCACGTCCTCGGTGATCTCGGATTTCGCGTCGAGCGTCTTGGCGTCGATGAATTTCTGGATCAGGCCAAGGTTAATAACGGCAAATTTCTTGCGGTTCGGCTTGTTGAAGCCGCGCTTTGGCAGGCGCATGTAAAGCGGCATTTGGCCGCCTTCGTAGCCGTTGATCGCCACACCTGAGCGGGATTTCTGACCTTTGATACCACGGCCACCCATTTTACCCTTGCCAAAGCCGGGGCCACGGCCGATGCGTTTTTTCGTACGGGTCGCACCCGGATTGTCACGAAGTTCGTGCAGTTTCATGTCGCTTCTCCTTTGCCGGAATTGCCCCATGAAGCGAAAGGGAGGCAAACGCGGCGTTTCTTGATTGATTCCGTGGACCCTTCAGCCCACCGAGGGTGTTTAGAGGAGCGCCCTGCTTCGCGCAAGGGGTCCAATTCCTCGCATGCGGGAAATCGGGTAAAGCATTGTATCTTATAGATATCTATCGCGGCGTTAACTAGCTGGAAACATGTTCGTCAAAGAAGGCAATTGTCCGCTTCCAAGCGAGCGCTGCGGCTTCCTCGTCATAGCGAGGTGTCGTGTCATTGTGGAAACCATGATTGACGTCCGGGTAGAAATGGACGCTGAATTCCTTCTGGTTGGCTTTTAAAGCCTCAGAATATGCCGCCCAGCCTTCATTTATCCGATCATCGAGTCCCGCATATTGGATCATCAACGGCGCCTCAATCGAGGGTACGTCTTCGGCTGCGGGTTGCCGCCCGTAAAACGGAACCGACGCCGCAAGGTCCGGGTAGGCCACCGCGAGCGCGTTGCACACGCCGCCGCCGTAGCAAAACCCAACCGCGCCGACCTTGCCCGTCGTGTCCTGATGGTCGCGCAGAAACTCAAAGGCTGCGAAGAAGTCTTCCATCAACTTGGCGCGGTCGAGCTGGCGTTGCATCTCCCGCCCTTCTTCATCGGTGCCGGGATAACCGCCAAGCGGGGTCAATCCATCCGGGCCGATCGCTAGATACCCGGCCTTGGCGGCGCGCCGCACCACATCCTCGATATATGGATTGAGGCCACGATTTTCGTGCACAACCAGAACCGCGGGCAGCTTGCCGGTTGCGCCCGCCGGTTTTGCCATCAACGCCTTGATGATGCCGTGGCCATTTGGGCTTTCATATTCGATGACGGCGGTCTCAATATCGGGGTCATCCGGGGACACTTGCTGCGCCAAGGCATAATCGGGCTTGAGCTGATCCAGAAGCATTGCGCCCGTCACACCCGCAGCGGCGTATTTGGTTGCACGGGTCATGAATTGCCTTTTCGTGATTTTGCCATGCACATAGCCATCGAAGATTTCGAGGATACGCTGATCAAAGTCGGAGGCTTTCTTGCGCGGTTTTCGAGCTGTGTCTGGCATTGCGTGATCTCCCAAAGTGAAATGGTTTTGTCCTTTATGGATCAAAGCATAGCGCGCAAAATCAGCGCGCATAGGCGCTGCGCAATAACGTGATGAGGAAAGGCGACGACACAGACGGAGCTTTCAAAAACGCTCCGTCTTGTGCTTGGTTGAACGCTACTCGATAGGAGAAAGCAGTGCCTCGTTTGTCACTAGGTTGCGCACGCCGCGCGCGCCGCGCTCGTCAAACGGGTTGTCGGCCAACCAATTCGCAATCGAACGCGCGGAGATTTTCATAACCTCTGGCCGGACGCTCCAGGTAACCCGACGCGGCGACGGCAACTGATTGAAGCGCGGCCCGCTCAGCGAGCCGTCATAGACGACAGGCGTCCCCGTAAAGAAAGGAATGTTAACCGCCTGATGTTTGTCATTCACCAATCGGACCTCGGTGAGCTTCTCAAAATCGTCCGCATTTGCGTCATTCACAACGACGTAGACCTGGGCCTCGATGCGCAAACGCGGGGCCTCGTTGCTGCCACCGAAGCAGCGTTCGATCCCTGGGCCCGGTGTCACATCTGCCGTTGTGTGGACGTAATGCGCTTCAATCGTGTCGCCAGGTTTCAAGGTCGCGTTTGCGTCGCCAAATCCGATGGAGAAGCCCGTGGGCGCAGTTTCCTCAGCGCTTAGCGTGCCGTCATAAAGATATCCGGTCCCATTGCCTCTTCCATCCCCATTGCCTGCGTAGGTGGTAAAGGCGCCACCGCGATGCTCAGCACCTTTGGTGAAGTAAATGGTGCAAAGGTTCATTTGAGCACGGTCCGGCGCATCCGTGAAGTTAATCGGGTTTGACCCGGCAGTGTTATCGATGTCGCGCGGCGCTTGTGGGCCAAAGGACCTGCCACTGGCGGCGGCTGCCAAAGCCGCACGCTGCGCAGCTATGACACTGTCATCAACCGGTTGCGCTTGCACGGCAATGACTGTCCCCCCGAAAGCAAACAAGGAGACAAGAACAGTTCTAGGTAAAAACTTAGCGAACGCTTTCATGATCTCACCATCATTAACCTTCCATTAACAATGACCTTATCCAGTCATCTTTGTAAGGCAAATACGGCGTGAACTTGGCAAGAACAGGCGATTCTTTTGCGCCACACATTGAAAAAGCGCCCCAAAACGATTTGGAGCGCTCTTATTTCACAGAATTCCGAAGGAATTGGGCTTAACCCTTTTCCTCGATTATCTCGACCATGTGTGGAATCTTGTTGATCATGCCGCGCACGGACGGCGTATCTTCCAGCTCCCGCACGCGGTTCATCTTGTTCAAGCCGAGGCCGATAAGAGTCGCGCGCTGGTCAGCGGGACGACGGATGGGCGAGGCCACCTGTTTGACAACGATTGTTTTAGCCATGGGTTAAGCCTCCGCTTGCTCTGCAGGCGCATCGGCCGCGGGAGCATCCGTTTTGGGCAGAATGTCAGCAACCTTTTTGCCACGACGCTGCGCAACCATTCGAGGGGATGCCTCTTTGGACAGGCCGTTCAGCGTGGCGCGGATCATGTTGTACGGGTTTTGCGAGCCGATGGATTTGGCAACCACGTCCTGGACGCCAAGCATCTCGAACACGGCGCGCATCGGACCACCGGCGATGATACCAGTACCTTGTGGCGCTGTGCGCATGACGACCTTACCAGCGCCGTGACGCCCATTTACGTCATGATGCAAGGTGCGGCCTTCGCGCAGCGGGACGCGGACCATTTGGCGCTTGGCTTGCTCGGTGGCTTTGCGGATGGCCTCTGGGACCTCTTTCGCCTTGCCTTTGCCGAAGCCGACGCGGCCCTTTTGGTCGCCCACGACGACGAGGGCTGCGAAGCCAAAGCGCTTACCGCCTTTTACGGTTTTGGACACGCGGTTGATTGCGACCAAGCGGTCCTGAAATTCTGGGGCCTCGTCGCGGTCGCGGCGGCCCCGTCCTGGTTCTCTTGCCATGTGGCAGTCCTTTTGTTCGTCGCCTTTAGGCGAATTTGGTCAACCGCAGTGAGCAAACGCTCCCCGGTCATCGAAGGGGCGCAAAGAGCGCCCCTCACACTTAAAGTTTCAGACCGCCTTCGCGGGCTGCATCGGCCAGAGCCTTGACTTTGCCGTGAAACAGAAACCCACCACGGTCAAAATAAGCCTCGGTCACGCCAGCTTTCTTGGCGCGGGCCGCAATCTCGGCGCCCACTTTCGCGGCCGCTTCGACATTGTTTTTGCCAACCAGCCCCAGGCCTTTTTCGAGCGTGGAGGCGGAGGCCACGGTGGTGCCATTCACATCGTCGATCAACTGAACACTGATGTTCTTGGAAGAGCGGTGCACCGAAAGACGCATACGGCCAGCATTGACCTTGCGCAGTTTGTTCCGAACGCGCAGGCGGCGCTTGATGAACAGATCTCGCTTCGAGTTTGCCATTACTTCTTCTTCCCTTCTTTGCGGAAGATGTACTCATCCTTGTACTTGATGCCCTTGCCCTTGTAGGGCTCCGGCTTGCGCCAAGCACGGATTTCCGCAGCGACCTGACCAACCTGCTGCTCGTCATTGCCTTCGATGACGATCTCGGTGGGCTTTGGAGCCGCAACCGTCACGCCTTCGGGCACTTCGTAGACAACATCATGGCTGAGGCCGAGGTTCAGCTTCAGGTTCTTGCCTTCCATCGCGGCACGATAACCAACACCGTTGATCTCAAGCTCTTTCTTGAACCCGTCGGTGACGCCGGTAACAAGGTTGGCCACACGTGTGCGGCTCATGCCCCATTGCTGACGTGCCCGCTTCGACTTGCCGCGTGGTTCCACGGTGATCACGTTGCCATCAACCGTGATGGTCACGTCATCGGTCGCGGTGAACGCGCGCTGACCTTTCGGGCCTTTGACCGAAACCGTCTGGCCGGAGACCGAGGCCTCCACGCCGGAGGGCAGGTCGATCGGTTTTTTACCAATACGAGACATTTATCCCTCCTTAGAAGACGGTGCAGAGCACTTCGCCGCCAACATTCTGGCTGCGTGCGTTTGCGTCCGACATCACACCTTTTGGCGTGCTGACAATCGACACGCCCAGGCCCTGACGAACCACTGGGATGTCTTGTGCGCCCATGTAAACGCGGCGGCCGGGCTTGGAGACCCGCTTCAGTTCGCGAATAACAGGGGTGCCTTCGTAATACTTCAGCTCAATGTTCAGGGCTGGGTGGCCGTCTTTGCCGGTCACGCTCTCATAGCCGCGAATGTAGCCTTCATCGGCCAGCACATCGAGAACCCAGGCGCGCAGCTTGGAAGCTGGCGTTTCAACGGTGGCTTTGCCACGCAGTTGCGAGTTCCGGATACGGGTGAGCATATCTGCGATAGGATCGTTCATATCTTATACCCTCCTTACCAGCTCGACTTGACCATGCCGGGGATCTGGCCCGAGGAGCCAAGGTCCCGCAGCGCGATCCGGGAAATCTTCAGCTTACGGTAGTAAGCGTGCGGACGACCGGTCAGCTGGCAGCGGTTGTGCAGGCGGGTTGCCGAGCTGTTGCGCGGCAGTTCGGCCAGTTTCAGACGCGCCTTGAAGCGCTCTTCCATCGGCTTTTCTTGGTCATTTGCGATGGCCAGCAGGGCTGCGCGCTTGGCGGCGTATTTCTTCACCAGGCGCTCCCGCTTCTTTTCGCGTTCGATCATTGCTTTTTTAGCCATGTCTTTTCTCCTGTCCCGGCGCTTAGTTGCTGAAAGGCATGTTGAAGGCTTTCAACAGGCTCTTTGCTTCAGCGTCGGTGGGTGCGGTGGTGCAGATGACGATATCCAGGCCCCAGGCCTCGTCGATCTTGTCGAAGTCGATCTCGGGGAACACGATATGCTCTTTCAGGCCCATGGCGTAGTTGCCGCGGCCGTCGAAGCTTTTGCCGGAGACGCCGCGGAAGTCGCGGACGCGAGGCAAAGCGATCGTGATCAGGCGATCGAGGAATTCGTACATCTTGTCACCGCGCAGGGTCACCTTTGCGCCAAGCGGCATCTCTTCGCGGATGCGGAAGCCAGCGATGGATTTCTTGGCGCGGGTCACCATGGCCTTTTGGCCAGCGATGGCGGTCAGATCGTCTGCAGCGCTTTGGGGCTTCTTGCTGTCTTTAACAGCAGCCTTGCCGGCACCGATGTTCAGAACGATTTTGTCCAGACGCGGGATCTGCATGTCGTTTTTGTAGGAGAATTCCTCCTTCATCGCGGCACGGATCGTGTCTTTATAGACCGTCTTCAGGCGGGGGGTGTAGTTTGCATCGTCTAGCATCAGATCACGTCCCCTGTTGTCTTGGCGTAGCGCACTTTCTTGTCGCCATCCATTTTGAAGCCCACGCGGGTGGCTTTGCCATTCGCGTCTACCAGAGCAAGGTTCGACAGCTGAATAGGCATTGCCTTTGGCTGACGGCCGCCCTGATCGTTCTGGGACTGTTTGACGTGGCGGATCGCGATGTTGATGCCATCAACGATTGCCTTGCCGGATTTTGGGTCGACGGACGTGATGTTGCCCTTCTTGCCCTTGTCCTTGCCGGTCAAAACGATGACTTCGTCACCTTTTTTCAACTTAGCGGCCATGATTACAGCACCTCCGGAGCGAGCGAGATGATTTTCATGAAGTTCTTGGCGCGCAGCTCCCGCACGACGGGCCCGAAGATACGGGTGCCGACGGGCTCGCCTGCGTTATTCAAGATAACAGCGGCGTTGCGGTCAAAACGGATTGCGGTGCCGTCTTCGCGACGGACCTCTTTGGCGGTGCGCACAACAACGGCCTTGCGGACGTCGCCTTTCTTTACGCGGCCGCGCGGGATGGCTTCCTTTACCGAGACGACAATAATGTCGCCGACGGATGCGTATTTACGCTTGGAGCCACCCAGAACCTTAATGCACTGAACACGGCGAGCGCCGCTATTGTCAGCCACATCAAGATTGGTCTGCATCTGGATCATGTGATGTCTCCCGACCTTTGGGGACGCAGATCACGCGCCCCACGGTTTCGTGGTATTGGGGTTAAGCCTTTTCGAGGACTTCCCAACGTTTCGTTTTCGACTTAGGGGCACATTCCTGGATGCGGACGGTGTCGCCTACGTTGAATGTGTTGTTCTCATCGTGAGCCCGGTATTTCTTGGACTTACGGATGGTTTTCTTCAGAACGGGGTGCGTGAAGCGACGTTCGACAGACACGGTTACAGTCTGCGCGTTCTGGTTGGAGGTCACGGTGCCTTGCAGGATACGCTTGGGCATTACTTGTCCTCCCCAGCTGCGGCTTTCGCCTTTTCGTTCAGAATGGTTTTGACCCGTGCGGCGTCACGCTTGACGGAGCGCATACGGGATGTGTTTTCCAGCTGCCCAGTGGCTTGCTGAAAACGCAGGTTGAAAGCTTCTTTCTTGAGGCTGGCCAGTTCTTCATTCAACTGGTCAGCGGTCTTCTCGCGAAGTTCGCTGTCGTTCATTGCCATTTCCTTTTGTCAAACACCGGAGAGCCCGCTTGGCGGTCACCCTGATTCCGGTGGAGTTCATGATGAGTGGGTCGTTTAGGGCTGGTTGCGTATCAATGCAACCCCTTTATCCGTCTCACTGCGAGGAAAGCGCTCAGATCAATATAGCCGATCAAGCTGGGCCTCTTTTCACCATGCTTACATAAAGGCTCTCGTTCATATACCTTGAACTCCCATTTGCCACTATTTGACCCAATGAACTTGAAGCACATAGATCACCTCGATCGTCGCGCTTCACCTCAAAGTCTCTAATGCCGACCCCCGCGAGCTCAGCTTTTGCCAAGAGATAAATGCCACTTTGTATTGGCCCGACTTCGACAACATCACCGGTAGGCTTTTCTGTGATTAACGCATAATAGTGGTCTTCTGACGGGTGCGCCGAAATATTCGTAGCAAGCTCCAATCTGTATTTGGCATAGTCTTTGCTCCGAACGACAAACCTAAGACTTTCGCCATACAACATGGCTATTTTATCAGCACCATCAATCTGATCACTTTTGTCTGGGCATAATTGCCTAAGTGCCGTCAGCGTAGCTTCTCGACCGGCCTCGAGCGACTTTTGTTCATCTTTAAATTCAAGATGGCTACCAACATAGACATTTCGGAACCACCAGTTTTCGCCGGTCCCAACCTCACCAAGCGTTTGTTCCGTCAATTTTTTGTCAGTCAAGAAAGTAAGTGTGTCGAACGACCCAAAACTCATCCCCCTCGCATTCAATAGCCAAGCCAATCTTCGGCCGTAGGCCTGCAATTCGAAATAATTCTTATGATGCGCTGGATCGCTATCAAGATAGTAGCGAATGTCAAAGAATAGAGACGGTTTGCCGTTCTTCATATGCCAGGCCTTTTCGGGATTTGCTGTTCAACAAGTACCACCGCAAACACGGTTCACAACCTCCTTTGGCGCGGGCAATGTCAATGCTTAACGGCAATTGTGTAGGACCGTTAATTCTCTGGCTAAGGCTTGTTCGACTTATCACCAATGAAACTCTCTAGAGCTTCCCGCAACCTTTCATTCTCCGCCTTCAGCGCCGCGATCCTTGGGCCGATGACTTCTCGCAAGGCGGCCTCGGAATACATGCGCGGGATGTATTTGGGGCAATTCCAGTCCATGGCGATCACCTCAAGCTCCAGCACGCGTTCGGCCTCCGGGCCGCCCTCGCCCAGCAGCTCCAGCACCTCCAGCTCCACATCCGCCGCTTTGCGCAGCCGCGCGCGGGCTTGCATTTTTAAGCGGCGTTGGTTTTCGTAATCCATCGCGAAGATCGAGACGCGGTCGTCGCGCGCGAGGTTGCCCATGGAGATGAACTGCCGGTTGCCCGCGTAATCCGCGCAAACGATCTTTTTCCCACCCACGACTTTCAAAAATCCACGCGGCCCGCCGCGATGCTGCACATAAGGCCAGCCTTCAGGATCAACACTCGCCATGTAAATGCTCTCGCGCGATTGGAGGAAGGCGATATCGGCCTCGCTAAACCCCTCCTGCTGTCGGTGCGGGTAGAGCTTTTGGTATTTGGCGTAGCTGCCATCCTCCTTCTGCAGCTCCGCCACCGCCTCGTGAAACATCACGTCTGCGTAGTTTTTCATATCGGCTTCCTTTGTCTGTTCTTTGGCAAGGCACGCGCGACATGAGACAAACAGCAAACATGACGATGTGCCAGACGAGACCGCCCTTTTTCGATCACCTTGCAGCGAGCATCTGTGAACCCATCCGTTACTTTCTACGCGGCACGCCACTCAAAGAGTGGACGGGATTGGCCGTTGAACGCGAGGTGTCTCAAAGTGAAACGCCCTAGGCGGGTGGCGCCAGCACTTAGTTTAAGTGGGACCTTGAATTGTCGATCGGCGGCGTCAAGAATCGCATTAATTCGACGCCTGAAATGGGTGGTGGCGTCAAGAGTGCCTTTTGGCAGCCTTCCGCCTCGGTGCCGGAGGTTGGAGTCATTTACAGCAAATGGCGGCTTCGAGCCCATTCCGCTGGATGCTACACAATGCACCAGTGTCTGCTCCTTCGGTTGAGGCCAAAACTCGGCTCAACTCAAAACAAAAGTCACGGATTATGCCATTGTGGGTTTCAATGCGTTCAATTTCGGCTGTGTTGATAGATAGATCTGCCAACTCTTGCGCCTTACACTTGGTGCTGGTTAGGCTTGCATACGCCGCTTAAAGCGTCGCCCAAAAGGCTGACAAAGCCTCTGAAGTGAGGTTGCCAGCCACACGTGCGAGGACGATTTCACGCGGGGCTGGGGGGGCAAGGGGCACCTTGACGAGACCCGGGTGATGTTCTGGCGCGGCAAGATCGGCAATGATGGTCGCGCCCAGACCCGCGCGCACAAGCGCCAAGAGCGAAGTGATCTGTTGTGCCTCATGCCGGATATCAGGTGCAACGCCAGCATGGGCGAACCAGGCTCGCACCAAGGGCTCTGAACCACCTTTCGTCATAACGAAAGGCAAAGTCGCAAGGTCCTGCGGTGTAAGCCGTTCCGGCCAGACCCGGTCATCGGGCATCAGGGCGACTAAGTGGTCATTTGCAAGTGGCACCTGTTCCAGCGCGGGGTCCTCCTGCGCCAATGTGATGGCGACATCGACGACCCCTGTTTTGAGCGCTTCGGCCATCGCTGTTTCGGGAATTTCGCGGACAGCAAGACGGATTTCAGGAAATCGGCTTTGATAGCGCCCAAGCAGTTTCGGCAAGAGCTGGGTCGAGGCCGACGCGCCAATAGAACCTATGCGCAAGGCCCCGGTCTTTTTGCGCCTCAAAGCGGTCACATCCTCCCATGCGTCTTGGCGCAGCAGCGCCTCGCGACGGCCAAGCTCTGCAAGGCGCTCACCCTCCGCCGTCAGTCTGATTTGCCCGCCGATCCGGTGTGTCACTACGACCGCCGATTTCTCCTCGAGCGCTGCGATGGCGCGGCTGATGGCGGGTTGTGAAACACCCAAGGCGTTCGCCGCTCGGGTGATGCTGCCGGTCTCTTGGATCAGCGGCAGGGCGCGCAAAGCGATGATGGGAACGGTATCAAGGGGACGCATATTCATAACCATTGGTTATTTGTTTATGCCTACTTTGTCACGCAAAGCATGGAGCATGACAAATTTTGTCCCTCACACGACACTGCTTTCGCGCGCCGCTACAGCGCTTCCCGAAAATCCATTGCGCGCGCTTTATCCCCTGGCTGCGCGCGATGGCATGATCTCACTGGGGGGCGGCCATCCCTCGTCCGATGCCTGCGATCACGTCGGTTTGCGAGAGGCGCTTCAAGCGGCAGCGGCTGACCCGATGGCGTGGCGCTATGGCCCAACCGCCGGTGATCCGCGGCTAAGGCGCGCACTTGCAGATCTGTCTGGGGACCAGCCGGACCGCGTGATCATCACGTCTGGCGCGCAGCAAGGGATCGACCTGGCTGTCCGCACACTGTGCGACCCCGGGGACACCGTCTTGGTGCCCGAGGCGCTTTATCCCGCGACGCTGTCGGTCTTGGCGGCGTGCGGCGTCACTGCCTACCCTGTGTCTGAAGACGCAGGCGGGCTTTGCCTCGACGCGTTGAAGCAAGCCATTCGGGACAGCAAAGCGCGCGCTCTATATCTCACACCCACATTCGGGAACCCCACAGGATCGGTCCTGAGCACAAAACGCAGAGGCGCGCTTTTGGCGATCTGCGCCGGGATGGGTGTGTCGATCATCGAGGACGACCCCTACCGGGACCTATGGTTCGACGCGCCGCCACCGTCATCCCTTTGGGAGATGGCCGTGGATCATGGCGCGCGGGTGATTGCCCTGCGGTCGTGCTCCAAGTCCATCGCGCCGGGTCTGCGGATCGGCTGGATGCTCGCCCCGCAAGAGTTGGCGCCACATCTGACCGCGATGAAACAGGCAAGCGACCTGCAATCAAGCGGTACGGCGCAAATGGTGGCTTTGGCCTATCTGTCCTCCGGGCGGTTCGAAGACTGGCTGATCAAAGTACGCGCATGCTACCTTAAGCGGCACAATGCGTTGCTTGAGGGACTGATCGCGGCAGGCTTTGACGCGCCATCGGTGACGGGCGGGATGTTCTTGTGGGCGCGACTGCCCGAGCATATCGATCCAAAGCGGCTGTTTGAGACCGCAGTAGCGCAAGGCGCGCTGTATGCGCCGGGCGCGGCCTTTGCAGCAAGCAAGTCAGATAGCGAGATCGCACGCTACGCCCGGTTCTGCTTTGCCTCGAACGATTTAGAGCCAATGAAACAAGCGACGAACCGTCTCGCCTACGCAGTGCGTCTGTCCGCATGATGGGCGTGGCAGGCTCCATCGCTCTGGCCCTTGCGCCAGATGTCATGATCATCGCGCTCGGCATGCTGCTTGGCCGGTTTCTCGAAAATACCCTGTGGGTCGCCCTAGATAAGCTCTGCTTTTTTGTTTTCTTCCCCGCCCTCATGTTCACTGCGGCGGCAGCGCGTCCGATTGGCCTTAGTGATACTACATCTATCGGCGTAGCGGTCTGGGTCTTGATCGGGCTCGGTTTTGTTCTGGCCTGGCCGCTCAGGCGGATTGGGCCTGCGTCCTTTCTGGACTTCGCCGGTGTCTGGCAGACGGCGTGGCGCTTCAACGCGGGACTTGCCTTTGTGGTGGCCCAGGCACTGCCCCAAGAAGCTGCTGCGTTGATGGCCGTTGCCATCGGATTGGCAGTGCCGCTGGCCAACATCCTTGCTGTCGGCGCGCTCGCGCGCGGAGCCGGTCAGACCGTCGGACCTGTGTTCAAAGCAATTGTCACGAACCCTTTCTTTCTGGCCAGCAGCGCCGGATTGTTTGTTGGAGCGTCCGGCCAGCCTCTGCCAGCGACAGCTGAATTGACCTTGGACCGGCTGGCCGCAGTTGCAATCCCCGCAGCACTCCTCTCCATTGGAGCGTCCCTGAATTTGCGGGTTCTATGGGGGCTGAATGGCCTCACCAGTGGATTTCATCTCATCAAACTGATTTTGCTCCCGCTGTTCGCATTCGGCCTTGCCAAGGTCATGGACTTCAATTCGACACAAACATCCGTAGTCGTGCTCTTCTGCGCATTGCCAACCGCAGCCGCCGCGCAAACGCTGGCAGCACGCTTCGGCGCAGACCGACGCGGACCCGCAGAAATCATAGCCCAATCCACGGGCCTTGCTTGCATAACCCTGCCGATGTGGATCGCGATCGTCGTTTCATAAACGCAGTATGCTCAGCCACCTGCTGACGAAAGATAGTCCATGGCGAGCATTGCAGAGATTGACGCAATACAGCGAAATGCCGATTTCTCCGACAAAGCAGAACTTGGAGCAAGGTGTGGACCATCGAGCGCCCATTTCGCTCATTGAACCTGAGTGGCCTGAGACGAGGACCCTGCCCGCATCTTGTCGTGACCGCGCGAGCCAGTCTTCATCCTCACCCAGCAGGCGCCAGGCGGACATGTCGTCTGTGAAACTCCCGCAGTAGGAGCCGGCCGGTTTTCGCCAACTCGATCATGGCTTCGCCGACTGCAACCGCCTAGGGCGAGGCGAAGCGGATCAAGGCATTGGGGCGTCTTGATCGTAGATGCCCCCGGTGAGCCACGCGGGCCAATCGCGTTCAAAGAACGACTTGTCGCCGACATATCGGCGATTTGGCACCTCGGTGACGATCATGTTTGGCCCATCCAAGCGCACATGCAGCTGACTTTCCTTGTCGGCATCGCGTTCTGCGCGAAACCGGACCTCGGGCAAGGGCCCATGCACGGAGTGCGGCAAGGCATCGCCCAAAGGGTCACAGATCGCCCGCGCGCCCCGGCTGCCTCCGCCTTGCGCGATGTAGTGATCGAGCGCGGCAAGCACCGCCTCCGACGCCAAAGCCATTTGCTGCCATTGCAGGACGCGGGCCGTCTCGGACGGGCGCGACACCATCATGCCTTTTGCGCGGATCCGTGCATTGAGCGCGCGCGCGTCTGCCAATGCCCCGGCCACGTCATCGGCGGTACACAGGATACCGGCATGATCGCTCATGCGCGCCTGAACATCCGTCCGGATGTCTTTCCACGTCACATCGCTCTCGGTGCTGAGAACACGGTCAATCTCCGCAACGGCGGTGTTTGCAGCCTGCGTCAAATCAGATTGGGACGGCGTGGCGGCATGGCCGGCGGCCCCGACATGTTCGGCCACGCGGGTCCCAAAGACCTGCCCTGCATTCAGCGCCGAGCCACCTGGGCGGGTCACGCCATGGGTTCCTGACGCCTCGCCCACCGCGTAGATACCGGGCACGTTTGTCCGGCCCCAGGTGTCCACCGCGATCCCGCCATTCATGTGTTGATTATTCACCGCGAATTCCAAAGGGGCCGCCGTGATGTCAACCTTGTAGCGCTTGTAAAGCTCAATCGCGAGCGGGTTCATGTGGCGCAATCGGTCTATGGGAAGCGCATGATCAGCGCCCGCGTTGCGCAGATAGCGGCTGACATCGTCGTCGAGACGATCCAAGCTGAAGGGCAGGTCAATTGCTTCCGGGTTGCGGTTGAAATCCATGAAGACACGGCGGCCCTTCTGGCTTTCGCGGAAGATGGCGAGGTCCACAAGGCTCGATTGGAAATCCAACATTCGGCTTGCGTGGAACGGCCATTGGTATCCCTTGCGGAAGATGTTCGAGGCCAGCTCTTGCGTGGTTCGGTAATAGTCGGCGAGGAAGGGGTATTCGGAGCCTCCATCGTCGACCGAGTAGATGTGAGGGATCACCTGCACATAGGTGCCCGAGAGGTTCCAAGGGAACCCTTCACGACGGGTGCCGATGCCGAACTGGCTTTCGGTGATGTTGGTCAGCTCCAACCCGGCCTCCAACGCCAGCCCCAATGTCCCGAAACAGCCATTTGGAAAGACGCTGTCACGGTACATCTCACCCGGGCCACCGGCGGCCAAGACCAGCGCGGAACAGGCGTAAAGGGCGAGACCGTAGGGGTTCGCCTCGGTGCCTTCCTTGGGTCGGATCACGAGGAGGCCGGTCACACCCTGCGCGTCTTTCAACACCTTGATCGCAGTCGTATGGTTGAAGAAGGGGATATCCAGGCGGAGCGCCTCTTCGGCCAAAACCTTGACCATGAGCCGGGACGTGCGCGGCCCGCAGGATGTGGCCCTGCCGACCTCGTCATGATCGGTCTGATAGCGCAGCGTGCCGCCCAGATGGTCCTGCGGCAACGGCAATCCCAGATATTGCAGTGAGGCCATGGCACGCACAGACCCGACCGCCTCGATATAGGCGGTGTCTTCATCCATCGCGCCGCCCGCGCGGATCGCCTCTGCCATGGCCTGAAAGTTGTCGCCTTGATCCTTGGTATTGGCCGTGTGCAGCGTCTGCTTGTCAGAGCCAGAGCAGGCCGACGTGCCACCCCAGGCGCTTTGGCTAATGATGGTGACATCCACACCGCGCCGTTTCATCTCAACCGCCGCGCGCAGGCCTGCGGCACCGCTTCCGATGACCAGCGCTCCGGTCCGATATACAGGCACATCATAGACGCCGACGCGGAGCGACTCGGCCATCTCAGGCTCAGGGTTCAGGCGCGGCATGACCACATCGGTCAGCGCATCAAGGATTTGCTGTGGGACAGACAGTGACATCAATGGTCCTCGGCTTCAGGCAATATCGACCCAGGCCCGCTTGTCAGACGAGGCCATGCAGGCATCCACAATCTGGCAAATGTGGTGACCGTTCTCGAAGGTGGGCCACATGGGCGTCTGTGTGGTGATCGATTTGATCACCTCGGCAATCTCGATGATCTTGCCTTCGTTATAGCCAAGCGCGAAGTTCGGCAGCGGCAGGAAGGCCGCGTAGGTTGGGTGCTCGGGGCCCACGTCGATCTCACGAAACCCGCGGCGACCGGCGGCGTCGTCGTTCGAATAAAAGCGCAGCCGGTTCACCTCGTCGAAGGTGTAGGCGAGGCTGCCTTTGGTGCCGTAGATCTCATAGGTCTGCATGAACTTGCGACCGGTGGCGACGCGGCTGAAATCGATCAGGCCTTTGGCGCCGTTTTCAAAGGTGCACAAGATGTTGGTGCCGTCCGGGTTTGTGACGTCGCCCCATTCGGTCGCATCTGTGACGGGCGGCGGAGCGTCGCCATAGCCCAGCCCTTCGACCTTGGGCCGCTTTGGCGCGGTGATGTAGATGTCCGCAATGAGAGAAGACACCTTACCCACCAAAAACTCCATGAAGCTGAACACATGGCTGCCGGTGTCGCCGATAATGCCCGTCGGTGCGAGGTCCCCATCCGCGCGCCACATGTAAGGGGCCAGCGGGTCGCCGTAGATGTCGATATGCTGGCAGGCCTTGAACAGCTTGATTTCACCAATCTCGCCTGCGTCGATGATCTCTTTCGCACGGTCATGGATCGGGTTGCGCGGGAAGGAATGGCCAACCCGCGTGATCAGCCCCTTTTCGCGTGCGATATCCGCCAACTCACGCGCCTGTTTAGCGGTGTCGGCAAGTGGTTTTTCGCAATAGACGTGCTTGCCTGCGAGCAGTGCGGCCTTGGCGACTTCGTAATGCATATTGTCCGGCAAGCAGATGTCGATCAGGTCGACATCGGGATCGCTTACAGCATCCTGCCAGTGCTCAAGGATCTTTGCGCCCGGCGCGCGGAACGCCAGGTCCTTCGCGGCGGCGGGGTTGGCCTCGACCAGGGCGACAACGCGGGCCGTGCCACCTTCAGGCCCGAAGAAATGCGGGAAACTCTGATAGGCCATGGTGTGGGTCTTGCCCATCCAGCCAGACGCGCCAAGTACGGCGACTTTTACCTCTGTCATGTTATTTGTCCTTATTTTTCATGCGCCGCTGGAGGCACGGATGACCAAGCGCACCGGGCTGCGTGCCTCGGGCGGCGGGGCAACGCCGTCTTTGATCCAATCGACGATCTGGCGCGCGGCTGAGGCCGCAAAATCTGGGATATTACTGCTGACAGTGGTCAGTGGTGGATAGCTGTCTTGCCCGTCTTCGATATCATCGAAGCCCACCACGCGCAGGTCGCGCCCGGCCTTGATCCCAAGATCGGGGCAAGCTGCAAGCACGCCAAGGGCAACAAGGTCGTTAAAACAGATGACACCATCGACATCCGGGTGGTCTTTACGCATCTGGGCGGCCATGGATTTGCCAAACGCACGGGTCGATTGTCCGGTGAGGATCAGCGGTTCCTGCCCGACCTCTTCCAAGACCGACAGATAGCCCGCCATGCGTTCGCGCGTCACCGGACGCCCTTCGAGCCCGCCGAGGAAAGCGATCTTTTTGCAGCCTTTCTCAAGCAGATGTTCTGCCGCTAACCGCCCGCCTGTCAGGTAGTCGGGTGCCAGAAGTGGAAACGTGCCGCCCTCTCGTTCCAGCGTCCGAAAGACCTGCAATGTCGGAGTGTTGGCCGCGTCCAAAACCGCGAGTGTTGTGGCTTCTTCCCCATAGGCGGGTGAAATAATGAAGCCCGAAACTCCGTGTTCGACGAGCGACGATATCATCTGGCTTTGCAGCTTGGGGTCTTCGTCGGTGTTGGCCAGCACGGTGGCAAAACCGGCCTTTGCAAGCTCCATCTGAAAGCGCGCTGCAAACTCGGTAAAGAACGGGTTGCGCAGGTCGTTGATGACCAGCCCGATCAGCCCGGAGGTCGACGACCGCAGTGTTGCCGCAGACCGGTTATACACGTAGCCGATATCCGCCATGGCCTGCCGCACTGAGCTGCGGGTTTCATCCTTGACCGAGCTTGCCCCTTGCAAAACGAGGCTCACGGTGGATTTCGACACGCCAGCCTGTTTGGCGACGTCCAGAATGGTGGGGCGGCTTTTCATGGGTGGGTTTCCTTTCGCCTCTCCCTACACGTCGAGGTCGAGAACCAGAATACCGTCGATTCCGCCCACGGCGTTGGCCACAAGCTGGCCACCCAGGGCTTTGTGCTCCTCATTGTCGGCGTAGTTTTGCAGGGCGTCCCAGCTGTCAAAATCGATGACAAAGCCGTGCATATAGCCGCGCTCGATCTGCTCGGGGCTCTCAGAGCGCCCACCAGTGAAATTAGCGGCACCGGGCAGTTTGCCCGCGAGGGCAGACAGGCCGTCATAGATGGTTTTGATGGTGTCCTCAGAGACGTCGGGCTTGAATTTGGTGAGGACGATGTGGCGGATCATAGGGACATTCCTTGGTCTTGTTTGATCATGTCGGCGGCTTTCTCGCCGATCATGATGGAGGGTGCGTTTGTGTTGGATGAATTGACGGTCGGCATGACCGAGGCGTCGGCCACGCGCAGGCCGTCAATGCCGTTGAATTGGAGACGTGGGTTGAGAACCGCTGCCTCATCCGCGCCCATGCGGCAGGTACCTGCGCAATGGTGCGAGGTTTTGGAGTGGACGCAAATGAAGTTGTAGTAATCCTCGTCCGTCCTCACATCCGGGCCCGGCAAGCGTTCGGCGAGGATGTATTTCGATAGCGCGGATTGCGACAGGATCTCTTGCACCAGCTTCAGGCCCCGGATCGACATGTCGCGATCGTAACGGTCTGAGAGGTAATTGGGATCAATGAGCGGCATGTCTTTGGGGTTGTCCGATTGCAGCCGGACTGTCCCGCGTGATCGTGGGCGCAAGTGGCACGCATTCAGCGTCACGCCCCCGTTCGCCATCGCCTCGACACCCGCTTCGATGCCGGTGCCCAAGCCCAGATGCATCTGGATGTCTGGCGTTTCCGCATTCTCATCCGCGTACCAAAAGCCACCCGTTTCAAAGAGGCTGGAGGCAACGGGACCCTTGCGGGTGAAGAGATATTGCAGGGCGGCAAAAGCGCTGAGATGCAGCTTGGCGAACCGGTCATAGGTGTGGGGGCCCGTGACCTCGCAAATCGCATAAAGGTCCAGATGGTCTTGCAGGTTCGCGCCGACCGCGGGCTGGTCATAGATCACGTCGATGCCAAGGCTTTGCAGATGATCTGCAGGACCAATTCCCGACAGCTGCAGCAAGCGCGGTGAGCCGATCGCGCCCGAGGACAGGATCACCTCTCGGTCCGCCGTGATGACGGAGCCATCAGCCATCTCGACACCGCTCGCCCTGCCATGTTCGACCACGATCCGCTTGACCTGCGCCTTCATCTGGATCGTCAGATTGCCCCGCCCGCGAGCCTGCCCCAGAAACGCCATTGCCGCCGAGGAACGGCGCGCGTGCTTTTGGGTGAGCTGGTAATAGCCCGCACCGTCCTGCTTTTCGCCATTCACATCCGTCGTTTTGGGTATGCCCACCTGACCGGCGGCCTCGATGAAGGCATCGCAGATGGGCAAGGGGGCGGCGGGCATGGACACGCCCAAAGGCCCGCCCTTGCCATGCAAGCGCCCGTTGTAGGTGTCGTTATCCTCGGACTTTTTGAAGTAGGGCAGCACGTCTTCATAGCTCCAGCCGTCGCAGCCCATCTGTCGCCAGCCGTCATAATCCTGCGCGGCACCTCGCGTGTAGATCTGCGCGTTGATCGCCGAACCGCCGCCAATGACCTTGGCTTGTGTGTAGTTGAACACTTTGTTCTGCATTGCCTTTTGCGGCGTGCTCGACCACCCCCAGGAACCAATACCCTTGGTCATCTTGGCAAAACCTGCGGGCAGGTGAAAAAACGGGTGGCGGTCGCTGCCGCCTGCCTCCAGCAGCAGGATCTTGGCGCTCGGGTCCTCTGACAAGCGCGCTGCGATGGCAGAGCCGGCGGAGCCTCCCCCGATCACGATGAAATCATATCCACGGCCGGTCATGCGGCAAACTCCGTCTGGGTGATGTGGCGTCCCGCGCGTAAGGCGAGAGCGGCGATGGTCAGCGCCGGGTTCACGGCGGCGGATGTCGGCAACACTGACGCATCGACAATGAAAAGATTGGGGTGGTCATGGCTACGGCAATGGCTGTCCACGACGCTTGCAGCCGGGTCATCACCCATGCGGGCCGTGCCGCATTGATGCGACGGGGTGCGCCGATCAAAGGCTTGGCTCAGCACAATTGGAAACCCAACCCGTCGCAAGACGCGTTTGAGTTCACGCACCAACTGCAGATGGGCACTCCAGTTCGACCGCTGCCAGTCGAGCTTGATCTGCCCATTCTTCAACGTCACCCGGCTCTCCGGATTCGCGAGGTCTTCGGACATGGCGTAGAAATCGAAGCTGCGCGCGGCGATCCAATGCGCAACAGCGCGTGGGAGCGGAGTCGTCGCTGCAAGAATGGGCCCGGTTATCTTTCCAAGCATCTGGATATTGCCGAGTGGTGGCCGGGTGTTGGAGCGCTGATAGAAATCGTTCAGCATCAGGGTCTTTTGGTAGATGGATCGGTTCTTGCGGAACGGGTGGAGCGCCAGCACAGCAGAACAATTATGGTTCATGAAGTTCCGGCCGACCTGATCAGAGCGGTTCGCCAAACCCGTCGGGCAATTGTCATTGGCAGAGCGCAGTAGAAGTGCAGCAGTCTGAACCGCACCCGCCGCCACAACGACCAAAGGCGCCGTCAGAATAAGACCCTTTTTCAACAAAACGCCCGTGATCCGGCCTGCCGCGTCGCTCTGCAATGCTTCGACTTCAACGCCAGTTGTCAGCGTCACATTGTCGTGCGCCAGCGCGCGGGCCAGTCCCCCGGTCTCTGCATCCATCTTGCCACCACAGGTGTTGGGATAGGCATCCCAGGTGGTTTTTCCCGCAGCGAGCCACAGCGTCAGATCAACCCCTAGTGGAATATGAGACGGATGCAGGCCTGCGTCTTTCAATCGCGCCCGCAGGGCAGCCATGTCTGGCTCGTCGGGCACTGGCGGGTGGGGGTAGTTGCCGGAATGCTCAGGTTCGGTCGGATCGTCGGTGGCCTGCCCTCGGACCTGATACATGTCTTCGGCGGCCTGATAGTCCGCCTCAATCTCGTCATAACGAATGGGCCAGCCCGGCGTTGTGCCTCCGGGGTGCATGACCGCATCGAAGTCAGACGCCCGATAACGGATCAAGGCGGCCCCATAGAATTTGGAGTTCCCACCTACGTTGTAGTAATTTCCCGGGTTGAAGGGACGATCTTGCCCGTCCAGCCACGTTTCATCTGGACGAAAAGCCCCGTCACCAAATATCGCCTCCGCATCGCGATCCTTTGGCGAGGCGCGCAAATGCTCGCCCCGCTCGAGGATCATGATCCGACGCCCCGAAGGAGCCAACGCTGCCGCCAGTGTTGCGCCGCCCATGCCGGAGCCAATTATGATGACGTCAGCGTCCATCAGGCCGGGATGCGCATCTCGGTTGCCGGATCAAAAGCGACGGCTTTTTCCATATTCACCGCGAAGGTGAAATCGGCGCCTGGTTTCACCTCAGCATCAGAGCGCATTCTGGCAATCACGTCGCGGCCGCCAAGCGTCATGGACACGAATGTGTCGGAGCCCGCTGGTTCCGTCACAACGACCTGATTGGTCAGATGCGCGATGTTTGAGGACTTGCGGTCGGCAGCGTCTTCATCGGTGATCGTCTCCGGGCGAATGCCAAGCAGGATGTCCTTGCCGTTCCATTCAGACAGGTTGTCCTGGCTGAACGGCAGGGTCGAGGTCGTTCCGTCATGGGTTTCAACACAGGCCACGGGCCGCCCGTTTTGCATGTCGACCTTGGCTGGTATCACATTCATCGCTGGAGAGCCCATGAAAGTGGCGACGAAGATGTTGGCCGGTGTGTCGTAAATTTCCTGCGGCGTGCCAAGCTGTTGCACGTAACCGCCGTTCATCACCGCGATCCGTGTCGAGAGCGTCAACGCCTCGATCTGGTCATGGGTGACATAGACGATGGTGGTGCCCAGCTTTTGGTGCAGTTTCTTGATTTCGGTCCGCATATCGACGCGCAGCTTGGCGTCAAGGTTGGACAGCGGTTCGTCAAACAGGAAGACGTCTGGATTGCGCACAAGGGCCCGGCCCATGGCGACCCGCTGACGCTGCCCGCCCGACAAGGCGCCCGGCTTGCGGTCAAGGAAGTTCTCGATCTGCAGCAGGTTGGCGACCTCATGCATCGCCTTTTCGCGCTCTGGCTTTGGCACACCGTGCATTTCCAGACCGAAGGTGATGTTTTGCCCAACCGTCATGTTCGGGTAGAGCGCATAGCTTTGGAACACCATGGCGATGTTGCGCTTGGACGGGTGCACCCCGTTCATCAACTGGTCCTTGATGCGGATTTCCCCGCTGGAAATATCCTCAAGCCCTGCGATCATGTTCAAGAGCGTTGACTTGCCGCAGCCCGACGGACCAACGAGGACTAGGAACTCGCCCTCCTCGACCGAGATGTCCACGTTGTGAAGCACCTCCACCGCGCCATAGGATTTGGTTGTGTTATCGATGTCTAGGAAGCCCATGGGTTTATCCTTTCACGGAGCCGGCCATCAGACCGCGTACGAAGTAGCGGCCCGCGACGATGTAGACGAGCAGAGTTGGGAGCGCCGCCAGGATGGCCCCGGCGAAGTGGACGTTATATTCTTTCACACCGTGGCTGGCTTGCACGAGGTTGTTCAGAGCAACCGTCATCGGTTGGTTGTTTGCACCAGCAAAGGACGCGCCGAACAGGAAGTCGTTCCAAATATTGGTGAATTGCCAGATGATCGAGACCACTGCGATCGGTCCTGATGAAGGCAGCAAGATGCGCCAGAAAATCTGGAAGAATCCCGCCCCATCAATCTGGGCTGCGCGGATCAGCTCGGTCGGGAACACCGCATAGTAGTTTCGGAAATAAAGCGTCGTGAAGCCGATACCGTAGACGATATGCACCAGCGACAGGCCCCAGGTTGACCCGGCCAGGCCCAACTCGCCCAGCACCCGCGCCATTGGGATCAGCACGATTTGGAAGGGGATGAAACAGGCGAAAAGCATCAGGCCGAACAGGATCGTGTCACCACGGAAGCGCCACTTGGTCAGGACGTAGCCGTTCAGGGCGCCCAGGACTGTTGAGATGATCACAGCAGGCACGACCATCTTGATCGAGTTCCAGAAGTAAGGCGACAATCCCGTCGGTTCGACCCCGATCTGGGCAGATGACCAAGCTTTGAACCAGGGCTCCAGGGTGAAGACCTGTGGCAGGTTCATCATGCCGCCGCCGGTGATCTCTTCCAGCGGCTTCACCGAGTTCACGAGCATCACGTAGAGCGGCAGCATGTAGAACAGGACGAAGAGCAGCAGCACCAGATAGATCAGCGTGCGCATGACGCGACCTGTGCGAATAGCGGTATCTTGCGTTGCGACGCTCATTTCATGCGCTCCTTTGGACCAACCATCACTTCTTCTCCCGCAATTCGGCGTAAAGATAAGGGATCATGATTGCGGCGATTGTCATCAGCATGATCGTGGCCGAGGCGGCACCGATCCCCATCTGGTTCCGTGTGAAAGTGTAGGAGTACATGAATGTCGCCGGCAGCTCGGTCGCCCGGCCGGGCCCACCGCCGGTCAGCGCGATAACCAGATCGAAGGTCTTGATGGCCAGGTGGCTGAGGATGACGAAAGCCGACAGAAAGGCGGGCCGAAGCTGTGGAATGATGATCCGGCGGTAAAGGTTCCAGTTGCTGGCCCCGTCCATCTGCGCCGCTTTCAGCATCTCGTTGTCAATGCCGCGAAGCCCGGCGAGGAACATCGCCATAACGAAACCCGAGGTTTGCCAGACAGCGGCAAGGACAACCGTGTAAATTGCGAAATCGCGGTTCTTGATCCAGTCGAACTCAAAGCTCTCCCAGCCCCAGGTCTGCATGACATTCTCGAGCCCGATGCCGGGGTCCAGAAACCACTTCCATGCCGTGCCTGTGACGATGAAAGACAGCGCCATCGGATAAAGGTAGATTGTCCGGATTACCCCTTCGCCGCGTATTTTCTGATCGAGGAAGATTGCGAGCCCCAGACCCAACACCGTGCATATGCCAATGTAGAGAAACGCAAAGATGCCCATGTTGATCAGGGACGTTTCCCAATGGCTAAGCCGCCAGAGCTTGGAATAGTTCTCCCAGCCGACCCAGCCATAGGATGGCAACAATCGGCTGTCGGTAAAGGACAGATAGACCGAGAAGATGATGAACCCGTAGACAAAGACCAGCACCAAAGCCAGCGACGGCGAGAGCACCAGTTTCGGCAACCAAGATTGTAGCCGCGTCTTGAAATCCGCGTTGGCCAAATGTGCCATCACGCGCCCCCTTTAGGCAGAGTGGAGTTTGCGAATAAGTGGGCGGGGCGGCCCGAAGACCGCCCCGCAACTGGTGGGATTACTTGGCGATCGACACCGCATCGACCAGCTCGGCAACAGCAGTTTCGCTGTCATACTCGCCATTGAAATGCGCAGTGACGACGTCATAGATCGCGTTTTTCACAGAAGCCGGGTTGGCGTGGCCATGGGCCATGGAGCCAAACAGGTTGCCCGACGAGGCCGCTGCCGCAAGATCGGCCATGCCCTTCTTGCCGCAATCATCAAACGCCGCGTCCGAAACATCCGTGCGCGCAGGGACCGAGCCCTTCACGACGTTGAAAGCCGACTGGAAGGATGGTGACAGGATCGCAGTTGCAAGCGCTGCCTGCTCGTCCGAGACGGAACCGCCCTGGTCGAACATCATGAACTGGTCGGCGTTGAATGTGACCTGCTCAGCCGTGCCGGGGAAGCGGAAGCACAAGAAGTCCTGACCCGGCACTTTGCCCGCGTTCAGGAATTCGCCCTTGGCCCAATCGCCCATCATCTGGAAACCGGCCTCGCCGTTGATGACCATGGCGGTTGCAAGGTTCCAGTCACGGCCCGAGAAGTTCTCGTCCACATTGTCGCGGATCACGGCCATGCGGTCGAAGGCCTCTTTCATGGCGCCACCGCCCAGAACCTCTTCGTCGAGGTCGATGAAAGCGGCTTTGTAGCCATCCGGTCCCAAAACCGACATAGCGACACCGTCGAACACAGTGGCGTCCTGCCAAGCCTGGCCGCCATGCGCGATTGGGGTCACGCCTGCAGCTTTCAGCTTTTCAAGCGCTGCGGTGAACTCCTCCCAGGAGGTTGGCTCAGCAATACCGTTTGCCTCCAGAACCGCCTTGTTGGCCCAAACCCAGTTGGTGGAGTGCACGTTCACCGGGGCAGACACCCATTTACCGTCCACTTTGGCGAACTGCTGTAGCGCTGCAGGGATCACGTCGTCCCAGCCCTCGGCTGCAGCAACGGCGTTCAGATCCGCGAGCGATCCCTGTTTGGCCCAGTCGATGATGTCAAAGCCGAGACCTTGAACAGCAGTTGGTGCGTTGCCTGCGGTCACGCGGGCGCGTAGCACAGTCATCGCCTGCTCGCCGCCCCCGCCAGCAACTGGCATATCGGTCCAGCCGATGCCCTGACCTTCCAGGTCTTCTTTCAGCACGTTGAGCGCCGCGGCTTCGCCGCCCGATGTCCACCAGTGCAGAACTTCAACCCCGCCATGTGCATCTGCTTGGGCAGAGCCAGCAGCGGTGGTCAAGGCCAGCGCAATTGCAGTTGTTTTCAAGTAAGAACGCATTTGGTTTCCTCCCATGTCGCGTTTCGTCTTCGACGCCATTGTTAAGCGCCTGTCTCAACCCAAGGCGTGCGGCTGTCGCGCCCTACGCGCATCACCAGCGATTTCACCTCGAGAAACTCATCATATCCGTATTTTCCAATCTCGCGCCCCTGACCGGACTGCTTGACACCGCCGAAGGCAAGCTCGGGGTAGCCATCCATCCAGGTGTTTGTCCAAACCGTACCGGCATGAGCGCGGCGAGAGAATTCAAGGCAAGTGTGGATGTCGTTGCTCCAGATGCCCGCCGACAGGCCGTAGTCACTGTCATTGGTAAGCGCGATAGCCTCATCCAATGTCTTGAACGTCAAAACTGTCAGCACCGGACCAAAGACCTCTTCGCGGGCAATGGCCATGTCGGGGGTGACGTTGCTCACGACAGTCGGCTGGTAGAATTGCCGCCCAAGCCCTTCGACGGACAGCGGCCCGCCGCCCAGTTCAACCTTGGCGCCGTCCTTGACAGCATTCTGAACATAGGCGTCGATCTTGGCGTTGTGTTCTGCTGTTACGATGGCTCCTACCTGCGTGCTTTCATCCAGCGGGTCACCAAATTTGACCTGGCGCGACAACTCTACCACACGGGCCACAAAGGCTTCTGCAATATTCTCGTGCACAATGATCCGGCTGGAGGAGTTACAGCACTGGCCGACGTTGAAATAGATCCCGAATGTCACGGCATCCGCCGCATTTTCGAGATCCGCATCGGGCATGATGACCTGCGGGTTCTTGCCCCCCAGCTCCAGCGCCACCTTCTTGAGCGTGTCGGAAGAGGCTTGTGTGATCAGCTTGCCTACAGTGGTCGATCCGGTGAAGGTGATCATATCGACGTCCCTGTGGGTCGACATCACGCTGCCCACCGGTTGGCCATACCCCAGCACGATGTTGCACACACCGGCAGGCAAGCCCGCTTCGATCAGCAGCTCGCCCATCATCACCGTTGAGGACGGCGTCATCTCTGACGGCTTGACGACGACGGTGCAGCCAGCCGCAAGCGCGAAGGGCAGTTTCTGGCTAAGGATCCAGAACGGAAAGTTCCAGGGCGTGATGATCGACACGACACCGATGGGGTCCTTGACCACGACGCCCAGCATATCTTCGCCCAGCGAGTTGTGGCTGTCGCCGTGCGATGTGCGGGCCAAGGACGCGGCGTAACGCCAAAGGTCGGCAGCGCCGCCAACCTCGCCACGTGACTGGCTGATCGGCTTGCCGCTTTCCAAAGTCTCTTGGATAGCGATCCTTTCGATATTCGCCTCGATCAAATCGGCCACTTTCAGCAGGACGGCTGCGCGCTCCTTTGCGGAAATGCGGCTCCAGATGCCCGCATCAAAGGCGCGACGGGCGGCGGCAATGGCTGCCTCTACAACCGCCTCATCACCCTTGGCCGAGACACTCACAACGGTATCATGGGAGGGTGATACCCGCTCAAAGGTCTCGGCTCCGTCCACCCATTCGCCATCGATCAGATGACGACCTTGGAAGGCGGCAGGCAATGACGTTTTGATAGCAGCGTTAATGGTCATGTCATTCATGTCTTATTGCCCTGTAAAATTGGGGGAGCGTTTGTTCAGGAAGGCATCGACGCCTTCGCGCCGGTCTTCACTTGGGCCTGCAGCAGCGGCGCCCAAGGCCTCGATTGCCGCGCCCCGGTCTTCGCCCACAGCGCCATGGATCATCGCCTTGGTGATTTCATTCGCGCGGGGGGAAACATCTGCCAGGTCCGTAGCAATCTGTTTGGCCGCCCCAAATGCGTCCTCAGCCACGTCGGCCACAAACCCGATGCTCAAAGCCCGCTCCGCCGAGAGACGCCGGCCAAACAGCGCCATCTCTTTGGCGACAGGTTCTGGCAACAGGCGCATCAAACGCTGAGTGCCGGACCAGCCAGGCACGATCCCGACCTTTGCTTCGGGCAAGGCCAATGTCGCTCGCGGCGTCATCACCCGAATGTCGCAAGCCGCAGCCAGCTCAAGCCCGCCACCGAAAGCGTGGCCGTTCAACGCACCAATCGTGGGCTTAGACAGTCGGGCCAACCGGTCGAAGATCCGATGACCGTCCCGCACCCAGCCGCGCGCAAACTCAGCAGGCGAAAGCGCGCCCCATTCGGCGATATCCGCGCCACAGCAAAACGCCTTTTCACCCGCACCGGTGACAATGACGGCGCGCGTCTCGGAGCTGCGGTCAATCTGAGTCAGATGGCCGTCCAATGCATCCATCATCGACATCGTCAAAGCGTTCAGCTTTGCCGCGTTGGACACGGTCAGCACCGCGACATCGCCCTCATATGACAGCTCAATCGAGCTCACAGTGAGAGCCCCATCGGCGCGTCGGCAAGCAAGGCTTTTGGCATCACCGTTGCATTCTCGGCAACCTGTACCCGGCCTTGCGACGGACCGACAATATGTTTCTGAGGGTCGATCCCGGGCATGATTTCGGTCGCTACCAACCCATTGCCCTGCAACGAGATTACGCAGCGTTCGGTCACGTAGATCACGTTCTGACCCTGCTCCCGGGCGCGCCTGCCCGAGAAAGTCACATGCTCCACCTCGTCCACCATCTTGGTGAACTTGCCCGGGGCTTCAATGTTGATCCCTTCGTCGGTCAGGCCAATCTTTGCACCGGCCTCGAACCAGCCCGAGAAGACGATGTTCTTGGCCTTGGCCGTGATGTCGACGAACCCCCCACATCCTGCCGTCAAATAGGGCTTCTTGCCGAGCTTGGAGACGTTGACGTTGCCTTCGACATCGACCTCAAGGAAGGACAGGAAGGACATGTCAAAACCGGCCCCTTGGAAATAGATAAACTGCTGCGGCGACGGGACGTAAGCGTCTGCATTTGATGCACAACCAAATGCGAAACCGGTGAGCGGCACGCCACCCACGGCGCCTTGCTCAATCGCCCAGGTGACGGCGTCGGGGTGCCCTTCCTCCAGCAGCACCCGCGGCACCATGGCGCTGATGCCGAACCCCAGATTGGCGGTCATACCGCGTTTCAGCTCCATCGCAGCACGGCGGGCGATTACTTTTTCGACGCCTTGTTCGGCAAGGGAAAAGCTGGTCCAAGGACGCATGATCTCGCCAGAAATCGCCGGATCATACGGCGTTTCCGTGGTCTGCTTCTGATCCGGATCAACCACGACGCAATCCACCAAATGGCCCGGAACCCGCACATCATGGGGGCGCAGCGACCCGTTCGCCGTCACACGCTTGACTTGCGCGATCACCAGACCGCCGTTGTTGCGCACGGCAATCGCTTGTTCCAGCCCGCCCAAATACCCGCCTTCATGTTCGTAGGTGAGATTGCCCCGTTCATCAGCGGTGGTGGCCCGGATGATCGCCACATCGGGCGCGATATTGGGAAAGTGAAGCCAGGTCTTACCGCCGAACTCGGCACGTTCGACGATCGGCGCTGCAGCACCTTTATCGTTCATCGCGCAGCCCTGACGGTTCGGGTCAACGAAAGTGTCCAATCCGACCTCCGTCAAAACACCGGGGCGTTTGGCGGCCGCCTCGCGGTGCATGTCGAACATGATGCCGGAAGGCACATTGTAAGCCGCAACCCGGTCTTCGACGATCATCTTCCAGATCTCGGGCATCTCGACGCTTGACGGGCCGGACGGATACGATCCGGCCAAAACGCGCGATAGCAAGCCATCCTTCGCAATATGATCCATCCCCTTCACGCCATAAACATCCCCCGCGGCAATCGGGTGAAGCGAAGTGATGTTGCGCGGATGACCTTCGGCAACAAACCTGGCGCCAACAGCGGCCAACACGGCGTCGGGGCAGCCCAGTGTTGAGGAAGATGAAACCGTCACAACGGCACCGTCTTCAATTTGCGCAACAGCATCTTCAACCGGCATCACTTTCGTCATGATGTCCTTCCTCCCTCTCGTTCCAAGAAAAGAAAATGGAACGTTCCAAAATGTACATTGGAACGTTCCAAAATGGCAACCTAAAAAACTTAACTTGCGAAAAACCAAGCTTTTTCAGGGTCTAGGAGAGTTCGTAAAGCTCTAAAGGCAGCCCGTCGGGGTCTTTAAAAAACGTGAAACGGGCCTGTGTATAGGGATCGATTCGAACCGGCTCGACCTCAACGCGCTTTGCTTCGAGTTCCAGAAGTGCAGCGTCTATATCCTCGACCCTAAACGCCAGATGCCGCAAACCACATGCTTCGGGGCGGCTGGGCCGTGCAGGCGGATCGGGAAAACTGAACAGTTCGAGCTGGCCACCATCTGCAAGAGCCAGATCCAACTTCCAAGAGTTACGATCTTCCCGAAAGTTTTCAGCCAGAACTTCGAGCCCCAAGACATCACAATAAAAAGCCTTGGACGCTTCGTAGTCTTTAACAATCAAGGCAACATGGTGAAAATGAAGTCGCATGGTTTTCCTACGCTAGAGGTTGGCTGGGACACAAATCGCATCTTCCGGGCCGAGAAACACTGCCATCCCCTATCGATCTTCAGTCTCTTCGTACATGTTCAAATCTTGTCCATAAGAAGCAAGTTGACACTCGCATGCCCGGAAGTCTTTCAAGCGCGTTGGCAATAGTTCACACTTTTCCTTTAAGCCACGTGGATTGAATTCTATTGCCGCCGCATCACCCTTGCTTCCTCGAAAGTGCTTTTTGTTTGCGAATCGCGCAAAGGCTCAAACGCCCGCAAAGCGGACTAAAGCGCCTAAGGCGACGGAAGTTCCAGTGCCGGGGCAGAGCGATCGTTGCGTAAAGTGTAGAAAGAGACGCGTCGAACCCCGTTCGCTCTGAACATATGCAAGACGAGAAAGACGACAAGCTCAACAGTATGGCGACCGCGCGCATGAACCGTCTTTTGGGCGGCCGCCACCCTTTCAGCGAAGGGTTGTCGCCGATTTTGGGCCAATGGAAGCACAAAGCCAGTGATGTCGCTGTTCCTACGACATTCCACTGTTAAATCAAATTTTAATCACCGGATCACCCAGAACCAGCCCCTTTGCGGACTGGAACCGGGGATATCCAAGCAGCACGTCTTGTCTTGTAACCATTCAATATGACCGGAGTTGCCATGCCCCTCCCCACCATTCTTGGCCGCGGATTTCTGTCTGCCGCTGTCGTTGCGGTCTCTGCTGCCGGAGCGCAGGCGGCGCCCATTTCTTTCACTTATTCCGGATCTGTGACCTCCGGCTATATCTATGACTATACCACCGGGACCAGTTTGAGCACGAACGGTTACACGTTCGAGGTCGAAATCACCGGTGATGACGAAGCGGCCCCAGACGGCACGTTCTCCAACTCCTACGCGAACCACTACGACTATGATCAGTCATGGTTCAACATGCAGGCGCAGGTATCGATCCTCGATAGCGCTGGTATCGCCGTTGAGACCAGCGACGTGTTTGATACGCGCCTCTATATGGTCAACTTCAAAAGCGGCTCACGCGCCTACTACAATGACTATATCGGTTTCTCGACCTATTCCTCAGCCTCAAGCAGCCAAGGCTACATCAACTTCTCCACCTATTTCCAGGGGAGCGGCCCGGATAGCATTTTCGGCGATGACTTCGGGCTGGGCAGCGTCAAGTCGATCAACGCGCTTCCAGCGCTGAACTATCTGAGCCCGTATTTTTACTTCTACACCTATGATTCAGAGGCCAGCAGCTACCAGTTCGGAAACGTCGAGAGCATTGCTGTGACAGCCGTGCCACTGCCCGCCGGCGCGCTGTTGATGTTGTCAGGTCTTGGAGCGCTCGGAGTGGCCCGGCGCGCACAACGACAGGCCTAGAAAAGCGCGACCTAGACGCGCGACTGGTCGCCTCCGGCCCTGAGGCGGCCAGTCACCTTATTCAAAACACGCCGCGCCGCACCAGATTGGCGCCAGCGATCAAAAGCACCCAGAGCGTGATCTTGCGAAACGTCGCCTGGTCGACGCGGTCCTGCACTGCAAAGCCCGCCCACATCCCCAACATCGCCGGGATGACCAGACAGGCCGACAATGCCATACTTGGCGCCTGCACGACGCCTGACCGCAAATGCGCGAGGAACAGCAGCACCGCGCCAAGCCCATAAATGACGCCCTGAATGCGCAATTGTTCCTGCTTGGGCGTGTCAATCGCGGTCAGGTAAGCGACCGTCGGCGGTCCCCAGATGCCGGACAGCCCGCCAACAAACCCCGCGAACGCGCCGACGCTTAGGTCCAGCTTGACGCTTTGCCGGGCGCGGGGACGCCACCCCGACAGCTGCAGAAGGGAAAACAACGCAATCGGAGCGCCAATCCCGATCAGTATGAGCTCTACGGACAAGACAGCGTATAGCTGCGCGCTCAGGACTAGAAGCACTGCGGCCACAACCATGAAAAGCCGGAATCGCTTAATTGAGGCCAAGGCCGCGCCGCCGCCCTGCCGCAACGCTTGCGCCAAATTTGCGACCAATGTGGGCAGGATCAGCACGGCAAGGGCGAGGTCTGGCGACATCAAAGACGCAAGGCCCGAGATCATGATCGCGGGCATCGCAAAGCCCACCATGCCCTTCACCAAACCTGCCGCGAAAGCGACGGCAAAGGCCGCCATAACGGTAATCATTGAAAAATCAGCGAAATTTTGCGTCAGCGCATCCATCAATTGGTGATACTATCTTCGTAGAACCGCCGCACCCCAAAAGGGTCTGCGACATAATTGTTCAAACCGAATATTTGGGGCGAATTATAATTGCGCTGCACCTGCACAATACTTATGAAGGTCGAACACAGATGAAAGAGGATTCGGCGATGGCACATGACGGTCAGAATATTGAAGTGGGGACCACGCAGGACATCGTTCTGGACGGGTTGCTGGGACTGACAGCGAAAGCCGTGCCGGCCGCGCAAGACTTGCTTGCCAAGGCCAAGGCTCGCGTCGCCGAGATGGTCACCGCCGACGGGCGCATCTCTGGCCGTTTGCTTGAGGAAAACCAGACCGCAGCTCACGGGCTTGCCTGGATCGCGACCTATGCGCAGGCGCTGGAACAGATGCAAAACTGGGCCGAACGGTTGGAGGCCGAGGGCAAGTTTGGCGAAGCCGAACAGCTGATCCACCAGATCGCCTTTGGCGAATACCTTTGGCAGCTTTACGGCGGCCTGCCGATGAGCCAGGGCGAAATGCTGCGTCCGCAAGATCTGGGCCTGACCCAAGACGATCAACGCGCCATGATGGTGCCTGCAGTCATGACGCTGACCCAAAGCGGCAATACGCAAGCCGCGCGCACACGGCTCGTGGAGCTGATGCAAGAACAATCGGCCAATATCACCGTCGGCCATTCCGGCCTTGATGAAGAGATGGAGATGATCCGGGAGCAATTCCGCCGCTTCTCCCTCGACCGGATCGAGCCTGTGGCACATGACTGGCACCTCAAAGACGAGCTGATCCCGATGGAAATCATCGAGGAGATGGCAGAGCTTGGCGTCTTCGGGCTGACAATCCCAGAAGAATATGGCGGGTTCGGCATGTCCAAGACCGCGATGTGCGTTGTCTCCGAGGAGCTGTCGCGCGGCTATATCGGCGTGGGCTCCCTTGGCACCCGCTCCGAGATTGCGGCCGAGTTGATCATTTGCGGCGGCACGGAAGAGCAGAAGCAGAAATGGCTGCCGCAACTGGCCTCCGCTGAAACTCTGCCCACTGCGGTGTTTACTGAGCCGAATACGGGCTCCGACCTAGGCTCACTACGCACACGCGCCGTGAAGGACGGCGATGACTACACCATCACCGGTAACAAGACATGGATCACCCATGCGACCCGCACACAAGTGATGACCCTGCTGGCCCGCACCGACCCGGAGACGACAGATTACAAAGGCTTGTCGATGTTCCTGGCCGAAAAGACCCCGGGCACCGAGGAAAACCCGTTCCCAACCGAGGGCATGACCGGCGGCGAGATCGAGGTGCTGGGCTATCGCGGCATGAAGGAATACGAGCTGGGCTTCGACAAGTTCCATGTCAAAGGCGAGAATCTTTTGGGCGGACAAGAAGGCCAAGGCTTCAAACAGCTGATGCAAACCTTTGAAAGCGCGCGCATCCAGACCGCTGCCCGCGCCATTGGCGTAGCAGCCTCCGCGCTCGACGTGTCCATGCAATACGCGCAAGACCGCAAGCAATTCGGCAAGGCGCTGATCAACTTCCCACGTGTTTCCGGCAAACTGGCGATGATGGCGGTCGAAACCATGGTCGCACGACAGCTGACCTACTTCTCCGCTTTCGAGAAAGACAACGACCGCCGCTGCGACCTTGAGGCCGGCATGGCCAAGCTGCTTGGCGCCCGGGTAGCCTGGGCTTGCGCCGATAACGGACTGCAAATCCATGGCGGCAACGGGTTTGCGCTGGAATACAAGATCAGCCGCATCCTCTGCGACGCACGCATCCTGAACATCTTTGAAGGTGCCGCGGAAATCCAAGCTCAAGTCATCGCGCGCAGGCTTCTGGGTTAGTAAGTTCCAAGACATCAAAATCAAAAGCCCTGGGATCAAATCCGGGGCTTTTTTCTTTGCTCAAGCCGGGTTCGGCCGGGTCCCCTTTAGGGCCTGATAGAGTGCCTGGTACCGGGCAAAGCGGACCAACAACGCTTCATCCGCCTCCGGCTCCCATACCTGAGAGACTGGCGGATCAAATACAAGCGAACCGGGCTCCCGCATTCCGGCACCAAGTTCAGCCAAATACGCGGCCCCCATAGCGGCACCCCCGTCGCCAACCTCGGCGCGCGCGACCGGATGGCCAATAACGGAGGCGATGGCCCGCAACACCGCGTTGCCGCGGCTGCCCCCACCGATCGCCGGGATCGGGCCAGCAGGCTCAAACGCCGCACCAAAGCTAGCCTTCGCATCACCCATGGAAAACGCCACGGCCTCGACCACGGCGCGGGCCATCTCTCCGCGTCCGGTCGCATCTTCAAGCCCGTAAAAACCACCGCGAATGTTCGGATCGCCATGCGGGCTCCGCTCGCCAGTGAGATAAGGTAGGAAGAGCGGGATGCGGTTCGGGTCTGCCTGTTCTGACAGGTGCAGCATCTCAGGCACCTCAACACCCAGAACCCCAGCAAACCAAGCCAATGGTCGCGCCCCGTTCAGCATTGCTGCCATCCGGTACCAGAGCCCCGGAAGCGTGTGGCAATAGTCATGGATGTAGCGCGCGGGGTCCGGCCTATAGGCGTCGTCCACCATCAGCAACTGGCCTGAGGTGCCGAGCGACATAAAACACTTGCCCGCAGAAGCAGCCCCCAGGGCGAGCGCCCCGGTCGCGGCGTCGCCACCGCCCGCAAAAACCGGCAAACCTGCGACAAGGCCAAGCTGCTCTGCGACACTATCGCGCAAATAGCCCACACGGTCAGACCCGTCGCGCAAAGCCGGAAGCATGGATGGGTCGATCCCCGTATCATAGACCACGGCCGCGCTCCACTCGCGCGCCTTTTGGTCAAGCCAAAGCGTCCCCGCTGCGTCCGAGCGGTCGGTACCGATCTCTCCCGTCATCCACAATGCGAGGTAGTCTTTCGGCAGCAAGATCGTCCGGGTCTGCCCAAACACCTCCGGCTCGTTGGATCGCAGCCACATCAACTTCGGCGCTGTGAAGCCCGGCAACGGCACAATGCCCGCGATTTGGCCGATGTCAGGAATGGCATCCGTGAGCGCAGCGCATTCAGCCACGGCCCTATTGTCGTTCCAAAGGATCGCGGGACGAAGCGGTTGGTGCGCACTGTCCAAAACAACGGCACCATGCATTTGTCCGGATAGTCCGATACCGGCGATATGCTCTTTCGGCAGCCCACTTTTACTGACCGCATCTGTTATGGCCTGTCTCGCAGCACCTACCCAATCTTCGGGGTGTTGCTCGCTCCAGCCAGGTTCGGGATTGGAGACGCTCAAAGGGGAATGTGCAGATGCAAGCAACGTTCCGTCCCGCGCCACCACGGCTTTTACCCCAGATGTACCAAGGTCGACCCCGATAACTGCCATTTGTGAAGGAGAGCGCGCCATAATCCCGTGCTCAGTTCACGAAGTAGCCCGCATGGATCGGCAGAAGTGCGGCCCCGACGGAGCGCGCGCGGCGTCCAACCTCGGCTGGTTCGATCGTGGGGATTTCAATGCCGGTGATCTGCAACTGCCCAAAAGCGTCGCGGATGCGGGCTGTCAGCCGTTCGCGGACGATCGGCGGGAATGCACCATCAATCAGGATCGCTTCAACCTCTACGACCGAAGCAATCGCCACCGAGGCAATCGCTAAATTGTATCCAGTCATGTCGATCCAGTCGCTTAGGGCCGGCTCGAAATTGTTCCAGTCGCTGGCCACAGACCGCAAATCATCCCCGTCCAACTTGGCAGCCGTCACAGCGCTTTCAAGCACATGCAGCGAGGCCACATCGAGAAGCTGCCGCATCCCGCCTTTTCCGTCGGGCACAGGCAAAGGTCCCAAAGCGGCAGCGTTGTGGCTTCGGCCCGAGATCACTTTCCCGTCCAAAACCAGCCCTCCACCCACAAAAGCGCCAAGGAAGAAATAGGCGAAATCGGGCAGGTCGTGGCCCCGGCCTAGCAGGTGTTCCGCAACGCAAGCCGCGGTCGCGTCGTTTTCCACAACGATGTCGAGCCCTGTCAGCGCGCCCAGTTCTTGAGCGAGGTCTACGCTTTTCCAGTCCTCTATCGCGTTTGATGGGGCGTTTATGAATTCACCCCACTCCCAGATCCGGTTGGGGCGAGCGACGCCGAGCCCCGCAACCTTTTCAATCGAAACACCGTTGCGAATCAGCAGCTCCGGCAGTTGCTCTCTCACGAAATCATATACACCGCCACAGGTTGGGAAACCGTATGCGATCACTTCAGCGTCGAGCTGCTGCCCCTTGAAATCCACGAGGACAAGCTCCAGCGACCGCCTGCCAATGCTCAAACCTAGACCGTGAACGCCGTCGGGGCGCAGCGCCATCGGTACAGAAGGTTTGCCCACTCGGCCCTTGACGGCTTCCTCACGCTGCAACAACCCGTCGCCTTCCAACGCACGCACGATGTTGGACACGGTCTGCGCCGACAGCCCAGACCGACGCGCGATTTCCGCGCTCGCCATCGCGCCGTGGCGACGGATATAGGACAGAACCAAACGCGCGTTCTGATCACGCAGACCCGACTGGTCGGACCCCCCTTTAGGATCTGTGACACGTATATGGCCCATAGTGCTTGCGGCCCTCCCAGTCGTTATTTTTGGTCCAGACAGGCGCAAAGTCAATTTATAAATAAAGTTTATTTATTTATTGACGTAAGGGCAAATCCAGACATACTTCATCCAACCGGGTCAGTGACTCGGGCCAATTCCACTGGGAGGAATACAATGAAAAAGTTACTACTATGCACCGTCCTTGCGGGCCTCGCATCCACAGGTGCGGCCATGGCGGACACGACGGTTTGCCTCATCACCAAAACCGACACCAACCCGTTTTTCGTGAAGATGAAAGAGGGCGCAGAGGCCAAAGCGAGCGAGCTTGGCATGACGCTGAAATCCTTCGCGGGCAAGATCGATGGCGACCACGAAACCCAGGTTCAAGCGATTGAAACCTGCATTCTGGACGGCGCCAAAGGTATCCTGATCACCGCGTCTGACACCTCTTCCATCGTGCCAGCCGTTAAGCAGGCCCGCGACGCAGGGCTTCTTGTCATCGCGCTCGACACGCCTCTGAGCCCTATTGACGCAGCTGACGCAACCTTTGCCACCGACAACTTCCTGGCCGGAGAGTTGATCGGCAAATGGGCCGCTGGCACCGTGGGTGACACGGCTTCCGCCAAGATCGGCATGATGAACATCAACGTCTCGCAGCCCACCGTTGGCGTCTTGCGCAACCAAGGCTTCCTACAAGGCTTCGGCATTGACCTTGGCGACCCTGCCAAATGGGGCGATGAGACCGATCCGCGCATCGTCAACAACGAGGTCACCAACGCCAATGAGGAAGGCGGCCGCAAGTCCATGGAGAACCTGCTGACCATGGACGCGGACACGAACGTGCTCTACACGATCAACGAGCCTGCGGCGGCTGGCGCTTATGAGACGCTAAAAGACTTCGGCAAGACCGATGACGTGGTCGTGGTTTCCGTCGACGGTGGCTGCCCCGGCGTTCAAGCCGTGGCCGATGGTGAGCTCGGTGCAACATCGCAGCAATACCCGCTGCTGATGGCCGCTCTGGGCGTTGAAGCCGTCAAGGCTTGGGCCGACTCTGGTGCGAAACCAGAGAACACACCTGGCAAAGAGTTCTTTGACACCGGCGTGGCGCTGATCACCGACAACCCTGTTGACGGCGTGCCATCCATCTCCTCCGCCGAGGGGCTGGAGCTCTGCTGGGGCTAAGCTGACCCTATCCGCGCGGAGGGCTCCGACCCTCCGCGCATTTTTTCCGAGAACAATCACCCCCTTGAAAAGCACCGCCAATGCGCGATGCTTCTCAAGACGGTGAGCGACAAACAGGGCCGCGATACGCCGCCCGAGGGAGGGAAATCCATGTCAGCAGACCAGAGTTATGAGACGGGGCTGGACGGCTCCTCCGAGACCGTGGCGGAGTTCGAAGACACCCGCAAAGGTCTCATCGGCAAGCTGCAGCATGCGCTACATGTGAACCCGGCGCTGGTGCCGCTGATCGTGCTGGTGACCTCGATCATCCTGTTTGGCATGCTGATCGGGCAACGCTTCTTCTCCCCCTTCGCGATGACGCTGATCCTGCAACAGGTGCAGATCGTGGGCATCGTGGCTGCGGCACAAAGCCTTGTGATCCTTACGGCGGGCATCGACCTAAGCGTCGGCGCGATCATGGTACTGAGCTCAGTCGTGATGGGGCAATTCGTGTTTCGCTACGGCATGCCAGTAGAGGTCGCAATCCTCTGCGGGCTTCTCGTCGGAATGGTTTGTGGGCTGATCAACGGATGGCTGGTGGCCTATATGAAGCTGCCGCCCTTCATCGTCACGCTTGGCATGTGGCAGATCGTGCTGGCCGCGAACTTCCTTTATTCGGCCAATGAAACCATCCGCAGCGCCGATATCGAGGATGTTGCGCCCCTGCTGCAAATCTTCGGCACCAAGTTCCAAATCGGCGGGGCCACGATCACTCTGGGGGTGATCTTTATGCTCGTGCTGATCTTCACGCTTGCCTATGCGCTGAAACACACGGCCTGGGGCCGACATGTTTATGCCGTGGGCGACGACCCGGACGCGGCGGAGCTGGCGGGCGTCAATGTCAAAGGCACTTTGATCTCCGTCTACCTTATCTCTGGCCTCATCTGCGCCATTGCCGGCTGGGCCATGGTGGGCCGCATCGGGTCCATTTCTCCAACAGTGGGGCAATTGGCCAATATCGAGAGCATCACCGCCGTGGTGATCGGCGGCATCTCGCTCTTTGGCGGCCGCGGCTCAATCCTGGGTGCTCTGTTCGGAGCCCTCATCGTCGGCGTGTTCACCCTCGGCCTGCGGCTTTTGGGGGCGGATGCGCAATGGACCTTCCTACTGATCGGCCTGCTCATCATTGCAGCGGTCGCGGTGGACCAGTGGATTAGAAAGGTCTCGGCATAATGGAACCCATTCTCTCAGCCAAAAACCTGGTCAAACGCTACGGCAAGGTCACCGCACTCGATCATTGCGACTTTGAGCTTTACCCGGGCGAAATCCTTGCCGTGATCGGCGACAATGGCGCGGGCAAATCGACGCTGATCAAGGCCGTCTCCGGCGCAGTTGTGCCCGATGAGGGCGAGGTCACGTTGGAGGGCAAACAGGTCCGCTTTACATCGCCCATCGAGGCACGTGAGGCCGGGATCGAGACCGTCTACCAAACGCTTGCCATGTCCCCCGCGCTGTCGATCACCGACAACATGTTTATGGGCCGCGAAATCCGCAAGCCCGGCATCATGGGCTCCCTCTTTCGCAAGCTTGACCGGCAGGCGATGGAAAAATTCGCCCGTGAAAAACTGTCAGAGCTCGGGCTCATGACAATCCAGAACATCAACCAGGCGGTCGAAACGCTGTCCGGTGGCCAACGTCAGGGCGTCGCCGTGGCCCGCGCCGCGGCTTTTGGCTCCAAGGTCATCATTCTGGACGAGCCCACAGCCGCGCTCGGCGTCAAGGAAAGCCGCAAGGTGCTGGAGCTCATTCAGGACGTCAAATCCCGCGGCATCCCGATCATCCTGATCAGCCACAACATGCCCCATGTGTTCGAGGTCGCGGACCGGATTCACGTTCACCGCTTGGGCAAACGGCTCTGCGTGATCGACCCTAAAGAGCATTCAATGTCCGACGCGGTCGCTTATATGACTGGGGCGAAGCTGCCTGAGCAAATGCATTGAGCCTGCGCCTTGCGCTCATTGCACCGCTGATCCTGGGCTATTGCAGCGACGAGACGCTGACGGGCTACGGCGCGCAAGGGCAAGTCTTTGTGTTAGAATCCATAAACGGCGCGCCATTTCCTGCGCGGGCGAGCATTGGGTTTCCCAAAGAGGGCCAGATCACCGGGCAAGCCCCGTGCAACAGCTTTTCGGCGACGCAAGAGGTGCCCTACCCATGGTTCAAAGCGGGCCCGATCGTGTCGACCAAACGCGCTTGCCCCGATCTGACGCAGGAACAGCTCTTCTTCGACGCCCTCTCCCGCATGACGCTGTCCGAAGTCTCAGGCCCGAACCTGATCCTCAGCACGGCAGAGGGAGACAGGATGGAATTCACGGCTGAGTAGAGCGCGCCAAGGCCTCCACCAACCGCTGCCGCGCCGCCGGCACAGGCTTCTGCCCCAGTGATCCCGCGACCCATGTCTCGATAAAATGCCCGGTTGTGCGCAACCCATCCGGCACCTCCTGAAGCGCCTCTCGCCCGATCAGCCCACGCATGGAGGGCGGCAATGGCAGCAGCCTGTCTGCCCATTCCCCCGCCCCTTCCGCGGAGACCGCGCGCCCCGATTTGGGCGAGACATATTTCAAATCCTGCGTCTGGCCCGTGACCGCGCAAACGGAAAGATCGAGCCCAAATCCAAGGGCATCCAGCAGGGCGACCTCCCAAAACATGTAAGCCAGCGGCCAGGCCGGATCGTCGCCAAGCCGGTCCAGCAAATCCAAGGTTTGCGCATAAAGGTCTGGGTGCGGGTCGCGCTCGGCAAGCGCAAAACACAACAACCCGCAAACAGCATTCAACCCCGCCAGCGCCTCCCGGTCCCCCATAACCTGCGCCGCGCGCGATCTCACAGGCTCCACCGTAAACGCCCCCAAATGATCCTGCAGCCGCGCCCGCCACCTCACATCCAACTGCGCACCAGGCTGCAAGACAGGTGCCATCTTCCGCCCCGCCCCACCGCGCACAACGCCTGCATGAAGCCCCTGCTCTGCCGTAAACATCTCGATGATCGCCGCATGCTCCCCGTGCCTGCGGACAGACAACAAAACTCCCTCGGCCCGCCACTCCATCAAGCAGGCCCCCTCTTCATTGCTTCAAAAATATCCCGGGGGAGGGCGCAGCCCGGGGGCAGAGCCCCCGCCATCGCGGCGCGCAGAGCGCGGCGCAAAACCTCATGCGTGCCGCAGGCACTCAATCTGACAGTCCTGGCTCATCGAGCAAATGCCGCCCGGCCCGGTCTTCCACTTCTATCACCCAAAGATCCGGATCAAAGCTGCACTGTTTGGCGAGAGCGGCATCCACTTCCTCTTCCGCGCCCTCCGCCAGCACCACCCAGGTCCGCTCGCCACTCATCAGATCAAAGCTGCGCTGGTAGCAGCAGGCCTGCCCATCGAGTGTGTTCAGTTTCACCAGAACCGCGCCCGCCGTCGCATCCCCGCGCGCAGTGACAAAGGCCGGTATCCCTTCCAGGGACAGCCGCTGCCGGTAGGCGGCGACCCAAAACTCTGCGGTGAGTCTACTCACGTATTCCCATCAGAGAAATCGAGCCCCATCTCGGAGTAGCGCTCCTTCTCTTCAAGCCAGCCGGGGCGCACTTTGACCTGCAAAAACAGATGTACCTTGCGGCCCAAAAACTCCACCAACTCCTCGCGCGACGCCTTGCCCACAGCTTTGATGGTCTCGCCCTTATTACCCAGCACAATGCCTTTGTGCCCGTCCCGAACCACATAGATCACCTGGTCAATCTTGGCAGAGCCGTCTTTGCGCTCCTCCCAATTCTCGGTCTCGACCGTCATCTGGTAAGGCAATTCCTGATGCAGACGCAGCGTCAGTTTTTCGCGGGTGATCTCCGCCGCAATCATGCGCATCGGCAAATCAGCGATCTGGTCTTCGGGGTAGAGCCAAGGGCCTTCAGGCATCTCCCCCGCCAGCCATGTCCGCAACGCATCGACGCCATGCCCCTTTTCTGCGGAGATCATGAAGGTCTCGGAAAACGCATAAGCCTCGTTCAGCTCTTGCGTCAGTGCCAAAAGCGCCTCTGATTTCACCTTGTCGATCTTGTTGATCGCCAGTGCTACGCGGGCCGTGCCAACACGCTCCGATAACCCGTCCAAAATGGCGCGCACCCCATCGGTGATGCAGCGATGCGCCTCAACCATCAGAACAACCACGTCTGCATCGGCAGCCCCCGTCCAAGCGGCGGCGACCATAGCGCGGTCGAGCCTCCTTCGCGGCTTGAACAGCCCCGGCGTGTCCACAAAAACCAGCTGCGCAGCACCTTCCATAGCGACACCTCGAATGCGCGCCCGCGTCGTCTGCACTTTATGGGTCACGATGGAGACCTTGGCCCCGACCATCCGGTTCAAAAGCGTCGACTTACCTGCATTGGGCTCACCGATCAGGGCCACAAAGCCCGCGCACGTGTCTTGATCACTCATGTTTCAAACTTTCCAGAAGCGCTTTTGCAGCGGCTTGCTCGGCCTGGCGTTTTGATCCGGCCTGAGCCTGCGCGCTATGCCCGGTCTCGGCCCGCGCTTCAATGGTAAACTGAGGCGCATGGTCGGGGCCTTCGCGTTTGATGATATCATAGCTGGGCGGGGTTTGCCCCTTGGCTTGCAGCAGCTCTTGAAGCGCGGTTTTGGGGTCGCGTGCATCCGCTTCGACGCCCGCGATCCGGCGCGCCCAGAAGCGCAGGATCATCGCCCGCGCGGCCTCAAGCCCGCCATCGCGGTAGACGGCGGCGATGACCGCCTCCATCGCGTCGCCCAGCAAAGCCTCTTTTCGCCGCCCGCCGGAGACCATCTCCGACTTGCCCAGTTTGAGTACAGCGCCCAAATCAATCTCCCGCGCAACATCGGCGCAGGTCTCTTTGCGCACCAGAGCGTTGTAACGCGGGGCCAGCACCCCTTCGGTCGCGCTGCGGTCATCTTCCAAAATGGCCTCGGAAATCACGAGGCCCAGAACCCGGTCGCCCAGAAACTCCAGCCGTTGGTTGTCGGGCCGCGTGGCCGATGAGAAAGAGCCATGAGTCAGCGCGCGCAGCAAAAGCTCCGGATCGTCAAACCGGTAGCCAAGCCTTTTCATGAAGGCTGATACTTCCGCTGAAAGCTTCATTGCACCCATTTAAACAACCGCCCTTCCCGCCCCTTAAGGGAGAATAGAATAATTTCCGCCCTTCCGACCATGTTTTCAAGGGGGACAAAACCAATTCCGCCGCGCTCCGCCGGGAAGCGGCTATCGAGGGAGTTATCGCGGTTGTCCCCCATCACGAACACATGTCCCTCAGGCACGACAAATGGCCCGGCACTGTCGGATGACAGGCCCTCTTTCAGGTTCAGCACTGCATAAATGGCGCCGTTTGGCAGAACCTCGCGGCTTTGTGTTTTCTCGCAGACCGCGCCAATCTCGACCGGCGCGTTGGAGCAGCGCATGCCGCCCTCATCCAGTGCGTAGACCTCTGTGAATGGCGCCAAGGGCTCTTGCGACAATTCCGTCCCGTTCAAAACCACGATGCCGTCTTTCAGCGCCACCTCATCCCCCGGCAGCCCCATCACGCGTTTGATGAAATGCGTCTCACGTTTGGGATGTACGAAGGTCGCCACATCCCCTCGGGCAGGCAATCCGCCAAACGGCCCCATTGAGGCTTCGCAACTGGACAGGCGGCACATCAGAGCAGGAAACCCATAGGCAGCACGGTTGACCAGCAGGTAGTCGCCCACCAAAAGCGCGGGCTTCATCGAGCCGGACGGGATCCAGTAAGGACGAAAGAGAATGAAAACGACCGCAAAAAAGAGCGCAACCGGCACGACCACCGCAAAGAGCACCACATCAGACCAGCGCCGGGCCGCCACGGTCAGTTGATCGGCTCAAAGAACCTGTCGCCGCGCCACGTCCAGAAGAACAGCATCCGCGACCCGGCGGAGGAGAAGATCACACGGTCCGCGCGGCCCAGTAGGTTCTGAAACGGCACCATGCCCACGCCACCGATCGGTCCCTGCGGGAAACGACTGTCGATGGAGTTGTCGCGATTGTCCCCCATGAAAAAGAAATGCCCTTCCGGCACGGTATAGATCGGCGTGTTATCGGCATTGGCCTGCCCTGGGGCAGGTGCCGGGCGGTCTTCGATATTTAGGATAGTATGAGGCCCGTAATCATCGAGAAATTCGACAAAGCGTGGCTTGATGCAATCTCCGCCCTCGCCCACGGCGCCGTTCTCGCAGCGCGGATACCCGCCGACCGAGCCTTGCGCCGCATAGGTCTCGATAAACGCGCCGTCAGGGGCTTGCCGCTGTTCTTTGCCGTTTAGAAAGAGCACGCCGTTTTTCATCTGAACCGTGTCGCCCGGCAGGCCGATCAGACGTTTGATATAATCCTGGCCCGATGTTGGGTGGCGGAACACCACCACATCGCCGCGTTTCGGGTCACGCGCCAGGATGCGGTCCGGGATTGGGCAGATGCCGAAGGGGCAGGAATATTTTGAATAGCCATAGGCCATCTTGTTGACGAACATGAAATCGCCAACGAGCAGCGTGTCCTTCATCGACCCTGTCGGAATGTAGAACGGCTGGAAGAAGAAGCTGCGGAACACGGCGGCGATCAGCAAGGCATAGACCACCGTTTTTACGGTTTCGGTCAGGCCATCATCTTTTTCTTCCGTGCGCGCCATCTGCGGTTTTCCTCTTGAAACACGTTCGCGGTGATGGGGGTTGCGCCCCCCGGTGTCAAGGTCCTCTCAAGACGCCAAAGGTCGCGCCTCGATCACAACAAAGGCCTGTGCCCAAGGGTGGTCGTCGGTCAGGGTGACATGGATGATCGCCTCGTGGCCCGCAGGCGTCATCTCAGCCAGCCGTTCCGCCGCCCAGCCGGTCACTGCCATCACGGGCTGGCCGGTCTCCAGATTGCTGACGGCCATGTCTTTCCACGAAATCCCCATGCGCAAGCCAGTGCCCAGCGCTTTCGAGCATGCCTCCTTCGCGGCCCATCTTTTGGCATAGGTGCCCGCGACATCCGCGCGGCGCTCGGCCTTGACCTGCTCCACTTCGGTGAACACGCGGTTGCGAAACCGGTCGCCAAACCGCTCCAGTGTGCCCGCGATACGTTCAATATTGGCCAAATCCGTGCCAACGCCGAGGATCACGTAAGCCTCGTTGTCAGAAGTTTCAAAGACGCCGCCCCGAAAAGCAGCCCGAAGCCCGCGTCAAAGACACGTTTGGCCTTGAGATAGCCGCGCGCAATGGGCGGGGCGGAAAAGATCACGGCATAACCCAGAAACACGATGCAGGAGGTGGCCGACAGACAGGCAAACAGCACCCAAACGCTTGCCGCCGGAGCCTCCGGCACCAAGGCAATTGCGTAGATGGAGCCCCATCCAAGAATAGCTTTGGGATTGGTCAGATGAAGCAAGAGCCCTTTGACGAAAAACGCCGTGCGCGCGGGTGGCGCGCCTTGGGTTACGGCTTTGCCGACCCAGGCGGATCGCAAAGATTTGATGGCGAGGTAGAGCAAGTAGGCCGCGCCCACATAGCGTACGGTCTCCGCGAGCCAGACATTGGTGGTCATGATCGCGGAAAATCCGAGTGCCGCCGCGATGCCCCAGCAGGCCGACCCAATCACCACGCCAAAAGCCAGCGCCAGCCCAGACAACCGCCCAAAGCTCATCGCGGTTCCCGAGATGGCCAGAGTTGCGGGGCCGGGCGAGCCGCCACCCAAGGCCCAACCGAGCAGGATCAAAGGCAAGGGAAAGAGAAAGACTTCGCTCATTTTGTTGACCGCGCCTCCGCTTTCAGCACGGCATTTGCACCCATTGTCAGGAAAAAGCGGTTTGCCAGGAAAACGATCACCATCAAGATGGCAAAAATCATGATGAAGAACCAGATCGGCACGATGCTCAAGACCTCGCTCAGCACGCCGAAAAAGGCTGCCATCATACACAGATTCACTGCAATCACCAAAGCCGTCTGGACGCGCGCAATGCGCCAAGCGTCAGGTTTTGCGATCGGTTGACCCGTGGCCTTCGCAATTTTCTGGCCTTCGATCATGGACGCCAACATGCATGGCAGGACCGTCGGAAGCCCGGATGGAATTGGCACGACCAGACTAGCGGCCATGAGCGCAGCGACCGCCAGCATATAGACAATGACATAGCGTGACTTACTGAACCCAGTCACGCCCGCGCCTCATCCATTAGCCGGCGCATCTCGGCAATGGCGGGGGTGAGCCCGCGAAAGATGCTTTCCCCGATCAGGAAGTGACCAATATTGAGCTCCATCACCTCCGGGAAGGCCGCAACGGGTTGAACACAGTCATAGGTCAGCCCGTGACCGGCATGCACTTCAAGGCCCAGCGAGTGAGCGAAGGTGGACATCGCGCGCAGCTTTTCGAGCTCGCGGTCGCGGGCCTCAAAATCCCCCTCAGCATGGGCATCGCAATAGGCGCCAGTGTGCAGCTCGATGACTTGTGCCCCGATGCGCGACGCGGCTTCGATCTGCTTTTGGTCGGCGGCGATGAAGATCGAGACGCGGCAGCCGGCCTCCCGCAAGGGTGCGATGTAATGGGCGAGGTGGTTTTCTTCGCGCGCGACCTCAAGCCCGCCTTCGGTTGTGCGCTCCTCGCGCTTTTCGGGCACGATGCAAACCGCATGGGGTTTGTGGCGCAAAGCGATCTCTTGCATCTCTTGTGTCGCGGCCATCTCGAAATTCAAAGGCACGGTGAGGGCGTCCATCAGCGCCTCGAAATCAGCGTCCGCAATGTGGCGGCGATCTTCTCGCAAATGGGCGGTGATCCCGTCAGCACCTGCTTCCTCCGCCAGTTTCGCCGCGCGCACCGGGTCGGGGACCGCTCCGCCGCGCGCATTCCGCACGGTGGCGACATGGTCAATATTCACGCCGAGGCGCAATGGGCCTACGAAATCCATGGTCAGTTCTCCGGATCAGGGTATGAGCGCATAAAGGCAGGGCGCGCAGGCTTTCGCAAGGGGGTTAAAGCCCCGATTTTTCTGCCGATTTGACTGCTTTTTTGCGTTTGTGCTCCGCCCATTTGGCCTTCAAGCGGCCCTTGCGGCGGTTTTGATAGGCGCGGATCAGAGGCACGGACAGATAGTAAGATATGCCACCCGCAATAAGCCCGGGGATGATGCCGCCCACCATATAAGGAAAGAATACCTCGTCATAAAAGCCGGACAACCTGTGCCAGTCGGCCCGATCATCGGTAAACATCGCGAAGAAGTTGTCTTTTAGGTCACGCCCGGCACCGGCAAAACGGCGGCCGATATTCATGTCCTCTTCGAACTCGGTCCCAAGCAGGAAATGCCCGGTTTTCAGCGAAATCACTCCAATAGGCAGATAGGTCAGCGGGTTGCCAAAAAAGGTCGCCATGAGGGAGGCCAGGATATTGCCCCGCGTGACTTTCGCGATGCCAGCGGCAATGAAAAAATGGAACCCGTAGAACGGGGTGAAGGTGGTGAAGACACCCGCAAAAATGCCGCGGGAGATGCGCTCGGGTGTGTCAGGCAGCCGGCGCACCCGGTATTTGACGTATTTCGCCGCCCGGCCCCACCCGCCTTGCGGCCACACCAAATGAGCCGCCCAAAGGGCCCAGCTCTTAGGTGTTCGCCGCTTAAATACCAAGGTTCCCTCACTTCTTGCGACCCCTCACAGCCGCGTGGTTGGTTCTAGATGCCGATTGCGGCAAAACTATTACGGCGCGCGGTCTAAATCGCGGTGCCGCTCCAGCGCGGCCACGTCGCTATCGGCGTCAATCGCAGTCATAACGCCATGCAGATGTTCCGCATCGCGCACTTCAACGTCGATCAACACACGAAAATAGTCCGGTTTGCGGTCAATGAAATGCATGTCCGAGATATTTGCCTTCTGTTCGGCGATCAACATGCAAATCCGACCCAACACGCCAAAATGATTGCCGATCGTCGCGTCAAGCGTCACCGGATTGCCCGCCGAGTGCGAGCCGTCATGCCAATGCAAATCGACCCAACGGTCCGTTTGATCCTCTAGCTCCGCTAAGGCTTCACAGGCGATGGCATGCACGAAGACCCCCTCCCCGCGATGTTTGATGCCAACGATGCGCTCGCCCGGCACCGGCTGGCAGCATTGCGCACGGCGCACCGTCATACCGGCCGGCAGGCCCGCCACAGCGCGATTGGGATCAACCTTCGGCTCTTCGGAGCGTTCAGCCAGATCGGGGTAGATCGCCTGGACCACCTCCCGCGCTGAAATCTCGGTCGAGCCCACGAATTCAAGCACCTGCTCGGCGTTTTCCAGGCTCAGTTCTTTGGCAGCTGTGGTCAGCGCCTTATCGGTGGCCTTTTTGCCGACATGCTCAAAAGCCGCGCGGGTTAGTTCACGGCCCAGCTTGATGAACCGGTCGCGATGCTCCTCGCGCAGGGATTTGCGGATGGCGGCCTTGGCCCGCCCCGTGACTGCGATGTCGATCCAAGTGGGCTGCGGGCGCTGTCCCTCGGCGGTGATGATTTCCACCGATTGCCCGTTTCTGAGCCGCGTCCAGAGCGGCACGCGCAACCCGTCAACCTTGGCACCCACACAGGAATGGCCGATCCGCGTGTGGATCGCGTAGGCATAGTCCAGTGGCGTGGCCCCACGCGGCAGCTTGATGACGTCGCCCTTGGGGGAGAAGCAGAAGACCTGGTCGGTATACATCTCCAACTTCACATGTTCGAGGAACTCGTCATGATCCTCGTCCTGGTCCGTCCCAAAACGCTCAGTTAGCTGCGTGACCCATTTTGACGGATCCACGGCAAACGGGTTCTCGACCCGCTCCCCATCCCGGTAGGACCAGTGCGCGGCAACGCCTGCCTCTGCCACCTCATGCATCTGTTGGGTCCTGATCTGCACTTCTACCTGCTTGCCGTCGCGCCCCGATACCGTGGTGTGGATGGAGCGGTAGCCGTTGCTTTTGGGCTGCGAAATGTAGTCTTTGAACCGCCCCGGCACCGATCGCCACCGTCTGTGGATCGCGCCGAGCACGCGGTAGCACTCGTCCTCCGTCGTACAAATCACGCGAAAGCCGTAAATATCAGACAGGCGGGAGAAGCCTTGCTTCTTCTCTTCCATCTTGCGCCAGATCGAATAGGGCTTCTTCGCCCGGCCAGACACGCGCGCTTGAATGCCTGCATTGAACAGCTCGGTCCGAATGTCGTCGGTGATCTTCGGGACGACATTGCCCGTTTCTTTCTGCAAGGTGATGAAACGGCGAATGATCGAGGCGCGGGCATCTGGGTTGAGCACGCGGAAGGCCAGATCTTCCAGCTCCTCCCGCATCCAGTGCATACCCATCCTGCCCGCGAGCGGCGCATATATGTCCATCGTCTCGCGTGATTTCTGCACCTGTTTCTCGGGCTTCATGTGCCGGATCGTGCGCATGTTATGTAGACGATCAGCGAGCTTCACCAGGATCACCCGCAAATCCTTTGACATCGCCATGAACAGCTTGCGGAAATTCTCCGCCTGCTTCGTCTCGGTCGAGGACAATTGAAGGTTGGTTAGCTTGGTGACGCCATCGACCAGATCGGCGATCTCGGGCCCAAACCGCTCAGCGACATCCCCATAAGATGCCCGCGTGTCCTCCACCGTGTCATGCAACAGCGCGGTCACGATTGTCGCGTCGTCAAGTTGTTGTTCGGTCAGCAGGGCCGCGACCTCAACCGGGTGGGTGAAATACGGATCACCCGAGTGGCGCATCTGCCCCTCATGCATAAGGCCGCCAAAATCATAGGCGGCCTTGATCAGCTTTTCGTTGGTTTTCGGGTTATAGGTGCGGATCAGGTCGATCAGGTCGGTGGCGTCCAGCATATCCTATAACGCAGTCCCGTTCGGGCGCTTACTTGGCCTCTTGGGCCTCCATCAGCGCGCGCAGCAGTTTTTCCTCGGACATGTCGTCTTCGGCAGGTTTGTCCTGCTCGACCCCCATAAGAAGCGCCATTGCGTCTTCTTCGGGCTCATCAACCTCAATCTGGGTCTGGTTGCTTTCGATCATGCGCTCACGCAGGTCTTCGGCGCTTTGCGTCTCTTCCGCGATCTCGCGCAGGGAAACGACCGGATTCTTGTCGTTGTCGCGATCCACCGTCAACGCGGCGCCTGCGGAAATCTCGCGCGCGCGATGCGAGGCGAGCATGACAAGGTCAAAACGGTTGGGGACTTTATCGACGCAATCTTCGACGGTCACGCGGGCCATGGGGGCTCTCCAAACAAGGGTGAGGAATATCAGACCGCTCAGATAGGACGGTTTCCGGGCATTTACAAGCGTAAAACCCCTTATTTCAGGACTCTTTAAGCGGTTTGAGGCTCTCGCGGTCTTCCAGGGGTAGCGCGTCGAACAGCTCCCGTGCGCTACGCCCCAAAACCGGATGATGCCAATCCGGGGCGATATCGCAAAGCGGACCGAGCACAAAAGCACGGTCCTGGATGCGCGGATGGGGCAAGATCAATCCTTCGGGTGCAGTCTGTTTTTGCGCCTCAAGTGGTAAATCAAACCAATAGGCAAAGCTCTCACGGTCGGGATAGATCAGATCACCGTAGCTGAGCAGATCCAGGTCGATGACCCGAGCACCCCACCTTTCGTGACGTTCCCGCCCCAACTCCGCCTCAACGTGGTGCAACCGGGCCAGAAGGTCGGTGGCACTCAAACTGGTGCGGGCTTCGAGGACGGCATTTACAAAATCAGGGCCCGATCCGGCCGGAAATGCAGGGGTGGCATAAAAGCGGCTGACTTTAGAAATGCTTAACGAATCGTCGGCTAAGCTCAAAATCACGCCCTTAATAGTTAACAACGGCGTCCCAATACTTGACGTTGCGTTAGCGCCAAGCGCAATATGACATAATTTATTAACAATTGTTTGTGTCGCGGGTTGCGGCATTGATTTTTTTCCTTATTTCTGACCGCGGCTCGTCCAAATGCCACTCACACTCACGGTTCTTATCAGGGCGGGCATACATCGGAAGGATAATTAATGTTCTACAAAGACGAACGGCTGGCGCTGTTCATTGACGGGAGCAATTTATATGCTGCCGCCAAGTCTTTGGGGTTTGATATAGATTACAAACTCCTCAGACACGAGTTCATGCGTCGAGGCAAATTGCTGCGCGCGTTTTATTACACAGCGCTGCTGGAAAATGACGAATATTCACCCATTCGCCCGCTGGTGGACTGGCTGAACTACAACGGCTTCACCATGGTGACCAAAGCCGCCAAGGAATACACCGACCGTGAGGGGAGACGGAAGGTGAAGGGCAACATGGATATCGAGCTCACCGTCGATGCCATGGAACTCGCTCCGCATGTGGATCACATCGTGCTGTTTTCAGGAGACGGCGATTTCAGACCACTGCTCGAATCTATCCAGCGCAAAGGGGTGCGCGTTTCGGTGGTCTCCACCATCCGGTCTAACCCGCCGATGATCTCAGACGAGCTGCGCCGTCAGGCTGACAATTTCATCGAGCTCGATGAGCTGCGCGATGTCATCGGCCGCCCACCTCGTGAAGAAACCATAAGTGCGCCAGCGCGCCCTGTGGACGCAACCGTCGAATAAACAATCGATCAGGGAAGACAGAATGTCTTGCGATTGGGGGCCTCGGCCCCCTTTTTGTTTGACCTTCTTTCGACATGGCAACTTTGTTTTTGCAACCGGGGCCAAGGCTCATTACCTATGGGGCAACTCGGAGAATGCCCATGTCGAAGCCGCCCCTGACCCTCTACCTTGCCGCCCCGCGCGGCTTTTGCGCAGGCGTGGACCGAGCAATCAAGATCGTCGAAATGGCGCTCGAGAAGTGGGGCGCGCCGGTCTATGTCCGCCACGAGATCGTGCACAATAAATTCGTCGTTGACGGGCTGCGCGACAAGGGTGCGGTCTTTGTCGAAGAACTCGACCAATGCCCCGATGACCGCCCCGTTATCTTCTCAGCTCATGGCGTACCCAAAGCCGTGCCTGCCGCCGCCGCCAAGCGGGAGATGATCTATGTCGACGCCACCTGCCCGCTTGTGAGCAAAGTTCATATCGAGGCCGCGCGGCATCATGACAACGGTCTGCAAATGGTCATGATCGGGCATGAGGGGCATCCCGAAACCGTCGGCACCATGGGCCAACTGCCTGAGGGGGAGGTTTTGCTGGTCGAAACCCCAGAGGACGTCGCCACCCTCACCCCGCGTGATCCCGAAAAGCTTGCCTATATCACGCAGACGACGCTTTCCGTCGATGACACGGCCGAGGTCGTGACCGCCCTGCAGGCCCGCTTTCCAAACATCGTCGGGCCCCACAAAGAAGACATCTGCTACGCTACCACCAACCGGCAGGAGGCCGTCAAAGCCATGGCCGCCAAAACAAACGCCATGCTCGTGATCGGCGCGCCGAACTCGTCAAATTCGAAACGTCTGGTCGAGGTCGGTGCGCGTGCGGGCTGCAGCTATGCCCAGCTTGTGCAACGCGCGACAGACATAGACTGGCGCGCGCTCGACGGGATCGACAGCATCGGGATCACGGCAGGTGCCTCCGCCCCCGAGGTGCTGATCAACGAAGTCATCGACGCCTTCCGCGACAGGTTTGAGACGACAGTCGAAATGGTGGAAACCGCCAAAGAAAACGTCGAGTTCAAAGTCCCACGCGTGCTGCGCGAACCCGCGTAAAACAAGCTGTTCAGCGCGATGCGCATTTTCATCCTGCTGGCGGCAGCCTTTCTTGGATTTACGTTTCTCGGCGCCATCTCGCGCCCCGCAGACGCAATCGCGCTTCTAAGACCGATCTTCACTGCCATCGCCTTTTTCGGGGTGTTTGCCTTCACGCATTGGGCCGCGAAGGGGCTGATTGCCGCGCTCGTGCTTGCGTCTCTTCTAACGCTGGTTCCCCCATTCCTGGGGCAACAGGCAGGGGGTGACTTGCGTCTTTACTCAAAGAACCTGCTGCCATCGAATACCCGAATTACAGCATTGGCCGAGGATATCTTCGATGCAGATGTAGACGCCGTGCTGCTGCAAGAGGTCTCGGTACAAAATGATGCAATCCTCGAGCTGCTACGGCCGCAGTTCCGGCATCAACATCTCTGCCGGTTCTCCAATTGGAGCGGCATCGCCATCGCCTCAAAACAACCGCTCACCGCCCCTGGAAAATGCACGGATACGCGCGCGATGGCTGCGGCAAAGATCGACCTGAACGGCCGACCCGTCTGGCTTGTTTCAACCCATATCCACTGGCCCTGGCCCGCCCCCAGCGAAAAGGCGGAGGCCGAAGCGCATGCGCTCCTGGCGGAGCTCGATGGCCCGATTGCCATCGCCGGAGATTTCAACACCTTGCCCTGGACCCACAGGCTGCACAAAATCCGCGCGCTTTCCGGCACAAAGCTAGCAGGCCCCGTCAGGGCGAGCTTCCATCTCAGGGCCCTGCCCCTCCCGATCGACTTCGCGCTCAGCCCCGGCGGCGGACAGGTTGAGATTCGCGGCAAAATCGGGTCCGACCATGCCGGGCTGCTGGCATCGCTCACCTTGTCTGACGGCGCGCAATGATCAATGCTGGCAGGGTCATGCCACGTTTATCGCGATATCTTGCGCCCCTCCTTGCTTTGCTCTGGGCAGTCTCAGCTACGGCGGGGCCGCGCAATGACGCGCTGACCGCCGCGTTTGAGGGCTGGATGGCGGAGACCGGCTTCACCTCCGGCGCCATCGCTGTGATCGAAGCCGGTACACCCTATGCGCAAGGCTATGGAGACACGCGTCCCGACCAACCTGTTGCGCTTGCCAGCCTGTCCAAAGCCATCACCGCCGCCTGCGTTGCGGCATTGGACAAAAACGGGGTGTTCGATCTGGATGCAGATATCGCCACGCTTCTGGACCTGCCGGGCGCCGCAGGGCGCTTGTCCGAGTTTTTGACCCATAGCGCGGGCCTCGCCCCTGACCGCACCCAAGGCATACCCTGGCATCTGGACGCAGACCGCACGCCCCGCCACCAAATCGCAGCCCAGACCGCACTGGCGGCACCGCGCAAATCGCCGGATTTTCGATATAGCAACGAGAACTATGCCGTTCTTGGCGCGGTTCTCGACGCGCAGACACAGACAGATTACGCCACGGGCTGCGCCCGGTTGGTGCTGGCGCCCTCCGGGATCAAAAGCGCAGCACTCGATCCGGTCTGGGGACCGCATGGCGCTTGGGGCGGATGGTCCATGTCAGTGCGCGACTATGCCCGTTTCGTTCAGGCTTGGTTCGGAGACGGCGGAGGCTATGCGCAGGACCCGCTGGCCTGGCCTCATGCCACCCTCGGAAACAGCAGATACTATATCATGGGCGCATTTCACCGCCCGCGACGCGGGGAAAACCTCTTCTGGCATGCCGGGCAACTCTGCTGGAATGGCGCGGGCGACGGTAGCTATTTTGCAAGCTATGGCGGCGATCCGGTTGTGGTCGTCAGCTTCAAGGGCTGTGCGTCGGATGACGCCTTCCAGGCGCTCAGCCGCGCGCTGTTTCAAGCCGGTGTCAATTAGAGCCAAATCCGCGCATGACATCGCTCACCAGAGTGATAAGTTCAGCCCAAGAACAAGGTCGGAGCACTCTATGATCACCCTTCAATTCCTGCTCACTGCATTCGTGGTCGTGATCGCCCCGGGCACCGGCGTGGTCTACACGCTCGCCCTTGGGCTTGGCCAAGGTAGGCGGGCCGCGCTCTGGGCCGCTTTGGGCTGCACCTTCGGGATCGTGCCGCATTTGGCCGCCGCTACGCTTGGGTTGGCCGCGCTTCTGCACAGCTCCGCGCTGCTCTTCCAGATTGTTAAATTCGCGGGCGTCGCTTATTTGCTCTACCTCGCCTGGAGCGCGTTGCGCGAGGGCGGGGCGCTGAATGTCAAAGCCCAGCCCACAGGGCAGTCAGGCTGGGTGATCGCCCGGCGCGGCGCTCTGATCAACATCCTCAACCCCAAATTGTCGATCTTCTTTTTGGCACTGCTGCCGCCTTTCCTGTCCGGAAATCCCGCGACTGCCACGCTCGAGATGTCGCTGCTGGGCGCGGTCTTCATGGCCCTCACCTTCGCTGTTTTCGTCCTCTACGGGTTGTTTGCCGCGCGCGCCCGCGACGCAATCCTCAGCTCCGAGCGGATCATGACCTGGCTCAACCGCTCCTTCGCTGCCGTCTTTGCCGCGCTCGGGGCAAAGCTTGCGATGGAGCGCGCATGATCCCACGCGCGCCGCTTTTGCTCGGGCTTGCGGGCCTTTTGCCGTTCCTCTGGGCCGCCGCCGGCATTCTGATCCCAAGCCTGTCAGACGCCACCGTTCAGGTCTTCGGCGCAAGGTTCAACGCGCCCTATGTGCTGATTGCCTATGGCACCGTTATATTGTGCTTCATGTCGGGTGTGCTTTGGGGCTTCGCGGTCACATCCGAGCGGGCATTACCTTATGCGGTCTCCGTCATCCCCGCGCTTTGGGCCTTTTTCGCCATCGGCGGGGGGGAGGCGCAGGCGACCTCTGCCGTCATTGTGGGCTTCATCCTCGTTTATGCCTGCGACTTGCAATTCGCCAATTGGGGGCTGACACCGCCTTGGTGGATCAAGCTGCGCACGCTTCTCACAGTGATCGTGCTGGCCTGCCTGCTGGTGGGGCAACTCGCATGACCGACAAGCAAACCATCGAGGTCTATGACGCGCGCGCAAAACAATATCTCGACCTTGTGTCGCGGACCGAACCGGATGCAGATTTGCATGCCTTTCTGGATGCAATGCCCGCAGGCGGCCACGCCCTTGATCTGGGCTGCGGGCCGGGTAATTCCGCCGCGATGATGCGCGACGCGGGCCTGATCGTGGAGGCCTGGGATGCCTCCGCGGAAATGGTCGCCATCGCACAGAAAAAATTCGGCCTCGACGCGAAACAGGCGGTTTTCAACGACCTAACGAGCGAGAGCAGCTATGATGGCATCTGGGCCAATTTCTCACTGCTCCACGCGCCCAAGGCGGAGTTTCCCCGGCATCTGGCCGCCATCAAAACCGCGTTGAAACCAGGCGGCGTGTTCCATATCGGCATGAAACTGGGCGCGGAGGATCATCGCGACAAGATCGGCCGCCTCTACACCTATTTTACGCTCGACGCGCTCAAAACCCATCTTCAAGAAGCGGGTTTCACGCCCCGTCGCATCAGAGAAGGGTCCGAAGCCGGTCTTTCCGGGGAAGTCTCCCCCTTTGCGGTGATCCTCAGCCATGCCTGATCTTTTTGCGTATACAGATGGGGCCTGCTCGGGCAATCCCGGCCCGGGCGGTTGGGGAGCGATCTTGATCGCAAGGGACGGTGACGCGATCGTAAAAGAGCGCGAGCTCAACGGCGGCGAGGCTTTAACCACTAACAACCGAATGGAACTGCTCGCCGCGATCAACGCATTGGAGACACTGCAAAAGCCCTCAACTCTGACCCTCGTGACCGACAGCGCATATGTCAAAGACGGCATCACCCAATGGATCTATGGGTGGAAAAAGAAGGGCTGGAAAAAAAAGGGCGGCGAGATCAAGAACCTTGATCTCTGGCAACGGCTCGACGCCGCGCGGGAACGCCATGACGTCACTTGGGAATGGGTGAAAGGGCATGCCGGCCATCCCGAAAATGAACGCGCAGACGCGTTGGCCCGCGCAGGCATGGCCCCGTTCAAGCCGTGATCCAAAAGGCCTGCCCAATTGCGCTGCACCCCGATGGCGCGCCTTTGCGCATCGCGGCTTTTGCCCATCCGCAAGCCGGGTTGCAGCTCGTCAAAGGGACGATCGAAACAGGCGAAAACCCGGCCCGCGCCGCCGCGCGTGAGCTCTTTGAAGAAAGCGGGCTGGAGACCAAATCCGCCATATTGATCGGCGACAGCCGCACGATAGCCGACGACCAACACTGGCATTTCTCGCTCTGCCGCATCGCGCCCCCCGTGCGCGAGCGTTGGCAACACTATTGCCAGGACGATGGTGGGCATCTGTTCAAATTCTTCTGGCACGCGCTTGACGCACCCTATGACGGTTTTGCAGAGCCCTTCCAAAACGCGCTAGACTGGACCCGTCACGCCCTGAAAACCTAGGCACGCGGCTGGCAAGCTACGCCACCCCAATCTCAGCAAGAAAGACGCGCAACATCGCCTGCGACGCGACCCCGCCAACCAAGTTCAGCGCCGGAGGCGCTCACCCTCCGCGAAGCGCCCATTCCGCTTCACCCTGTCTCTCAACAAAAAAACCCAGCACAAACGTCGCCTCTCGCGCAAATGGGAGGGCGGGCGGGGCGATGGCGCAGCCGAGCGTCGCAGGACCTCCCAAAGCCAGACCTATTTTCGGTAATGCGTCGGCACCAGAATAAGCGCGCCAACCGCGCTGATGATCGCATCCACACCCGGCGAGCCAAAGCTGATCCCGAACATGACGCGCACCATGAAAAACAAAACGGCACCGCCCACCGCAATAATGATCGACGGAATGTAGCCGTTATGGGTGAACCCGGTTTTCTCCGAGGCGTATCCAACGATCCCGGCAATCATAATCGCACCGAAAAAGGCAAAAAACGCCATCAGCTGACCTCACCCGGCATCTCAAACCCTGCCAGAAACTCATCGGCAGACATTGCGCGCTTGCCCGGCCGTTGCGCCCGCGTGATCTCTACCGCGCCCGTTCCGCAGGCAATCCTGAGGCCGCCCAAAACTGTTCCGGGCTCGTTTTGCCCCTCCACCAGTCGCGACCCCAAAAGCTTCACCCGCTCGCCCGCAACCTCGCACCACGCGCCCGGGAAAGGCGAAAGCCCCCGGATCAACCGGTCCACTTCTGACGCAGATTGGATCCAGTCCACACGCGCCTCCGCCTTGTCGATCTTCTCGGCATAGGTGACACCTGTCTCGGGCTGAGCCACAGCCTCCAACGCATCCAGTCGCGCCAGCGTCTCGACAATCTCACGTGCGCCCAACGCGGCCAAGCGGTCATGCAGCGCCCCGGTCGTCTCCTCCGCGCCAATCTCAACAGAGGCGCGGCGCAGCACCGAGCCCGTATCCAGCCCCGCCTCCATCTGCATGATGCACACGCCGGTTTCCGCATCTCCCGCCATGATCGCACGGTGGATTGGCGCGGCCCCGCGCCAGCGCGGCAAAAGCGAAGCATGAATGTTCAAACACCCATGCGCAGGCGCATCCAGCACGGCTTGCGGCAGGATCAACCCATAGGCCACAACCACCGCAATATCTGCCTCCAAAGCCATAAATTCCGCCTGCACATCCGCGCCTTTCAAAGATACAGGGTGGCGCACCGGCAGTCCCAACTCCTCCGCCCGCGCCTGCACCGGCGAGGGTCGCAGCTTTTTGCCGCGCCCGGCAGGCCGCGGCGGTTGAGAATAGACCGCGCATATCTCATGGCCCGCTTCCACAAGTGCATCGAGCGCCGCGACCGAAAACTCTGGCGTGCCCATGAAAACGATCTTCATTGGCTCGTCTCCAACAAGACCGTCATCGCGCCAGCTTCCGCGCCTTCTTGATCAGCATATCCCGCTTCAACTTGCTCAGATGATCAAAATACATATTGCCATTCAAGTGGTCGATCTGGTGCTGGACCGAGGTCGCCCAAAGCCCCACAAATTCGCGCCGGTCATAATTCCCGTTCTGGACCATAAACCGCACCGTCACCGCGCGGGGCCGTTCGATCTTGGCCCAAACACCCGGCAGGTTCGGGCTACCCTCCTCATGCCCGCGCATGATCTCCGAGCTGAACAGCACCTCCGGATTGGCCATGCGAATGGCCCGCCCCCGCTCGTCGGAAGCATCCACGACGCAAAGCCGTTTCATGACACCAAGCTGCACCGCCGCAAGGCCCACACCCGGCATCGCATCCATCTTGAAAATCATCTCGTCCCAGATAGCGCGCACCTCATCCGTGATCGCCTCCACCGGTTCGGCGGCGGTCCGCAGCCTTTTGTCTGGCCACATGACAAAGTCACGCATCTCGAATCAGCCCCGCGCCCGCTCGCGCTTCAGCTTGACCATCTTGCGGGTGATCAGCTGGCGTTTGAGCGAGGTCAAGTAGTCGATAAACAGCTTGCCATCGAGGTGGTCGATCTCATGCTGCACGCAGGTCGCCCAAAGCCCATCTAACGTCTCCCGCTGCGCGTTTCCGTCCACATCCATCCAGGTGACCGTCACCTCGGCGGGCCGGGTCACATCCGCATATTGCTCCGGGATCGAAAGGCAACCTTCCTCATAGGTGTTCAACTCGTCAGAATGTTCCACCACCTCCGGGTTGATCATCACCATAGGCCGGGGCGGCGCCCCCTCTTCTTTGACGCAATCGAGCACGATCACCCGCTCCAACACGCCGACTTGCGGCGCAGCCAGCCCGATGCCAGGCGCGTCATACATGGTCTCCAGCATATTCTCCGCCAGCGCGCGCACCGCGTCGGAGCTGTCAGTCAGAGGGGCGGCAACCTTCTTCAGGCGCGGGTCGGGGTGGATCAGGATCGGCAGTTTCATGGCAGCTGATTTAGGCGATGCGTCCCTTATGCGCAATCACCCTTGCGGCCAGCGCGCCTGCGGCTAGTTTGCCTTGCAACAAAGGAGACCTCCCATGAGCTTTGACAGCCCCCCCGACCGCCGCAACACCCATTGCATGAAGTGGGACCACATGGAGTCGCTCTACGGGGTGTCGCCCGAGGATGGGATATCCATGTGGGTGGCCGATATGGAGTTCGAGGCCGCACCCGTCATCAAACAAGCCGTGCAGGACATGGTCAATCACGGCGTCTACGGCTATTTCGGCGATGACAGCAAATACAAAGCGGCCATCAACTGGTGGATGGAGACGCGCCATGGCTGGTCCGTCGCACCAGAGTGGATTTTCAGCACCCATGGCCTCGTCAACGGCACTGCCATGTGTATCGACGCCTTTTCAAACCCGGGCGACGGGATCGTGCTTTTCACCCCAGTCTACCATGCCTTCGCCAAGATCATAAAAGCCGCGGGGCGCGAGGTCGTGGAATGCGAGATGGTCCAACAGGGCGGCCACTACGAGATGGATTTCGACGCCTATGACGCGCAGATGACGGGTAAGGAGAGCATGCTCATCCTCTGCTCGCCGCATAATCCCGGCGGGCGCGTTTGGTCCAAGGCTGAGCTGCAGGCCGTTGCCGCCTTCGCCAAGCGTCACGACCTGATCCTTGTCTCCGATGAAATCCACCATGACCTCGTCTTCTCGGGCCATAAACACATCCCGATGGCCAAGATCGACGGCATCACCGACCGGCTGGTGATGATGACGGCCACGACCAAGACCTTCAATATCGCAGGCTCCCACACCGGCAATGTCATCATCGAGGACCCCGACCTGCGCGCGCGTTTCGCCGCCCGCATGGCCGCTTTGGGCATGAGCCCCAACAGCTTCGGCCTTTTCATGACCACCGCCGCCTATTCGCCGGAAGGCGCCGCCTGGGTCGATGACTGCGTCGCCTATATCGAGGAAAACAAACGGGTTTTTGACGCAGGGATAAACGCGATCCCGGGGCTCAGCTCGATGAATTTGGAATCCACCTATCTGGCCTGGGTCGATTTCTCCGGCACCGGCATGGAGATGTCGGAATTTACAAACCGCGTGGCACAAGACGCCAAGATCGCCGTCAATGCCGGGCCCACTTTCGGCAAGGGCGGGGCCGATTTCCTGCGGTTCAACATCGCAGCCCCTCGCGCGCAGGTCGAGGACGCGGTCGCGCGCATGACCCGCGCCTTTGGCGATCTGCAATAAATTCGCAGGCGCGGCGTCAAATGCCGCGCCGCAGCGCTTGCGCCCTCTCGCGCAATAACATAAGGCTCAACAGGACAAAAACGTAATTTCCTTGCTCAAGAGGTCCCGATGAGCTTTCGCCTGCAACCCACCCCTGTCGCCCGCCCCAACCGCTGCCAGCTTTTCGGCCCCGGCTCCCGCACTGCCCTTTTCGAGAAAATGGCCGCCTCAGACGCGGATGTGATCAATCTCGATCTCGAAGACAGCGTCGCACCGACCGACAAGGATCAGGCGCGCAAAAACATCATCGAGGCGATCAATGACGTCGATTGGGGCAACAAGCATCTCTCCGTACGGATCAACGGGCTCGATACGCCCTATTGGTACCGCGACTTCGTCGATATCTTAGAGCAGGCAGGTGACAGGGTTGACCAGTTCATGATCCCCAAAGTCGGTTGCGCAGGCGATATCTATGCCGTCGACGCGCTGGTTACCGCCGTTGAGGCCGCCAAACTGCGCACCAAACCGGTCGCTTTTGAAGTGATCATCGAAAGCGCCGCTGGCATCGCCCATGTCGAGGAGATCGCCGCCGCCTCCCCACGCTTGCAAGCCATGAGCCTCGGTGCTGCGGATTTTGCGGCTTCCATGGGCATGCAAACCACTGGTATCGGCGGAACGCAGGAAAACTACTACATGGCGCGCGAGGGCGAGAAACACTGGTCCGATCCTTGGCACTGGGCGCAAGCCGCTATCGTGGCCGCCTGCCGCACCCATGGCGTGCTGCCGGTTGATGGCCCCTTTGGCGATTTTTCCGATGATGAGGGTTTCCGCGCCCAAGCCCGCCGCTCGGCCACCCTCGGCATGGTTGGCAAATGGGCGATCCACCCAAAACAAATCGCGCTCGCCAATGAAGTCTTCACGCCCTCTGAGGACCAAGTCACCGAGGCGCGCGAAATCCTCGCCGCAATGGAGCAAGCCAAGGCAAATGGCGAAGGCGCAACCGTCTACAAAGGCCGCCTCGTGGACATTGCCTCCATCAAACAAGCCGAAGTGATCGTGCAGCAATATGAGATGATCACGGCAACCTAAAAGACGCCCGCGCGCCCTTCATTGCTTCAAAAATATCCCGGAGGGGTCTGGGGAGGCAGAGCCTCCCCAGCGTCGCGACGCGCGCAAGCGCGGCGCAAATCCTTACATGATCGGCGCGCAGACCTCGGTTTTCAGCTCATCTGGCGGCGTGTCTTGCGGCCCGTTGAGATAAATCTCCATCGCAGGCGCATCGCGCAGCTCCAAACCCTGCTCCGGGATGTATTGACCATATAGATAGTCATAGGCCGCTTTCAGCCCGGCATAGGGCCCGGTGAAATGCAGCACGGCAAACCGCCCCCCCTCCGCCACCATCGGCTCCATGCCGTCAGGCACGGCTGCACCGTCAGCTAACACAATCCCGGCATGGGAGCGCAGATCACCTTCAGCCACGGAATTGGGGTCATCATGGTAAAGCCCCAGCATGCCGCGGGCGCCAGACCATAGGTCGCGCGTGGTGAAAATTGTGCCCGCCTTCTGAAATTGCTCACCAATTTCCAGGTAGTTTCCCTTATGCGCAAGGGCGGCCAAAGAACGGTTTTCATGGGTTTCTATATCAACAGGGTACATGGGATAGTCTCCGCTTTGAGGATGAGGCAGCGACCCGGTCAGATCGCCACGGTTGCGGAACGCCACGGGGGAGAGGCCATATTCTTCGCCAAAGACGCGGGTGAAACTGCCCACATTGGGGTAGCCCACTTTCGCTGCGATTTTCGCTACCGGCCAAGGCTCCTGCACCAGCCAGCACGCCGCCCGGTGCATCCGGATTTCACGTGTCACTTGCGCAATGGTCTTGCCCATCATGGCGGAAAAAACGCGATGCCAATGAAACCGGCTCATCGCCGCGACATCGGCCAACGTATCCAGAGACAGGTCCCCATCTGGGTTGTCATGAATATATTCCAGCACGCGCAGCAAACGCGCCTCGTAGCTTTGGATTTGGCTTGGCATCTTCGCATACTCTCGTCTCGGTCGTTCCAAGACTGACATGACACGGGGCCCATTCACAAATCTTGCGGAGTTGCCGCTGGCGCGAAAGTTTCCGCGCCGCGCGACGCTCAAGCCCTTATTTTCAGAGCGCTTCGCAGGTCATCAATCGCGTCTTGCTGGGGTTCTGAGACCGATCCTGTCACCAGTTCGGAAAAAACCGCGCTCAAATCGTCCCAGCTTTTGTCACCGTCAATCTTGTAAAGGCGGCGACCCACGCGCGAAATCGCCGACTGCGCGCCTTGACATTCCTGAATGAGAAACCGCGCCAACGCGTCCATCTCTTCCGCGTCCTCTGCAGACAAGCGATAGTGCTTGCGCAAGACCACGTTCAGCCGGTCATAGTCATCCTTCGTGGGCCGGTCGTCCAACCCGATAAAGGCCTGTGCGATGGTCGCCACAGCAAGACGCGGATCATCGACACCTTGGACGGGATGCTCCTTCGTCTGACGCCGGAACGCGATCTTGCGCGGCGCATTGCGCGCCGTCGTCAAGGCGTCATCTGCAATCGACAGCGCATCGCGCGGGTTGCTGCGCACCCACCACCAGATCAGACCACCAATGGCCGCGAGAATTGCAATAAGGACTGGCATGGGCCGCGCTCCAATAGTTTCGAAGCCCCAGCTTATGAGCAAGACATGAACACAGCAACAATCCGGACCCATTTTCGCACCCGTTTTGCCCAGTTGTATCACCTCCCGCAAACCGCCATATAAGGTCAGCAAAAATGGGGACAGACGCGCAATGACCAACTACCTCGATTTTGAAAAACCGCTGGCCGATATCGAAGGCAAGGCGGAAGAGCTGCGCGCCATGGCGCGGCAGAACGAGGATATGGATATCGAAGGGGAGGCCTCCGCCCTCGACGAAAAAGCCATCAAGATGATGGCGGATCTCTATAAAGAGCTCTCCCCCTGGCGCAAATGCCAGGTCGCGCGTCACCCCGACCGGCCGCATTGCAAAGACTATATCGAGGCGCTTTTCACCGAATACACGCCGCTCGCGGGCGACCGGAACTTCGCCGATGACCACTCCGTCATGGGCGGGCTCGCGCGGCTCGATGGCACCCCCGTCGTCGTGATTGGCCATGAGAAAGGCCATGACACCAAATCCCGGATCGAGCGGAATTTCGGCATGGCGCGCCCCGAAGGCTACCGCAAGGCGATCCGGCTCATGGATCTGGCGCATCGGTTCAACTTGCCCGTCATCACCCTTGTCGACACGCCCGGTGCCTATCCCGGCAAAGGCGCGGAGGAGCGCGGCCAGTCGGAGGCCATCGCCCGTTCCACCCAGAAATGCTTGGAACTCGGCGTGCCGCTCATCTCCGTCATCATCGGCGAGGGCGGATCAGGCGGCGCCGTGGCCTTTGCCACCGCCAACCGCGTGGCCATGCTGGAGCATTCGATCTACTCGGTCATATCCCCCGAGGGCTGCGCCTCGATCCTGTGGAAAGACGCCGAAAAGATGCGGGAGGCGGCCGAAGCCCTGCGCCTGACCGCGCAAGACCTCCACAAGCTGGGCGTCTGTGACGAAATCATCCCCGAGCCTATTGGCGGCGCGCAACGTGCGCGCGAAGAGGTCATTGAAGCCGTCGGCGAGAAAGTCTCCGATATGCTCAAAGAGCTGTCAAAGCTCGACAGCGCCGCGTTGAAACAGGACCGCCGCAAGAAATACCTCGATCTGGGCAGCAAAGGGCTCGCGGCGTAACTTACCCGGCGAGCTCCGAATAAGGGCAGACATCGTCCTCAAACGGAACATGCCGCCTGCGAAACGACGTGCCCTCCAAGGCGCGTGGCGCTCCGATCCGGTCCATCCGAAAATGCCGGAAATCCCTGCGCGCCGGGTCCCAGGCAACCAGATACCAAAGAGGCGGCAGGATCAGCATAGCTTGCGGCTCTACCTCTCGAGATGACATGCGCTCTTTCGCGTCCCGGTAATCAAACCGCAGCATCATGCGGCCTAGGAAAGCGTCCTCGAACGCGGGCAGCAGCGCAGGTTCCATCTTGCCCATGTCAGACAGGTCCTGGAGCGGCGACAGCTGGCCCACATGCAGACAGTCTAGAAAATCCCGCAGGTCGCGCACTTTGTCAGCGGGCAGCGCTTTTTCAATCTTGGCAAGCCCCGCATCCGCAAGCTGGGAAAACGGCAGGTTTCCGGCCGCCCGCATCGCGGCCACGCCCAAAAGAAGCGCAAAGACCTCGGGCACCGAAAGCCGCGCCGTCGTCTGCATGGATTGGGGGTCAAGCTGAAGCCCACCGCCGCGCCCGACATCGGAGTGGATCACAAAGCCCTCATCGCGCAGCGTACTGATGTCGCGCAGCACCGTCCTGCGGGAGGCCCCGACCTGTTCTGCCAGCTCCTCAATCGTTGAGGTTCCGTTGCGGCGCAGGCTGCGCACGATGGCGTCTTGTCTGTTTCGAATATTCACTTTGTCACCTTAACAAGAATGGTGACAAATTTTGGCACTATTTTTGTTTAGACCGGTTTCAGCAACTCAAAAGGAGATACCGAGGATGGAACGCACCGCAGTGAACCCGTGGAACTGGTCATTGAAGCTAGGCTACAATCAAGGGGAGGTCATCACAGGCGCCACACGGCAGCTTACAGTCGCAGGCCAAACCGCCGTCGATGGCGAGGGCACCCCACAGTACGAGGGCGACATGCGCGCGCAGATCAACCTCGCCTTGGACAATCTCGAAGCCGTCTTGGCCGAGGCCGGGATGGACTTGAGCAATGTCACCCGGCTTGGCGTTTACGCCACCGATGTCGACGAGGCGTTGAAGAACTTCGACCTGATGGGCATGCGGTTCGGCCCAAAACACGCAGCACCACCCATGACTCTCTTGGGCGTCTCGCGCCTCGCCATCCCCGGCCTGCTATTCGAGATCGAGGCCAGCGCAGCCGCATAGAACCGGCAATGAAACCTAGACCACCGGCGCAAACCGTGCTGGTGATCGCGTGGGAACGGGCTGGCTTTGCCGGCAAGACTGCGGCTACCCTAAAAGAAGCTACCCTTCAAAAATCAAAACGGAGCTTTTCAATGCCTTTGATTGATATTCATGTCCTGGAAGGCGTTTTCACAGATGAGGAAAAGGCGCAAATGATCGCAGAAACTGCCAAAGGTTTTGGCAAAGTTGCCGGTAAAACCATGGAAGAGATGACCTCCGTGCGGGTGCATGAGGTCAAAAGCGGTCACTGGGGCGGCTCCCAGAGCGTTTGGACCACCAAACGTGCGCTCGAGGCAAAAGCCAAGGGCTAGCCGCCCAAGCATTATCAATTCCGCGACACAATCTCGCCCGAAACCGCGCATACCCTGCCTCAAAGCAGTAAATCGGTTTGGGCAACCCTCAATGAGAAACTTCTTGGTCTTTTCGGCGGCTTATCTCTGCCTCGGCATAGCGCTCATCTTTTTGGTGCGTGAAGATCCGCAGACCCAGCTGGCATTCGTTTATGTCAAAAGCCTCAGCCTAGCGGGATCGCTACTGGTTTACGCAAAATACCTTGGAATTTTTGTGGTGATCGGGCTGTTTGTCACCCGGCATATGGGTGTGGCCAACAGGTTGGTTCCAACACTCTACGCCTTCTTGGGCTGCACGCTCTTTTCCTCAGCCTTTTCGCTTTGGAAAACCACCATTCCCTATGTCGTGCCCTTCTATGCCGATGAAATGCTGGCCGATCTGGACGCCTGGTTGCATTTCGGCGTCGATCCTTGGGTATGGGTGCATCAGTTCTCCAGTAGAGTCAGGGAGAGGCGCGCCCTGCTGTAGGTGCGGGGAGTTGCTGTTTTCCGGTGGCTTTCGCCCTTTACCGGTGCCTCAATCCTCACCTTGGCCAC
>JAPORH010000204.1 GCA_026710325.1 Litoreibacter sp. | reverse complement strand
GTGGCGGGCTAAGGCCCTACTTTCGCACAGAACCACCTAAAGTCATAAGACAAGCGACATGATCCCCAAGCGCGTGCCCTCGGGCCTGTCTCCACAGCCAGTTAGAGACCGCTGAAAGTGAGCAAAACGCGATTTGTTCGTTTGCCGACTTCGACCTAACGGCGAGGCTAATGCTCAGAGCGGAGGCTCCGATCCGATAAGGTAGCAAGCAAGCTATTGCTGTGTTGCAGCCAACTGTGATGGCGAGACGCCAAAGTGGTCTTTGAATGCAGAACGAAACGCGGTTTCAGATGCGAATCCGACTTGTGCGGCCACTTGTTTGACCTGTTGTTCGGACGCCAATAACTCTCTTGCGCGCTCCATTCGCAGCACGACGAGAAAGCGTGCAGGGGTCTCACCAGTGATAGCTTTGAACTTCCGTTGAAAGCTGCGGGTCGTCATTCCGGCGCGCTCCGCCAGCTCCTCCACCGAAATCTGTTTGCCGAGATTTGCATTCGCCCAGTGAATAACATCACCAAAGGGGTCGCCCGCCTTGATTTGCGCCTGAAGCACCGAACTGAACTGCGTCTGAAATCCTGGTCGGTGCGAATGGACAACAAGATGGCCGGACACGCGCCCTTTAAGACCTTTCCCACAGTCCGTCTCAACCATCGCCAGGGCCATGTCGATCCCGGTCGTCACGCCGGCAGATGTCCAGATCAAATCGTCAACGACATAAAGCGCCTCGCGGTCCAGGTGAACATCCGGGAACCAGCGCGAAAACGCGCCTTCGCCGGCCCAATGTGTCGCGGCACGTTTTCCATTCAGAATTCCGGACGCTGCGAGGATGAAAGCGCCGGAGCAGACCGATCCGCATCGTCCAGCAGTTTTGAATGCATCCTTCAGGAAGCTCAGTGTTCTTTGGCATTTCATGCCTTGTGTCAGGTTTCTCCCCTCGGCGCCTACGACCAAAACTGTCGTGTCAGAGCCAATGTCCCCGGATGCGTCCAAGGCAGAAGTTGCGACGGGAATCCCACACGACGACAGGATATTGCCGCCTTCCGCCGATACGACGCTGATATGATAGATGGCACGCTCTGACAGCGTGTTGGCCGCGTTGAATACTCCAGTCGGGCCCGCGAGGTCCAACAACTCAAAACCGGGATAAACAATCATGCATATGCGTCGGGAGTCGGTCATTTGGCGCAAAATAGCCGTTCTTTGTCATTTATGCCAATGCCACTTTCCGTACATAGGACAACAGAAGATCTCCGCCAGCCACATCGCTCGGTCTTCAGCTTTCTGCGGTGGACGTCGGTAAAGGGGTGTGAGGGGCTGATTTGATCGTCAGCAAAGAATTGAAAGGTCTTCTTTGATCACAAGAGAGAGGGAGCTCAATGCTAGCAGTATCATTCGCAACGCTTAGCCGTGTCGTCGCCTGTATCGGAGGCGTTATAATTGCCGCAATGTCATCACCGGTGTCCGCGGCGACGTTGAATGTCGACCCCAATGGTCAGCTTATGGGCGCATCCAATGTTGAGATCGACGGGTCGTTTTTTGATGTCGTGTTCGTGGACGGAAGTTGCGTCAGCGTTTTCTCAGGATGTGATGATGCATCGGACTTTATCGCGTTTTCTAACTCCCCAGCTTTGGCTTTACTGGAGCAAGTGTTCCTTGACCGCCCCTTTGGTCAATTCGACTCTGCCCCGGAACTTATCAACGGGATCACCGACGAAAGCTCAGCGACCGTGCTCATCGTCAACGCTCCGCCAGCGCCGGGTAGTGACACGATTTTCGATTTCGCATTTGCGTTAAACAACTCCGGGAACGACACCGATTTTGCAGTGACCGGTTCTATTCTTCCAGTGAATGCAGACACGACATTCATCGCTGACACTACATTCGCCCGGTTCACACCGTCGATTTCTCCACCCGCCCCAGTACCGCTACCGGCGGCAGCTTGGTTCATGTTGGCAGGGCTAGGAGCATTGGGCGCTGTCCGCCGAAGCAACAGATCGAACGGCGTCTCAAGCACATAGAACATCGGCTTTTGAGTGATCAACAAAATGGAGGAAGGGTAAAAGTGGAACAAGAAGTCACAACCACCTTACTGCGCCCCTCTCAACCAACCAATCCCCATGCGATAGTATTGGAAGTCGTCGCGCGGTCGGGCTTTATGGTTTCCATTGGGACAAAGGTTGTTTCGGCGACAAAGCAGAGCGTTACTTTTGAAGTTGCCAAAGCGGATAGCCTTTTGCAGTTCGATGGCTTTTTCCACGGCGGTGTGATCGCCAGCCTTGCAGACTATGCGGGCGCTGCGGCCACGGCCGTCGCAGGGGAGGTTAGCGTGCCGGTTCTGACGTCGAGTAGAGTCAGGGAGAGGCGCGCCCTGCTGTAGGTGCGGGGAGTTGCTGTTTTCCGGTGGCTTTCGCCCTTTACCGGTGCCTCAATCCTCACCTTGGCCAC
>JAPORH010000086.1 GCA_026710325.1 Litoreibacter sp. | reverse complement strand
AAGCTTCAATTCGAATCCTTTTCGCTCCTCGTTTCAAGTAGCGTCGTGTACTATGGGGTGCGCCAATTACCGCGCAACAGTTTTTGAAACAGATGAGAGTTTCTGGCGCAGGTCATGGGACAATTGCGCGGCCGGTGCGCTGGAATTTGTCCTGCATCCCGGGGCCCATGGCGTGCCGCGAGGATGGTCGGATATGGCCCTCGATTGGTTTGAGGCTGAACTCGCCAAGTAAGCGCAGCCCCCATTCTTCATTGCTTCAAAAATATCCCGGGGGAGCGCGGAACGCGCAGGGGCAGAGCCCCAAAACACACTACTCAGCTGCCACTCTTTCTGCGTCCAGGACATCATGCATCTGCTTGCGCTCACGCCGGGCGGCGCGGATGATCGCGGGGGCGTTGAACACCTCGGCCGTCCCCATCTGGCGCGCCATCCATTTGTGCCGCGTGAGCTTGAGACCGGAGAGCAGCGACAGAGGGACCGCGCCCAACAGGCTGACGGCTATGGGCAGGAGCCACAGGGTGATGATCCCTTCATACATACCGAAAAAGAGCGCGGCTCCTGTGACGGTTTCCAACGCGTGGAATTTCATATGCGTGATCAAAGAATACCGCCCGCCCGCGCGCTGTTGCGGCGTCCAGACCTCCTTCAACCCGGCATAGGTGCGCAGCACCGCAAGTGTCTGCTGCACCATCAAGATGGGCGCATAGAGGATGGACACCACGATCTCTGTCACGAAACTGAACGCAAATTGCACGGGCCCACCCAGGTCGCGCAGGCGCAGCCCTGTGCGGCTGATGGCAGTGGCGCCAAGGAATTTCGGCGCGAGCAGCATGCCGTACATGAACAAAAGTATGAACACGTTGTTCACGTGGCTCATCTCGGGCCAGGAGACTTGTGGGTTTTGCCCGGTAAAGTAACGGATCACGTTTTCCTCGGCGCTCACACCCATGACGGCCCACACGGTCAGAAGCGCGAACCAGGCGGGGCTGAGCAGGTAGCTCATCGCGCCATGGAACAGGTGGAACCGCGTGGCCGTATGGAACCCTTTGGAGCCCAGAATATTGAGGTGCTGCAGATTGCCCTGGCACCAGCGACGGTCGCGGCGCACATAATCAATCAGGTTGGCAGGGACTTCCTCATAACTGCCCTTGATGCGCGGCAAGAAACGCACGGCCCATCCGGCGCGGCGAAGCAGACCGGCCTCGACGAAATCATGGCTCAGGATCAAGGCGCCTTTGGAGCGGAAGGTGTCGAGCTTGGGCAACCCGGCCGAGGCCGCAAAGGCTTGCGTGCGAATGATAGCGTTATGACCCCAGTAGTTGCCCTCCCGGTCCGACCAGGTGGCAAGGCCCTCGGCCAGCACTGCGCCGTAGACGGTGTTTGAAAACTGCTGGACCCGGCCAAAAAGCGTGTCTGCCCCGATGAGTTGCGGGACAGATTGGATCAGGCCCGCAGATGGGTCAGCCGACATCTCATCTGTGAGCGCGATGATCGCCTCCGCGCTCATCAGACTATCTGCATCGAGCACCAGCATCGCCGCATAGCCGCCGCCCCAGCGTTCGACCCAATCAGCCAGATTGCCCACCTTGCGGTCCACATTGTCAGCGCGTCTGCGGTAATGCAGCTTCAGCTCTGGTCCGAGCCGGGTCTTGAGCGTAGCAAAGGCCTGCAACTCAGCCTCGGCAATGGCCTCATCCCGCGTGTCGGACAGGATGAACAGCGTGTAGTCATGCATATGCGCGCGGGCTGAGAGCTGGGTCAGCATGGCCGCAGCATTGCCGAACACATCGCCCGGGTTTTCGTTGTAAACGGGGACCAAAAGCGCGGTCTTGAGCGGCGTCACTGCTCCCGGTCGCGAGGCACGGACCGGGCGCAGCAAGTTAAAAATGCCGACCGTCACGGTGGAGACCGAAAGCGAAATCCAGAAAAAAGTGACAGCGACTAGTGCAATCAAAGCGGTCTCAAACGCGTTGAGCCCATCCATTGCAAAGAAGTCAGTGAAAACCGCGATAAGCCCCATCGTTGTCAGGATCGCAGGCACAAATGTCATAAGACGCCAGAGCCATACGCGACCGCCAGTGCCGACGCCGGGCGCTTGGCCATCGCGGTAGGCACGGCGCAAATCCTGCTTGGGATGCGCCAAGGGGCGTTCTGGCGGCATGAAGGCGGTCATACGGTCCACCGATAGAGCCAGACCTCAGTCAGTGACACCCCGTCGCGCACGAGTTGCACACGCAGCTCGGCACCTGTCGCCTCGCCCGGGTCAAACTTGAAGGCGAGCCTTAGCCCGCCCGTGCCGGGGTTGCGTTGCAAGACGCCGTCGGAGACTTTGCCTCTGTTGGCCGAGATGAAGCGCGTGATGCTGTCCAAATCCTCGCCAAATTCGGGCGAGTCGTCGAAATCCACCGTGATGATCTGATAGGGAACGGCCTTGTCGTAACCCTTACCGATACGTGTGTTGAGCACCTTTGCGACGTTGCGCGGGCGCGGCGGCTCCCCGCCCCAGACCATCTTGTAGCCGAAGCGGTGTTCCTGCCCGGGCGCGAGCGGTTCACGTGGACGCCAATAGGCGACGATATTGTCGTAGATTTCCTTGTCGGCCGGGATTTCGACCAAAGTGACAGCGCCCTTGCCCCAATCAGAATTGGGTGTGATCCAAAGCGAGGGGCGGTTGTGGTAATGCGCCTCAAGGTCGGCATAATCCTCAACCTCGCGCGCGCGCTGCATCAACCCGAACCCGCGCGGGCCGTCATCAACGAAGCTGGAGATCTCCAGCTCCCGCGGATTGGCGAGCGGACGCCAAAGAAGCTCCCCCGCCCCGTTCCACACCATCAGACCTTCGCTGTCATGTACGGCGGAACGGAAATCGTCGAACCGAGTGCGGTTCGTGTCATCAAAGAGGAACATCGAGGTCAACGGTGCGATACCGACATGGGGCAGCTCGGTGCGTGGGAAAAGCGAACAGCTCACATCCATCTCGCACGGCATGCCGGGCTTGATATCGAAGGTGAATGCCCCGGTGACAGAGGGGCTGTTGAGCAGCGCATGGACGCGCGCTTCCCGTGCATCAGCATCTGGCGCTTCGACGTAAAACTCCGTGAAATCGGGGAACTCTTCGCCTGACGGGTCGCCGGTTTTCAAGGCCAGACCGCGCGCTGACAATCCGTAATTCTGCCCCGTACCTATCGCGCGGAAGTAGCTTGCGCCCTGAAACACTGCAAACTCTTCGAACTTGCCGGGTTTGACCAACTCGTGGCGTAGGCGCAGGCCCGAATAGCCCAGCGTCGATGTCTCTGGGTCTTCCGATTTCGCGGCCTCGTACACGTCCAGAGGGAATTGCTCATACCGCCGGAACAGCGACATATCGAAGGCAAGGCTTTGCGCCTTTCCGTTCTCAACCACGCGAACATCGACGGGGCGCGGGAAATAGAGACCGGGCTGAAACAAATCGAGGTGGAAGGCGCGGTCTGTGTCAGACCAAAGCGATTTCTTCGTGTTGAACAGCAGCGCGCGGTATTGGTCATAGGTCAGGTCGCGCCAGGTCTGCGGGACTTCCGGGTTTGGCGTGTAAGGCTTCTCGGCCAAATCCTTGGCCCGTTGAACCAGTGTTTCGCGGGAAAAGGGCTTGGCCTCCCCTTTAAACATCGGCAACGCCTGCGCCCCGCGCGTCATTGCGACAGCGCCCAACATGGTTAGGAATGTGCGGCGCGTCAGGTTCATTTCGGCTTCACTCGCCAAGGCTGTTTCTTCACATAAGCCACGAAATAGGCCACACCGACCAGTGCCGCGCATCCGATCAGATTGCCGGTGGTCACTGTGAATGTAGAGCGTCCGATCTGGTCATAGGCAAAGCCCAGCACCCGCGCAAAAACCATGGAAAAGACGAAGACGGCGAGCGATTGCTGGCCCACCTTCATGATGATGGTGACGAGCCCGTCCCACAGGCGCGACATCAGCCCCTGCCCTGTGGCGATCAACCTGTGACCCCCGACGCCCGCCGCGACCCAGGCCAGATAAGCCAGCGCGAGGAAGTGGATGTAGCGGAAGAGGCCGAAATCGGATTTTGTGATCCATTCCCGGTTCTCAAGGCGCCACTGGATGACCGGGTTATTCTCAAATGCGAGGCCGAACCATTCGCGGTTCACCGCCCGCACCCCGATATTGGAAAAGGGGATATTCGCGATAACGACAAGCGCTGCCAATAGGATCAGCCAGGTTTTGACTGGCGGGGCTGGGATCCAGCCGCGCATGAATGCAAAGCCCGTGAAGAAGATCAGCTGCCAGCCGAACGGGTTGAAGAACCACTCGCGTCCTGACCATGGCTCAGCCGGGAAGTTGATTGCCATGCCACCAGCGCCGAGCGCCTCAAGCAGCCGACCTTGCGCAAAAAGCCAGACCGTCGCGATCACGGCGAACATCAGGTAGATATTGACCCGGCTCAGCGCCATGACGATCGGCATCATCACCAGGATGACCATATACATGGGCAGGATGTCGAAATAGTTGGGCACATAGGTCAGGGTGAAAATGCCGACCAATTGATCGGCCGTGGTCGAGACGACCTCACCCGCCCTTGTGACCCCGTCAAAAAACGGGACCAGATTGAGCGTGCCGATGTAGCGTTTCTCGAAAATGCCGAAGCTGTCCCAGAAGGCCAGCATCATCGCGATGAAGAAAAACATCCCGATATGCGCCCAATAGACCTGCCAGACGCGGTAGCCCACGCGAGCGGTGCCGAGCGTCCAGCCTGCCCTGTCATAGGTCCGCCCGAACGCGATGGCCGACGCCATGCCGGAGCAGAATACGAAAATCTCGGTCGCGTCGGAGAACCCCCAGCGCGCCGGGATCCAGCTGGTGAAAAAATTGCCGGGGGTATGGGCAAAGAGGATGATGAACATCGCAATGCCGCGGTAGAAATCCAATCGCGGGTCGCGCGTGGTGACGCCCGACGTACCCGTTGCCGCCGCCTGAAGCGGCGCCGCTCGATACTCTGGTGTGCTTACAGCCATAGACATCCTTGAAGCAGCCCCTGCCCGCTTATTCCGCAGGCACGCGCTCCACGCAACCCGATGCCACGCGGCCCGCGTCAATCATTGTAAGACGCGCTTCGGCGTAGCCGTCGAAGCGGCCAGCACGTTTGGACGAGCGGTCGCGTAGAATGGCCTCGGCATGATCGAGGAAGCCTGCGCGAATGCCGGCGTCGATTGTGAGCCGCTCGAACACGTCGCGTTGCGCGTGGCTGCCACCTGCGTTCTGCATGGTCTGGCGCGCACGGCGCAGGTTGAGGAACGCGGTTTTGTAGTCAGCCTCGCCGAAGGCTTCCAACCCGGCAGCGGCGGACAGGCCCGGCGCGTCCATCAGCGCATCCATCTCGCGGGAGTTGGCCTTGGCGTCGCGGTGCATGCGGCCCATAAGCTTGGTGACGGCATCCTTCCGCTCGCCGCCGATCAGGGCCAACAAGTAGTGCAAATCCGCAAAGATCAGCTGGCCATCTTCGGTCCGGTTTGCGGAGAGCTCAGCCAGCTCCTCCCACCGTTCGCCGACATCGTGACCGTCGAGCTCAAGTCGTTGCAAAAGCGAGGTGGCGTTGGAAATGTCGCGATAATCGTCGGTTTTGTCTTGGCGAATTTCGGTGTCATAGAGCGCAAGCACCGTGTCGACCTCACCAAGGTCGAGATGCATCAGCGCTTTGTGCCACCAGACGTGGTAGCGGAAATTGTTGCAATGGGCCCATGCCTCTTCCCGGCCAGTGAGCCAGGCGACACCTCCCTTGGCGTCGCATGTCATGTCATAGACATGGGCCACCGCGTGCAGACCCCAGGCGTCATCGGGACTGATCGCAAGCCCCATGCGACCCACGGTCTCGGCCCGCGCGTACTCGCCAGTTTCCTCAAGCGTGAAGGCATGACACCCCATCAGGTAACCCCGGCCCGCGTGGTCAGGCCCGTAAGCATGCATGATATTTTCGATCGAGGCCCGCATACCGACGCCGTCGCCCAGAACAAAACGGATGGCGTGGGACAGCTTCATCGCGAGGGTGCATCCGGGATGGCGGCTCAAAACGTCTTCGAGATGCGCGACCGCTTGGGTGGGCTTGCCTGCGAGATAGGCACGCAACGCGTCAAGAAACCCCTGCTCGCGCGGCGTTATCGGCGCTGCGATGGCGGAGGCTTCCGCCAGGCCCAGAGCCTCGCGCGCGGTATCAATCAATTCTGAGCGTCCGAGCAGCAGATAAAACATCCCCTTTACCGCGTAGCCGAGCGCGAAATTAGGGTCCTCTTCTAACGTTGCGACAAGATGAGTAGGCGTCGTGGCACCATGCGCCATGAAGGCCAAAAGGGTCTGATCCCAATGCGCCCCCGCTTTCGGAGATGTCAGGGTCGTGTCCTGGCCAAATACGTCTTGATACATGTCGGCTCCCGCTTCTTCTGCTCACGCGACACTTGCCGCAAGATCTGCATAACGACACTCAGCGCGCCCGGTAAACGGCTGAGACGCCTGCATAACGGACATGTGAGACAGATCACGAAATGCGTGAACAGCTGCGGGGAAAATGTGAGGGAGAGCAGCAGGTTATGGCCCAAGAAGTTTCACCTATTGGCAAAGACTCGCCAGCCGTATTCTTACTACGACTGATACGCAGGCAAATCGCTAAGGATTTGTGCAGCGACACCTTTGGCCCAATGCGCGTAGACTTCTGGGCCCGGATGAAAGCCGTCTGAGGACATCAGCCCATGCAACTCCATATCCGAAGGCATATGGGTGACGTCGGGTCGCTTTGCCGACAGTTCTTCAAGCCCAGCGTCGTAACGCAGACCCTGTCGCGACAAGATCCAACGCAAGACAGGCGGGAGAAGCGGAAAATCCGCGATTCGCGGTATCCCGGAAGCGTAGATATGGCGCACCCCGAATTTGGAGCGGAGCAAGTCCCACATAAGCTCCGTATCTTCCAGCCAGTTTTCGCGCGAGGCGCGTTTGGTGATGTCATTCACGCCCAAGGCCGTCACGGCTACATCGTATTGCGACGCTGGAATTTTGACGAGGCGCTTGAACATCTGGCGGCTTGTTCGCCCTGTCTTGGCGTCGAACACCCAATCGAGTGTGACGTGCGGCGCAAGATGCAAGCTTAGTTGCCCGCTCAGCGCCTGCTGCTGGTGGTCGACGCCGACACCGGCCGCCGAGCTGTCGCCCAAGAGCAGCAATCGCAAAACGGGCCCCTTGCCCTCGACGCCTGCGCGTGGTCCCGTGGGTTCGGGCAGTTGCAATGCTGTGCGACGCAGCCAAGCGCCTTGCGCAACCAGATAGGGAAAGAGCGCGAATTTGACCGCTATCTCGGGGTGGAACCTTGCATGTAAACGGGGCAGCTGCATGATCGAAACGTGCTGGAAATAGTTAACGGAAGACTAAACTCAGCGTGCGCGCCTCGCATCAATAACGCAACGTCGCTTAGCTCTCGTCTTTCAGCCGCGCCACTACATCGGCCGTATCCTGCCCAAAACGCGGCGGCGCATGGCGGTAAGTGACCGGTGTTTTCGACAGGTTCAGCGGGTTGCCAATCAGCGTCACCGCGCCGCCGGCCACATCGTCACGCGGCATGTCGATCTTCATTTCGCGTGCCGCCACCTGCTCGCTGGCAAAAATCTTTTCAAGCCGGTTCACCGGGCCCACAGGCACTTTGCGCGCTTCCAGTCCGGCCACCACATCATCCATCTTGTGAGTGATCAACTCCGCCTCCAAAAGCGGGATCAAGCTGTCGCGGTTCAGCACCCGGTTTGAGTTGACCGCATTCTCGCCTTCGGCCAGATCGGGCCGGCCAAGGTAGTCGCAGAAGCGCGCATATTGGCTGTCATTGCCGACGGCCACGATCACATGCCCATCTGCACATTCAAAGGTCTGGTAGGGCACAATGGTCGCGTGCTCATTTCCGCGACGCGGGCGCGGTTTGCCCGTTGTCAGATGCGCCACCCCTTCATTGATGAGCCAGCTGACTTGCGTGTCGACCAGCGCCACGTCGATATGCTGCCCCTCCCCCGTCTGGTCGCGGTGGCGCAGCGCAGACAGTATTCCGATGGTCGCATAAAGCCCGCACACCACATCCGCGACCCCGACAGCCACTTTCATCGGCCGCCCATCTGGCTCCCCCGTCAAGGACATGATCCCGCCATAGCCTTGCGCCATTAGGTCGTACCCCGGCTTGTCGCGATTGGGACCCGTCTGACCAAAGCCGGAGATCGAGCAATAGACGAGCCCCGGATGTTCTGCGAGCAAGGTCTCGTGATCGAGCCCATATTTCTTCAATCCACCGGGCTTGAAATTTTCGATGACGACATCTGCCTTTGCCGCCAAGGCCTTGACCAGCGCTTGCCCCTCCTCGGTCCCAATGTCAGCAGAGACAGAAAGCTTGTTGCGATTGGCCGACATGAAATAGGAGGAGAGGTCCGTCTGCTCCCCCGCCGCGCCTTCGACAAAAGGGGGCCCCCAGCCGCGTGTGTCATCGCCACCCGATTTGGGGTTTTCGATCTTGATCACCTCTGCGCCCAAGTCGCCCATGAGCTGGGTGCAGGTGGGCCCGGCCAAGATGCGGGAAAGATCAAGGACGGTAAGCCCGTCAAGCGCGCCTTTGGGGAACATCTTTTTGGTAGCTTTCTTTATGTGAGGGCGTGCCGACACTGTCGCGCGGCACAAGCCGGGTCAAGCAGCTACTGGGTGGCTTGCACTGCAATCGCGTTGAAAATCACATCCAACTCCTGCGCCGCAATGCCCAAGTCCGGACCAGCCTCCTCCATGTACGGGGCAAAGACAAAGCTTGGGGTTTTGTAGGACAGTGTTGCGTTGCCATCTGCGCGCTCGGTCACGTAAACCCGGATTGGCGCTTCGATCATGGCCGGCGTGGACAGGCCAAGAATGCGCACGGCGTAGACATTGTTGAAAAGGCCGATCACACGGTTGCCCGGGATGGTGATCCCGCGGTTTTTCGCAGCACCCGTGGGCCCGGCTTGCGTGACGACGCCCATCTTGTTGGCCTTCGCCGCCGCCTTCACATCATCAATAAGGGTCGCGTAGGCTTTGTCGGTCGCGATCACAACCCACCCCTCGCGCGGCGCCATCTCGGCATGGGTAGCGCCGGCGCAAAAAAGAAAGACCGTGAGAAAAAAGCGCAGCATAGCCCCTCCATTTGATTGCAAATACTCAAATCCGACATCGCAAATAGCGCCGCGCTGCGCCAATCACGTTCCCGCCAGCACGGGGCGGACACAGCATCATGCGCGTCCGCAAGGGCGCTCCTTTAGGTCAGCCGCTGCGCACCGTCACAAGCGTGATCTCCGGCATAACGCCAAAACGCAAAGGTAAAAGGGAGCACCCCAGCCCCGCCGATACGATAAGGTCGCGCCCGTCTTCTATGCGGTGGCCATAGGCGTAGCGCCGACCGTAATGCGACGGGATGATGGGCCGGGTGTGAAAGACCTTGATTTGACCGCCATGGGTGTGACCCGACAGAACCAGATCAATCGGGCCGTTCAGATCGCGCTTTGGCAATTTGGGAAAAATATCCGGCTCATGCGCCAGAAGCAGCCCGAATGCCTCAAAGGGCACCTCGCTCAAAGCGGCCTCCAGGTCATGCGCACTGCCATGGTCGCGGCCCTTGCCTTCATAGGCCCATTGGCTGTCGATCCCGGACACCCAGATATGACTGGGATGGTCCAGCTGAACCGCTTCGTTGCGCAGGACCGTGATGCCAGCCGCACGCAGCAAGGGCACGCATTCAGGCTCAAGGCTGTCGCGCCGCTGCGTCGCCGGGTCATCCCACCAATCGTGGTTTCCAGTGGTCGCAAAAACGCCGAATGGGGCACGCAGGTCGGCCAGCACATCAACCAGTTCGGGCAAAGGCTCGGGCGTCATCCAGCGGTTGTCCTGCGCGCGCAAATCGCCGCCCATGTAAATCAGGTCCGGCTTTAGCGCGTTGGTCTTTTCGACCACCTCCGCCACGCGCGACAAAGGCATGAAGCGCTGATCGGCGTGAATGTCGCTGACGATGGCTATGGTCAGACTTTCCCCTGGGGCTAACTTCGGGGTCAGTACATCCCGTTTTGTGACCTTAATACGGGTGTAGGCACCCCACCAATAATCGGCGAAGCCCTTAAAAAAACCTGCCCGATGCGGATCGGACAGGTTTCTGTCATACGTCGATGCCATCGCGCTTACATGCGGGAGGCGACGTTTTCCCAGTTGACCAAGTTATCGAGGAAGTTGGTCAGGTAGGCCGGGCGCTTGTTGCGGAAATCGATGTAGTAGCTGTGCTCCCACACGTCGCAGCCCAAAAGCGCGGTCTGGCCGAAGCAGAGCGGGTTCACGCCGTTTTCGGTCTTCGTCACTTTCAGGCCGCCATCGGCGTCTTTGACCAGCCAGCACCAGCCGGAGCCAAACTGCCCAGCACCCGCAGCCGAAAATTGCTCTTTGAAGGCATCGACAGAGCCGAAGCTGTCCTTGATGGCCGCTTCCAGCTCAGACGGCATGGAGGATGCGCCAGGGCCCATCATTTCCCAGAACTGGTTGTGGTTCCAAAGCTGGGAGATGTTGTTGAAGATGCCATTTTGCGCGACGGCGGAGGCGTCATAGGTGCCGACGATGATTTCTTCGAGGGTCTTGCCCTCCCACTCGGTCCCTTCAATCGCCTTGTTGCCATTGGTGACATAGGCGTTGTGGTGTAGGTCGTGGTGATATTCCAACGTCTCCTTCGACATGCCGTTATCTGCCAGCGCATCGTGAGCGTAAGGAAGTGGTGGAAGTTCAAAAGCCATATCGGGCCCCCATCGTTTGTGGTTGATGAAATTTCTGCCCTTAACTGAGCGCGTCCGGTCGCAGCGTCAAGCAACTTCGTGTTTTCGACAAAAGACACTAGTCATCAGCTAGTTCGCATTGGCCCGTGCCACTGAAAAAGAGCTCGTTTGTTGGCCCCGAAAACTGCGGCAAAAGTCTTCCCGACAATTTCAGACTTTTTGTCTTCGTAGACAAGCTTGCACGATAGAGAGCTGTTGTACTCCAAGAATTGCCACGGCCTGTTGGTTTTAAGCTTCTTGGCACCGGCGAAAGTTTCCAAGTAAAACGTTGTTCGTTATTGACGATACGGTCGAGTTTTGCATTCGACGCCACAAGCCCAACGCGCTCCATAATGTCGTCGCGAATAGAAACACGGGCATCAGAAAGCTCAAATACCATCTTTTTTGGGACCAGCGGTTCGTGCCCGGAAAAGCTAGTGACGACGCAGGAGTATGTTGTTGCCGATGCACTGCTAGCGGCCAAGCTCAGGAGAACGGAAGTCGTAATCGCGCAAATCTTTTTCTCAAACATAAGTCTGTCCACTTGCTTGAATTCGCGACGAACCAAGCGCCTCGCCGCTTCCGTCCCAAATAAGCTGCAAACAGCAAAAAGGGAGCAGAGTAAAATTAAACCAAACAATCTATACTGCTTATTGCCTAAGTGCCTGCTACCTTACGACATTGACCACGGGATATCGGTGCACTTGATGCAGATGAATTCCCGCCCCCCATCTTGATCCAGCTGAGCCGGGCTTTCCCGGTCATGCGCTCGATAGAGAAGTTGTATTTCAGCTTGTTGCCGCCATGCATGAGGATTTTTTGAGTGATAGACCTGGGAATATTGTCGGTTACCCAGCTTACCCTCAGAAGGGTATCGGTGTCTCTCTGCACCCTCGCCTCTTCTGGATAGGACAATCCGATACTTTCCCTAAAGGTGTCACGCACGACAATTTGCGTTGGCGACACATACCGAACGCTCACGCGTTCGGGGACCACCACCCCTTCTTCGAACTGGCAGCTAAATTCTGTCGCGCCTGCAGCACAAACCATCACAGCTGACGATAGGACGGCAACACCGATTGGACCCACTGTTTTCAATGTCAGAACTCCGTATGATTTCGTGCTTCCTAACACTTGGCTCTTAAATTTTCTTATACTTGGGTCCCTGGCGTCGCGGCCCGGCTGAGCAATGCAAAAACGTAGTCGGCGACAGAGCGGAAGCAAATGAACTCAATGGTCTTATCGTTTGGCATCCAGAACGCGGCCGGGGTTTGGGCAAGGCGCGTGCGGCGGAAATCGCCAGCGCCAAACGCCTCCGGCGACATATCAACCGGCGCGAGCTTCGAGATCACTTGCCTGGCGTCTTCCCCAGAAACCCGGAACACAGCGCGCGCGTCTGAAACATTGGCGGCAAGATAATGCGTACCCGAAAGGACTTTGGACAGTTGGGCCACACCCGCTTCGGCGGCGCTATGCGGGCAAAGGATCAAAAGCTCGTCCGGGCTCATCCAGGCCACAGCGTAATCGCCCTTGACCTCGCAACGCCGCGTATCGGGGACGTCGCATCCTGTCAAAGCTGCGACCGCCTTGCCAAACCCGCCATCCGCCAAATCGCCGCGCAGCGTGATCATGCCGCGCAGGCCCTGTTCTTCGATCCGGGCGAAGCCGTCAAAGGACGCGCCTTGCAAAGGGCTGACCGCGTTAGACATTCTGCTTCTCCCCCTCTTTATCATAGAAGACCGGATCGACGATTTTGGCATGCACCTCCTCTCCATCCACTTTCGGGAAGCGAATGACCTCGCCCATGCGGTCGGGACCGTTCAGCACCAGCCCCATGGCGATGCCGCGCCCCAGATTGGCGGAGTAATACGTGGAGGTGACGCGGCCCTGCGTCTTGCGTTGGCCGTTTTCATTCACCCCGTCGCCGATCGCGTATGCGCCATCGGGGATGACCGAGCCGTCAACGCTCTCAAGCCCCACCAGCTTCCAGCGGTTCGGGTCGGTCATGTGGATCCGCTCCTGTGCGCGTTTTCCGAGGTAGTCGTCCTTCTTCTTCGACAGCGCCCAGTTGAGGCCAAGGTCTTGCGGGATGACAGTGCCGTCGGTCTCGTCGCCGATCATGATGAAGCCCTTCTCGGCGCGCAAAATGTGAAGACATTCAGTGCCATAGGCGGTGACGTTGAACTCCTGCCCGGCCTCATGTAGCGCGTCCCAGAAGGCGCGGCCTTGGCTCGCGGGCACCGCAATCTCATAGCTCAGCTCACCGGAGAAGGAGATGCGGAAGACCCGCGCGTCAAAGCCGCCGATCTGCCCCTCTTTCCACTCCATGAAGCCGAGGGCAGCCTTGGAGACATCCATGCCGCCCAACTTTTGCAAAACATCGCGCGCATGTGGGCCTACGACCGCGATTTGCGCATATTGCTCGGTCAGATTGGCGGTGTAGACCTTCCAATCCCACCATTGGGTCTGCAGCCATTCCTCCATATGCGCATGAATGCGGGAGGCGCCGCCCGTGGTGGTGTGGCAGAGCCATGTGTCCTCATCAATCCGCGCGACAACGCCGTCATCGGTCAGGAACCCGTTCTCGGTGCACATCAGCCCGTAGCGGCATTTGCCAGGTTTCAGATTGGACATCATGTTAGTGTACATCATGTCGAGGAACTTGCCCGCGTCGGGCCCTTTGACCATCAGCTTGCCTAGGGTGGAGGCATCGAGCAGGCCGAGACTTTCGCGCACGGCTTTTACCTCCCGGTTGACCGCATCTTCGGTGCTCTCGCCTGGGCGTTTGTAGCAATAGGCGCGGCGCCAATGGCCCACGGGTTCCCACTCCGCGCCGTTTTCCTCGCCCCATGCGTGGATCGGGGTTTTGTCGATGGGTTGGAACAGCTCGCGCGACGCCTCGCCCGCAATCGCACCCATGGAGATCGGGTGGTATGGCGGGCGGAATGTGGTGGTGCCTACCTTTGGGATTTCTGCATTTAAGCTATCAGCCAAGACCGCCAGCCCGTTGATATTACTGAGTTTCCCCTGATCAGTGGCCATGCCCAACGTGGTGTAGCGCTTGGTGTGCTCGACGCTTTCGAACCCTTCCTGCGCAGCCAGTTCCACGTCGGAGACCTTCACATCGTTCTGGTAGTCCAGCCACATCTTCGAGCGCAGCTCGTACCCCGCGCCTTGCGGCATTTTCCAAACGGGGGCCATCGAGGCTTGAGGCTCAGGCGAAGCCTTCGGCGCGGCCGTGGATTTTGGTGTGCCGCCGACGGTTTTGGCGACGGATTTCGCCGTCGCATCGGCATCGGCCAGCACTGTATCCGTTTCCATCATCCCGTTTGCGCTGCCCACGACGGATACGAAGCTCTCACCGTCCGCCCCCAATGGCGGGCGTGTTGGGTCGGGGCGGAAGAAGCTGTGTGCGTCATCCCAGGTGAGCTTGCCGCCGCAATGGGACCACAGATGCACAACGGGCGACCAGCCGCCCGACATAGCAACGGCCTCGCAGGCGAATGTCTTCTGTTCCGCGCCCTCGCCCGCTTGGCTGCAAATGCTGACGCCCTCGACGCGCTTGCCGCCTTTGACCTTGGCGATGGCCTTGCCGGTCTCAACGCGGATGCCTTTGACGCGCGCCTCCTCCATCAAAGCGCCGCCACCATCAGGGCGCGCATCGATGATGGCAGGTATATCGAGGCCTGCTTCTTTCAGAACCAAAGCCGTTCGATAGGCATCGTCATTATTGGTGACCACGACGGTGCGGTCCCCGGCGGAGACGCCGAAATTGACCACATAGTCGCGCAGCGAGGCGGCCAGTATGACGCCAGGAATATCATTGCCTGCGAAAGAAAGCGGCCGCTCGATCGCCCCGGTTGCGGTGATAATCTGCCTAGCCCTGATCCGCCACAAACGGTGCCGTGGTGCGTCGGACGGGGCCAGATGGTCGGTCAATCGCTCATAGCCGAGCGCGTAGCCGTGATCATATACGCCCGCGCCCATGTTGCGCAGTCGTAGCGTGACATTTTCCATGCCTTCCAAGGCTTGGACGGTTTCGTCGATCCAGTCTTGCGCAGGCTTGCCGTCGATTTCCGCGCCATCAACCGGCGCACGGCCGCCCCAAAGGGCTGTTTGTTCCAAGAGCAGCACTTTCGCACCCGCTTCGCCTGCCACTTTGGCCGCTTGCAGGCCAGCAACGCCACCGCCCACGACCAGCACGTCAACGAAACTATAGTAATGCTCATAAATATCCGCATCCGCATCGGTCGGCGCTTTGCCCAAACCTGCGGCTTTGCGGATGAAGGGCTCAAACAGGTATTTCCACGCGTGGCGCGGGTGGATGAAGGTTTTGTAGTAAAAGCCCGCCGGCATGAAACGGGAGGCGAAGTTGTTCACCACGCCCACATCCATCTCAAGGCTGGGCCAGTGGTTTTGCGACGCCGCTTCCAAGCCCTCAAACAGCTCGGTCGTGGTGGCGCGCGCGTTCGGCTCAAACCGCCCGTCGCGGCCGAGATTCATCAGCGCATTCGGCTCCTCTGGGCCTGCAGCCACGATGCCCCGCGGGCGGTGGTATTTGAAAGAGCGGCCCACTAGCATCTGATCCGCACCCAAAAGCGCAGAAGCCAGCGTGTCGCCTTGATAGCCCTTCAGGCGGCGCCCGTTGAATTTGAACGAAACCTGCTTGGAGCGGTCGATCAACCGCCCGCCTTGATGCAAACGCGTGCTCATGAGAACTCCCCCCAGGACCAGCCCGGCCGTTTTTCGGAGATCTTGTCGCGGATTTCCTTCGGGGGCTCGGTCGTTTGCGCGGAATAGGTGCCGAAGACCTCAAGCGTCTCGGTGCAACGGGCGGCGTGGAACCACTTCCCGCAGCCATTTGCATGGCGCCAACGCTCAAAATGCACGCCTTTGGGGTTCTCGCGCATGAAAAGATATTCCTCGAACGCCTCGTCACTGGCACCGACGGTTTCACGTTTGATATGCGCCTGCCCGCCTGCGGCAAGCTCGGTTTCGTCGGCATCTACGCCGCAATAGGGGCAACGAAGGATCAGCATGGGCAGGCCTTGTCAAAACGCAAAAAGGCAGCCGCGGTGAAGCGACTGCCAGTGTTTGCGTAAGTGGTAGGTAGGGTGGCTTTATTCTGTAGCGGCAGTGATGCCTGCGTTTGGATCGGCCAGCTGGCTTTCGACGAGCCCGGCTGGCAGCTCAGGCGCCTCACCCGCGCCCAAGAACGCAAGTGCGAGGATGAAAATCCCGATAAGAACTGAGGCAACAACGAGTGCTTTGCCGCCCAGCCCTTCTTCATGCGTGCTATAGTCTGACATTGAACGTCCTCCAATTGACTGAAGGTAACGTTGCAAGGTCGCGTTAGGGTCTCAACGGCTCTGTGCCGCAACGCCGCATTTCGGCCGGTCACGGCCAAAACCCGCAAAACAGGCTGGCAGACAACCGCGCATATCGCGCCACTGGCGGTTTTCAGCGCAAAATATGGGTGCTTCACGCTGGACATTTAATGCGCCACCCCTGCAGCAACGCTTTCGTCGATGAAACGGCCCTCGCGGAAGCGGTCTAACCCGAACTCTGCCGTGAGCGGCGAGTAGCCCTTCGCCATCAGCTCCGCAAAACCCCAGCCGGAGCCTGGGATGGCCTTGAACCCACCCGTTCCCCAACCGCAATTGATGAAGCAATTGTCCAGCGGCGTCTTGGACAGAATGGGCGAGCGGTCACCCGTTACATCCACAATGCCCCCCCATTGCCGAAGCATTTTGAGGCGGGAGATGATTGGGAAGGTCTCGATCAGCGCACGCACGGTTTCTTCAATATGATGGAAAGAGCCGCGCTGCGTATAGTTGTTATAGCTGTCCGTGCCGCCGCCAATGACCATCTCGCCCTTGTCGGACTGGCTCATATAGCCATGCACCGTGTTGGCCATCACCACGATATCCATGCAAGGCTTGATCGGTTCCGAGACCAGCGCCTGAAGGGCGACGCTCTCAATCGGCAACCGGAAACCGGCCATCTTCGCGACATGGCCGGAATGCCCGGCCACCACGATACCAAGCTTGTCGCAGGCGATATCGCCCCGTGTGGTCTGCACGCCGGTGACTTTACCGCCCTCTTGCGCGATGCCAGTCACTTCGGTTTTTTGCAGGATATCCATGCCCATATCCGAGCAGGCCCGCGCATAGCCCCATGCCACCGCGTCATGTCGCGCCGTGCCGCCACGCGCCTGCCAAAGACCACCCATAACAGGGTAACGTGGCCCGTCGATATTCATGATCGGGCAGATTTCTTTGACCTTTTGCGGGCCAATGAACTCGGTCTTCACGCCTTGAAGCGCATTGGCATGGGCCGTGCGCTGGTAGCCACGCACCTCATGATGGGTTTGCGCCAGCATCAGCACACCGCGCGGTGAGAACATGACGTTATAATTTAGGTCCTGACTCATCGTCTCGTAGAGCGAGCGCGCCTTCTCATAGATCGCCGCCGACGGATCCTGCAGATAGTTCGACCGAATGATCGTCGTGTTGCGCCCGGTATTGCCGCCGCCTAACCAACCTTTTTCTATGACCGCAACATTGGTGATCCCAAAGTTCTTGCCCAGGTAGTAGGCGGAAGCCAATCCGTGACCGCCTGCGCCGATGATGATCGCGTCGTAGCGTTTCTTGGGCTCAGGCGAAGCCCAAGCGCGTTCCCATCCCTGATGATACCGGGTGGCTTCTCGCGCTATGGCAAAGGCAGAATAACGTTTCATCTGGCAAATCCGGGCAGCTAGCGGTCTGGCATTGCTTTTGCGACAGGATTGCGTTTCGCGTCGCCCTCCGCGCGACATTAAATGCGCGTCTTCCGACATGTCCAGCGCGGCACCTGCGCCCCCATGCCGCAGTTGGTGGACTTTGCAGGCCGGGCATGAGTATTTGTGACCAAATGGAGGGGCAGTGTTGGGCGAGATTTTTGATGATATCTTAGGGTTTTCGGCGGCTGTAGGGCCTATGGCGCCGCTGGCCGGGCTTGATCTGGGTACCAAGACCATCGGCGTGGCCGTTACAGACGTAATGCAAAGCGTCTCAACACCGCTTGAGACGATCAAACGCACGAAATTTACTGCGGATGCAGAGACACTTTTGGCGATTTGCACTGCGCGCTCCATCGCAGGCTTGGTCCTTGGGCTGCCGTTAAATATGGACGGCACGGACGGCCCACGCGTTCAATCCACACGTGCTTTTGCCCGCAACTTATCGCGCCTAACACCTTTGCCGATTGCTTTTTGGGACGAACGTCTCTCCACTGTCGCCGCCGAACGGGCATTGTTGGAGGCGGATACGTCACGCAAACGTCGCGGCGAGGTCATTGATCACGTCGCCGCCGGGTTTATCTTACAAGGCGCGCTGGATCGCATGAGGCATATAAGGCAGAACACGTGATGGATGATCTTTGGAAACGCGACGAGGTTGAAAGCCCGTGCATCAAGATTTGCGTGATTCACCCCGCTGAACGCCTTTGCACCGGGTGTTTACGCTCAATCGACGAAATCACCGTTTGGTCCAAACTCAGCCCAGAGGCCCGCCGCGCAATCATGGAAGAGCTCCCATCTCGCGCACCACGCTTGAAAAAGCGCCGCGGCGGCCGCGCGGCACGCAACGCCCAATAGCTTCATTGTTTCAAAAATATCCTCAAGGGAGTTTGCTCTTGCGGCTGAGGGACGCGAGCGTCCCTCAAAGAGCAAAAAACCATGATGCGCGCGGTACGCGCTCATTCTAAGAAAGCAACGTGACCCAAATCTACGACATATTCGCGGTGGCGCCGCCGGGCCTTGAACATTTTCTTTTGCAGGAGGTGCGCGAGAACGGCTTCAAAAGCGTCACCGCCTCCCCCGGCGGGATCAGCTTCAAAGGCAGCTGGCCTGAGGTTTGGCGCGCCAATCTGGAACTGCGCGGCGCCAGCCGCGTGTTGGTAAGGATCGGCCATTTCATGGCCTTTCACCTCGCACAACTCGACAAAAGGGCGACAAAATTTCCCTGGTCAGACACCCTGCCCTCTGGCTGTGCCTTGAAGGTCGAGGTCACATCTCAAAAATCCAAGATTTACCATGCCGGTGCCGCGCGTGAGCGGATCGAAACCGCGCTCACGGCCAATGGATACCGAATCAGCGCCGATGCGTTGGTTTCAATCAAGGCGCGTATCGACGACAACAAAGTCACGCTATCGCTGGACAGTTCTGGCGAGGGGCTGCACAAGCGCGGGCATAAACAAGCCATCGGAAAAGCGCCGATGCGCGAAACACTGGCTGCGCTGTTTTTGCGGCAGGCCGGGTACTCGGGCGCGGAACCTGTCTTGGACCCGATGTGCGGCTCTGGCACCTTTCCCATCGAAGCGGCCGAGATCGCACTTGGCGCGCAACCAGGCCGCGCCCGGGACTTCGCCTTCCAGCATTTCGTGGGATTTGATACCGACGCCTTCGCCGCGCTGCGCCGTCCTTTGAAGGAGGCAAAAAGCGCATTCGCCTTCCACGGCTCGGACCGCGATGCTGGCGTAATCTCCCAAGCACAAGCCAACGCCGCGCGCGCGAGCGTTGCGCCAATTTGCAGTTTTGCGGCCAAACCTGTGTTAGACCTCACCGGCCCCGAAGGTCCGCCAGGTCTTGTCATGGTCAACCCGCCTTACGGCACCCGTATTGGCAACAAGAAGCTACTTTACGCCTTGCACAACACGTTGGGCCAAGTGCTGCAGGACCGGTTCAAAGGCTGGCGTGTCGCTATCGTGACCTCCGAGACGGCGCTTGCCAAAGCCAGCGGTCTTCCCTTCAAAAAGCCTTCCTCCCCGGTTCCGCATGGCGGGCTCAAGGTGCGGCTCTTTCAGACGGACCCGCTTTAGGCGAGCCAATCTGATATGTCTTCTAGCTCTGGCCGGAAATAGGCAATCATACGGCCTGCTGCAGGCGCGTCAGCGCCGGTCGTCCAAGGGGCGACGCCATGCAAGGCCAAGCGGTCGATCAGATAGGCCTCGCCTGGCACCGCATGAACAGTGACGCGTTGGCACGTCTCAAAACACGATTTACGCGTTTCTTGGTAGATATCGGTGAGATCGACCCCTCCCCAGCGATCCGGCGAGACATCGTTCAAAACACCCCGAAAAGCCTCGCGCATCCGGTCATGGCTCCCCTCCCAGACCACCATCGGGCTCGCGCCTTGCGAGGTTTGGTTCAATGGTAGCCCCAAAACAAAGCCATGCGGCTCTTGCAGGTGACGCCTGCGTTGCGGGCCGATGGGCAACAGCCCGTCAACATGAGCAGCATCACGGTCGCGGCGAAAACGGAAGGCCGCTTCACTCTCGCCTTCCATCGGCGTGGGATAGCCTGGATAGATGATTGAAACCTGGGCTCGGTCCAAATGCGACGCCCCGAACTGCCTTTCAACGAATGAAATGGCTTCGCCCGCGAGCGGTGGCCCATCTAGCACTCGGCCTTGCGCATCATTGGGCAAAATGTTGACACCTGCAAACCAAGTGCCTCCGCATCGCAACCAATCAGCGATGTTTTGTTCGTTTTGTGCAAGCTCGTTTGCGACCCCAGAGGCATGCGTCACCCATTTTGCAAGGGTTGCGTCGAAGGGAAAGCGACACCACCCTCGCTCCTTGAGCTGCTCTTCCGGTGTCATTGCGCAGCGTGCGCCCCGGCGGTGACCGGTTCAAGAGCTTGCAGCACCAGATCGCTTCCAGCCCCTTCCTTGGATGCCCCTTCCGACAAGGCCCGCCGCCAGCCGCGCGCGCCTGGACGGCCTGCAAAAAGGCCCAACATGTGACGGGTGATTTGGTGCAAACGTCCGCCTGCCTCAAGATGCGCGTCTATATAGGGCAGCATCGCCACTGCCACGTCTTGGGGCTGCGCGAAGGGTGCATTGGTGGCAAAAATGACCTCGTCGGCACGGCCAAAGATATCCCAAGGCTGGTGATAGGCCGCGCGCCCGATCATCACCCCGTCGACATGAATAAGCTGCTCGGCGGCTTGCTCCAAAGCGGCGATCCCCCCATTGATGGAGATATGCATCTTAGGAAACTGTGCTTTCATTCGATGCACCAAGTCATAGTCCAGCGGCGGGATATCACGGTTTTCCTTTGGGCTGAGCCCTTGAAGCCAGGCCTTGCGCGCGTGGATTGTCACGCGCTCGACGCCAGCGTCTTGAATGCGGGTCAGAAAGTCTGGCAACACGGTTTCGGGGTCTTGGTCATCAACCCCTATGCGGCACTTTACCGTCACTGGCACGGGTTGCGCCGCGATCATGGCCGCGACGCACTCAGCGACGAGCGCGGGCCGCTCCATCAAGACCGCGCCGAAACAACCTGACTGCACCCGGTCAGACGGACACCCTACGTTTAGATTGATCTCGTCATATCCGCGCTCCGCCCCAAGGACGGCCGCATCCGCGAGCTCTGCCGGGTCAGACCCGCCAAGCTGCAACGCGACCGGATGCTCTTCAGTGTTGAAATCCAGAAGGTGCATCGCCCGCCCCCGGACAAGAGCCGGTGCAGTCACCATTTCCGTGTACAAAAGCGCTTCACGCGTCATCAGCCGATGAAAGTACCGACAATGCCTGTCGGTCCAATCCATCATGGGCGCGCATGAAAGTCGCCAGGGCACGAAAGGGGATGATTGGCTGTCCATGGCTAGCGTTTACTTAAAGGCTGGCCGTTATTCTAGCACTTGCTTGTTTGCTTCCTTCGATTGGCGCCGGAAGCGTCGGGACTTGCTGCAACCTCAGGCGCTCGCGCAAGCTGCCAAACCGAAAGTGAGGTGATCTTCACAGCTTGATCTTTGCGCCTGATCCGGGCTCCTATGCGGTCGGGAGAACAGAGGGAGGCATCATGGTTAGCCCGCAGACAAATGCATATGAGTTGATCGAAGTATCCGTCTTGGTCAAGTTGGTTTTGGCGACCATTTTCGCTTCGCTTTGATAAGTGCGTTTGCAAGCTCGAGGAG
>JAPORH010000116.1 GCA_026710325.1 Litoreibacter sp. | reverse complement strand
GTGGCCAAGGTGAGGATTGAGGCACCGGTAAAGGGCGAAAGCCACCGGAAAACAGCAACTCCCCGCACCTACAGCAGGGCGCGCCTCTCCCTGACTCTACTGGAAACCCTGCGGCTGCGCCATAACATCCCGACGCAAACCTGCGTTCTGACACATGTGACCAACTCCATCGAGATGATCGAACGCGGTGCGCCGATGGATCTGGTCTTTCAGTCGGTCGCGGGGACAGAGCCTGCAAATGAGGGCTTCGGGACCAATATCGCCATGTTGAAAGAGGCGCGCGAGGCGGCGCTGTCTTTGAACCGTGGCACAGTTGGCAACAACGTTATGTATTTTGAGACCGGGCAGGGCTCGGCGTTATCGGCGGATGCGCATTGCGGCGTCGATCAGCAAACGCTGGAAGCCCGCGCCCAAGCTGTGGCCCGCGCTTGCGACCCTTTGATCGTGAACACGGTGGTGGGGTTCATTGGGCCTGAGTATCTATACGACGGCAAGCAGATCATTCGTGCGGGGCTTGAGGATCACTTTACCGGCAAGCTGATGGGCCTGCCGATGGGGGTCGATGTGTGCTACACCAACCACGCCGAAGCCGATCAGGATGATATGGATGTGTTGATGACGCTTCTGGCCAGCGCGCGTGCGCATTTCCTGATCGCGGTGCCGGGTGCCGATGACATCATGCTGAATTATCAAAGCCTTGCCTTCCACGATATCGCCTATTTGCGAAATGACCTTGGGCTGCGCGCGGCACCTGAGTTCGAGGCATGGCTGGAACGCGCGGGGCTTGTCGACGCTGCCGGGCAGTTGCCTAAGACACCGCACGCCGCCCATCTGCTGGAAAGCCTGGTATGAGCACCCCGACCCGGGATCCTTTCGCGCGGCTCCGCGCGGCGACCCCGGCGCGCATCGGTCTTGGGCGCAGCGGCGCTGCGCAACCGTTGAGCGCGCAGCTGGCCTTTCAGCTAGCCCACGCCCGCGCCCGTGACGCGGTGCATCAACGGCTTGATTTCGACGCTATCGCGAGCGATCTCGCGCCGCTGGAGACAATCTGCGTCCGCTCGGCGGCGCCGGATCGTGCCACCTATCTGCGCCGACCCGACCTCGGGCGTCGTCTGGCGGAAAACACGGAGCTGCCGCGGCTTGAAGTTGATGTGGCCCTCGTTATTGCTGATGGGCTTTCCTCAGACGCGGTTCAAAGCCACGCGGCCCCGACCGCGCAGGCAATCATCGCGGCCTTGCCTGAGCTGCGGTTTTCGCCGGTGATTTTGGCCGAGCAGGCCCGCGTAGCAATTGGCGATGAGATCGGAGCGTGCTTGGGCGCGCGTGTCACGATCCTTTTGATTGGGGAGCGCCCCGGTTTGACAGTCGCTGACAGCCTGGGGGCCTACCTGACCTTTGCGCCCAAGCCGGGCACCCGTGACAGCGCCCGAAATTGCGTGTCGAACATCCATGGTCAGGGTGGGCTGAGCACCGCGCAAGCCGCCAACACCATTGCGTGGATCACGCGCGAGGCCTTCCGTCTGAAGCTGACGGGCACTGGACTGAAGGACCGCTCGGACCAAACAATTGAGAGAAACTTTCCGGGTCAAGATGCCGAGCGGTAAAGCAAGGTAACGCCGCTGATTAGGCCAAGCTTTTTGCTTTGGCATCCCAGGTCGACCTCGGTGGTGCGCTTCGGCCCGTCAAAATTTTTCTGAACTTTTTTCTAAGCTCTGTCGATTGGGGCGTTTCCGGTTCGTCATGTGGGTGAAGAGGCCAAAAAGCCCTTCTTAAACCAAACGAGAGGACAGACCCATGAACTTCAAGAAAATCGCCATCTACTCGGCTTGCGGTGTTGCCGCGCTGGCTGTCGGCACCCTCGCATTGCCGCGCCATGTCAGCATCGAACGTACTGCGGTGATGGATGCAGCGCCGGAGGCCGTGATTGAACTGGCCGCATCGAACACTGGCTACCAAGCGTTTAACCCTTACAAGGACCTCGATCCAAACCTGCGGGTTGAGATGTTTGGTCCGGCCTTCGGCGTTGGCTCCGGCTTCGCTTTCGAGAGCAAAGATGGGGCAGGGCAGCAGACGGTGGCGTCTGTCAGCGTAGAACAGGTGGTCTTTGATCTCGATCTTGGGCCACTCGGCCAGCCTACTCAGGCGATCTCCGCTGTCGTCGTTGACGGTGCGACGGAGGTGACATGGAGCATGGACATGGATTTGGGCATGAACCCGGTTTTCCGCGTCATGGGGCTTTTCATGGACGGTATGATCGGCCCGAATTTCGAGCTTGGCCTTGCCAACATCGCCGACGTCACGGCTTAATCCAAACAGCTACAAGGGAACCAAAACAATGCGTTACACATTTCTTCTTTATTCCGACCCCGCAATGGCCGCAGGCATGACCGAAGAGGATTGGGCCAAGTCCAAGGAAATCTACGGCCAGTATATCGGCGCGCTGCAAGAGGCCGGTGTCTTTGTTGACACGGATTGGCTGCACCCGGCGGACACGGCGACGACCATCACCCTTGCTGGTGGCGAAAAGCGGGTCCAGGACGGCCCGTTCGCGGAAACCAAGGAAACGCTGGGCGGCTTTTTCGCCATCGAGGTCGAGAACCTGGATGAAGCGATGAAATGGGCGGAGAAATGCCCCCATGTTCATTACGGCAAGCTCGAAATACGTGCCTCTGCTATGGGCAGCGTGTGAGCGAAACCGATGTACAGGCGCGGGCGGAAGATGTCGCCCGCGCCGCTTACGGCAAACTGATTGCGATGCTGGCCAGCAAAACTGGTGACATCATCGCCGCCGAAGACGCGCTCGCCGACGCTTTCGTGGCGGCCCTGAAAACCTGGCCTGAGCGCGGCATTCCCGACAAACCCGAGGCCTGGCTTTTGACCGTGGCCAAGAACAGACGCATCGATCAGGCGCGCCGTGATGCCCGTTTGGTCGTCACAGATGAGGCAAATGATATGGCCGACGCACAAGCAATCGAACCCGAAGACCCCCAACTGGATGAACGCCTTAAGCTGCTCTTTGTCTGCGCGCACCCGGCGCTTGATGAGGGGATACGCACGCCGCTGATGTTGCAGACTGTTTTGGGGCTGGAGGCGGAACAGATTGCGAAGGCATTTTTGATCAACCCGTCAACCATGGCGCAGCGGCTGGTGCGGGCGAAGAAGAAGATCAAATCCGCAGGCATTCCCTTCGTCGTGCCGGAGCCGGAGGCCTATCCGGAACGCATGGGTGCTGTCTTAGAGGCGGTCTACGGGGCCTATTCCGTGGACTGGTTGGAGGGCGACGGCGATCTGAGCCATGAGGCCTTCTTTCTGTCGAATATCCTCGCCGAGCTGGCGCCAGAGAACCCAGAGACGCTTGGCCTGACCGCCCTGGTCGGCTTTATTGAATCGCGCCGTGATGCGCGTTTGAGGGACGGGATTTTGATTCCTGTGCCGGAACAAGATGTCGAGCTGTGGGACAGTCAGCTTATCGAACGCTCCGTTAGCCTGTTGACCCAGGCCTCGCTGAAGCGTGAACCGAAAAGCGTGCCGGGACGGTTTCAGTTGGAAGCTGCTATCCAATCTGTTCACGCAGCACGCTCTGTGACCGGAAAGACGGATTGGCGGGCGCTGTCGCAGCTCTATGCGGGTCTGATGCATGCCTATCCGTCCATCGGTGGCGCAGTCAGTCGGGCAGCAGTGGTGGCAGAGGATTCGGGGCCCGCCGAAGGGCTGAAAATGCTTGATGTGATCGCGTTCGACGGGCTGGACACCTACCAGCCCTACCACGCTGTGCGCGCGTATTGCCTTTCCGAGCTTGGCCGGATCGCCGAGGCGGCGGAGGCCTACGCACAAGCGCTTTCCTTATGTTCAGATCCCCCTTCAAAACTATGGCTTGAGGAAAAAATCAAAGCTTTGCGAAAAAAAATGTCGTGAGATGTCGATTGGCGCCCTCGGTCTTCGTCATGTGGGCAGAAGGGAGAAGAACTTTCCCTGCCCACAGACCGAGAGGACCAGACCAATGACTATCGTTTTCACAATCACCACCATACTTCCCGCCATCGTTATCATCGCATTTCTGCTGCCCCGAAAAGTCGTCGTAACGCGCCATGCTGACGTAGCGATGCGCCCGGAAGATGTGATCGCCCGCGTCGCCAGCACCGAAGGCTTTCAGACCTTCAACCCCTATTGCACCACAGACCCGGAGTTGAAGATCACACCTTTTGGTCCGTCTGAAGGGGTTGGTTCAGGCTTTCGTTTTGAAGGGAAAGAAGGGAAGGGCACGCAAACGGTGACTGCGCTTACAGACACAAGCGTCACGCATTTGATCGACCTTGGCGCGATGGGCAAGCCCGTCCAGACAATCAGCGCGACGCCAACAGACGCAGGGTGCCGCGTGGTTTGGACCGTGACCTCCGACATGGGGTTCAACCCGGTTTTCCGCATCTTCGGCCTGTTCATGGACCGTATGCTCGGAAAAACCTACGAGCTTGGCCTCAAGAACATGGCGGCCTTGGCTTGAAACCAAGCACCATTCATCGCGAAGGCGGGCCTTTGGCCCGTCTTTGTGCGTGGTTAATGAGCGCGGTCAGTCTGCATGCTCAGGCAAATTGAGGCCGCCAATTTCCTGAAACTTTCGCCAGCTTCCCAGATGCGTGATATCTTCCGCGCCTTGCACCCCGGCCGTCTCCACCAGGAAACCATGTGCTTTTGACCCATCTTCCAGTTCAACGGTGCCAATAGATAACGGGGCGGGGATGCCTTCAAGAAACGCGCCTACGCTTGACTTTGGCAGAGCCCAGACTTCGAGTTCGATCTTTGCGCCCTTTTCAATCCGAAGCAGGCCGGGGCGTTGCGGCGGCCCGCCAGCCAGCGCGTAGAGCCGGTAGCGCGGCGACGTGTGCGTGGCCTCGAGCAGCCGCCCGCCGCGCGATGTCAGTTCATGGTTCAGGGCCATGCCGGACATATGTGCCCCGCAGACCGCGAGGGCGATTTCAGTCGAGGAGGCGGTTTTGAGCGGCGCAGCGGTCGTTTCACCGGCGAAGCGTGCAGCCACGCTGGCCGCGAGCGCGTCCTGACCGCTGGGCGCCAACAAGGTGATCGAGCCGGGGCGTCCGTCGCTGCGCGGCTCTGACGGCACGGCAATGCCGCACATGTCCAACAGATTGACGAAATTCGTGTAGGTGCCGAGGTTCGAGTTTGGCGTCACAGGATCAGCCTCAAGATCGGCCACCGAATAGAAGGTCGGGATCGTCGGGACGCAAAGCAGGTCAACCTGATCCATCAGCTCCTGCGCCGCGCGTTCCAGCGCTTTCAGGCGGTAAATGCCCCGGAACGCATCCGCCGCGGAGAGCTGTTTGGCGGCGCCGATGATCTTCGCTGTTGTTGGGTGCAAAGTGTCTGGCGCGTTCTGCATGAGCTCCTCGACGACCGTGTAGCGCTCGGCCACCCACGCCCCTTCATAGAGCATCTCCGCCACAGCGTAGAGGGGCGCGAAATCAAGCTCGACGATCGTAGCACCCTTCGATTTCAGCTTGTCGAGGCTGTCTGCGAAGCTGGCCGCCTGCACGTGATCTCCAAAGAAGAGGCGCGATTTCGCGTCAGGGACACCGATCTTGAAGGATGAGGGGCCCGCATCAAGATGCCCGGCGATGATGTCCTTGGAATATGCGTCCTCAGGATCCTCGGCGCAGGCCACCTGAAACGTGGCAAAGGCGTCTGACACGTTGGCCGCAAAGATCGAGATGGTATCAAGCGTGCGACAGGCCGGGACAACGCCCGTCGCCGACAAAGCGCCCAAGGAGGGTTTCAAACCGACGATGTTGTTCAATGCGGCAGGCACGCGGCCGGACCCGGCCGTGTCCGTGCCAAGCGAGAAGGTGACAAAGCCGTGGCCGACCGCGACGCCAGAGCCGCTTGACGACCCGCCCGGCACGATATCGGGATCAATGGCGTTTTTGGGGACACCGTAGGGCGAGCGTACGCCCACCAACCCCGTGGCGAATTGGTCCAGGTTGGTTTTGCCGATGACCAAGGCCCCTGCAGCGCGCAGTTTTGCGACGACAAAAGCGTCCCTCTCGGGCGTATAGGCGTAGGCGGGGCAGCCAGCGGTTGTAGGGATGCCAGCTACGTCGATGTTGTCTTTTGCAACAAAGGGCACGCCCCATAAGGGATATGCATCAGAGCGCGCGGGCAGGGCTTCGGCCTCGGTGATGACGTCTTCCATCGGCCGAAGATGAATGAAGATCGCCGGGTCGCCGACGGCGTCGATGCGCCGGTACACCTCGCGCAGGATGTCCACCGGGGTAGCGCCGGTGTCGTAGGCATCGCGCAGCGCGTCAAACGTCAGGGGCATGTCTTTGGTCATGGTCTTGGTCTTTCCGGTTTTAGGCGGCAACGGGCTCGGGCGGCTGCGGGGCGGCCTCGATCAATGCGCGGGTATATGGGTGGCTGGGCTTGTCCATGACGGATGCGGTCGGACCGCGATCCACGATTTCGCCCTGCTTCATGACGAGCACCTCATCGCAGAGCAGGCGCACCACGTTCAGGTCATGGCTGACGAACAGATAGGACATGCCCATCTGCGCGCGTAGGTCCACCAACAGGTTGAGAACGAGCGCCTGGATGGACACGTCGAGCGCCGCCGTGGGTTCATCAAGGATCAAAAGCTTGGGCTCCAGGGCAATAGCGCGGGCGATGCCGACGCGCGCCTTCTGGCCACCCGAAAGCTGATGGGGATACCGGCTGAGCAGCGGTTGCGGCAGGCCGACGAGATCAGCCAGCTCAGAGACTCGGCTTTCCAGTTTGGCACCACGCATCCGGTCAATCCGGGCAAGCGGCTCGGCAATGGCAGACGCCGCCGTGCCGCGCGGGTTCAGGCTGTCGGTCGCGTCCTGAAACACCATTTGGATGTTGCGGCGTACCGGATGGCGCATGAATTTGCCGGAGGGTGTCGATGCGATGTCGTGACCCTCAAAAAGAATATTGCCGGAGGTCGGGTCCTGCAGACGCACGACCATTTCCGATGTGGTGGATTTCCCGCTGCCGCTTTCGCCGACAAGACCCAAAGACTGCCCGGCTTTGATGTCGAAAGAGATGCCCTTCACGGCCTGTACCGGCCCGGCTTTGCCGGGATAGGTTTTCACCAGATCGCGCACCTCCAACAGTGGCCGGGTATGGACCTTATGCTCGGGTTCCGGGCTGCGCGCGTCAGGCGGCAGAAGGTTCCGGATCGACGCACCAAGGCGCGGAGTGGCATCCACCAGTTTGCGGGTATATGGGTGCTGCGGGTCAGTGAAAAGCATGCCCGGCGCGCCTTCCTCGACAATCAACCCGTCTTTCATCACCACGATGCGGTCGCAATATTGCGAGGCAAGGCCGAGGTCATGGGTGATAAGGATCATGCCCATGCCGCGCTCTTTCGCGAGCGCGCCGACAAGGTCCATGACCGCTTTCTGGGTGGTGATGTCGAGCCCGGTGGTGGGCTCATCTGCGATCAGAAGCTGCGGTTTGCAGGCCAGTGCGATGGCGATGACGATCCGCTGACACATGCCCCCGGAAAGCTCGAACGGGTAGGCCTCATACCGCGCAGCGGCATCGTTGATCTTGACGGCTTCAAGCGCGGCGATGGCTTTGGTTTTGGCATCTTGCCGTGTGGCCTGAGCGTGACGGATCAACACATCTTCCACCTGATGGCCGACGCGCCGGATCGGGTTCAAAGCGGCGCGCGGGTTCTGAAAGATCATCGAAATTTCGCGCCCGCGAATGTCGCGCATGTCCCGCTCTGATGCGGCGCGCAGGTCGATCCCACCATAGCTCACATCGCCGGTGCGGATTTCGCCGCCCGCATCGAGAATGCGCATCAGCGCGTAGGAGGTCACAGATTTCCCGGACCCGCTTTCGCCAACGATCCCCAGCGTTTCGCCTTTGCCAACATCAAGGGAGATGCCACGCACCGCGTTCACCTCCCCCTTTCGGGTTTTGAACGCAACCGAGAGGTCCTTGATCGACAGCATCACTCAGGTCCTTTTTCGGGGATCAACGATGTCGCGCAGACCGTCGCCGAGAAGGTTGAAGGTGAAGACCGCCAGCATCAGCCACAGGCCGGGGAAGACCGCGAGCCACCATTCACCTGAGACGATGAAGTTCGCACCTTCCGCCACCATTATCCCCCATTCCGGGGTCGGCGGACGCACGCCCAGACCGATAAAGCTGAGGCCCGCCGCGTTCAGGATGGCCCAGCCCAGATTGAGCGAGACCTGCACCATCATCGGCGGCAGGGCGTTAGGGAAGATGTGAACGGCGAGGACCCGCAGGTCGCTGTTGCCCGCCAGCTTTGCCGCCTGCGCAAAGCCTGCATTGCGGCGTATATTGACCTCCGCCCGCACGAGCCGGGCATAGAAGGGGATGTTGATGATTGCGGTGGCGTAGATGATGTTCTCGACCGTGTTTCCGAGGGCCGCAACGACGCCCATGGCCAGAACGAATAGCGGGAAGGCCATGATCGTATCGAGGCAACGGTTCAAGACCGCATCAAGCCAGCCGCCCCAGTAGCCCGCGATTGAGCCGAGGATCGATCCGACCACGAAACTCAAGGCGACCGCCGCGACCGAGATGGTTAAATCGAGACGCGTGGCGACGATAACCCGGCTGAACACGTCACGGCCCAGATTGTCGGTCCCAAACCAGTGGTCCCAGCTGGGTGCCTCCAGCGCGCGGGCGGCATTGGTCGCCAGCGGGTCATAGGGCACCAAGGCGGGGCCAAAGAAAGCGCAGCCCAGAAAGAAGGCCAGCATGGCAAAGGCCAGCATCGTGACCGGGTTGTCTTTGAGCACATAGGCAATATGCCCCAGCGTCGTGTCGCCTTTGCGCGCGGGTTGGGAGCTTGTCATATCAACCATCAGTTCAATCCGATGCGCGGGTCAATCAGCGCGTAGGCAATGTCGATGACGAGATTGAGAGCCACGAACAGAAGCGCCATCGCAAGAACAAAGCCCTGCACGGCGGCGTAGTCGGAGACAACCAGCGCCTCGACCGCGTAAGACCCGATGCCGGGCCAGGCGAAGACCTTCTCGACCAGAACATTCGCGCCAAGTGTGAAGGAAAACACCATGCCGAGGGTGGTGACGACCGGCAGGAGCGCGTTGCGAAACGCGTAGCCATAGAGAACCTTGCGGCTGCCAAGGCCCGCGGCACGGGCGGTGCGAATGAAGTCAGAGGACAGCGCCGACAGCATGGCCGCGCGCGTCATGCGGGCGATCGGTGCCAGTGTGAAAAGGGCCAAGGTGGTTGCTGGCAGGATCAGCTGCTTGAGGGCGCCAAACCATGTCTCCCAATCACCAGCCAGTGCTGCGTCGATTAGATAGAACCCGGTGACATGCGGCGGCGACAGATAAATGAAGTCGAGCCGCCCCAAAGGCGAGGGCGCGAGCCCGGCGAGGTAATAGAACACATAGATCAGCACGATCCCTGTGAAGAAGGTTGGCATCGACACACCGGCCGTCACCAGCACGCGGCAGAGATGATCCACCCACGTCCCGGGCCGGGTTGCTGCGAGAACCCCCAATGGGATGGCAATGGCACAGGACAAAAGCAGTGCAACGAGCGTCAGTTCGAGGGAGGCAGGCAAACGGGCTGCGAGATCGGACATGACGGTCTGCCCCGTGGTCAGCGAGGTACCCAGATCACCGCGCGCCAGATCGCCAACATATAGGAAAAACTGCTGAAAGAGCGGTTTGTCGAGGCCAAGCGCCTCACGGATTTCGGCAATCGACGCCTCATCCGCTGCCGGACCCGCAAAATAGGCGGCGGGGTCCCCGGGTAGGGCGCGTGTGAGCAAAAATGAGATCACAACAACGCCCATCACGACCGGGATCGCCTGGGCCATCCGGCCCAGGATCATTTTTGTGCGTGCGTTCATCAGGTCGTGGCGGTCGTTAACGGACGCACGTCAAGCTGGCGGTGGAACCAGAACTCGTAGCCCGAAGCGCCGTTCATTGCGACGTTCAAAGCGGGCTGCCATAGCGGGATGCGTGGGAGGTCCTCAAACGCGATCTCGAACATCCGCTTGATATTCGGCGCATAGGCTGGATCGTCCATCGGGATGTGGAGCGTGCTGTCCACCAGCTGTTCAATTTCCTCGTTCAGGTAGTTCGAAGAGTTGAACAGGTGCCCGTGCTTGTAGGCCCAGAAGAAGTAGTAATCAGGGGTGTTCAACCAGCCGCCGAAATTCTCTAGATGCAGGGGCAGGCGTTTTTCGACGAGGGCCGCCGACCGCCAATTTGCGCCGGGGATCTTTTCGATCTCTGCCTTGATGCCGATCTCGGCGAAGGCCTCTTGCATCAAAAGCGCGGTTGGCTCCATCCAGTCGGCCAGCCCAAGGCTGATCGACAGAGGCACCTCAAAGCCGGAGGCGGCCATATGCTCCTTGGCCTTCGTCATATCCGTCATGAAGGGTGACTTGCGGGGCCATGCCGTGTCGGTGATCTCGGCTTCGCCGCCCCACATGGGCGCACCTCGACCATAGGCGGCAGTCTGGAAGATCGCTTCGTAGGGGATCGCATAGGCCAGCGCTTTGCGGACATTGGCATCTTGGAACGGCTCGAAATTGAAGTTCGGGCAGAGGCAGTGAATGCAATTCTCGATCGGTGTCGAGTAAACGTCCACGCCGTCCATTTCCGCAAGCTCAGAGGCATCCTTGTTTGGAATATTGAACGACATCTGCACGTCGCCGCGTTCGACGAGCGCGCGGCGCGTCGCCGGGCTTGGCACTTCGCGCACGATCACTTGCTCAAAGCTTGGCAAGGGGCCGCCAACCCAAGTATCATTGCGCTCATAGACGGGTTGCTGGCCCTGATCCCAACGTACGACCTTGAAGGCGCCAGACCCCGCCGGTGTTGTATGGAGATATTCCATCGCCCAAGGGTCGTCCTCGGTCGCGTTGGCCTTTGCCTCTTCCGAATTGATGATGAACGGCACCGGCACGGCGAGGTCCGGCAAAGTCAGCTTAGATGGTTTGTCGAGGGTGATGACAAATGTCTCGTCATCCACCGCCTCGAACTGATCAGGGCGTACCAACCCGCCTGCTTTCATTTGAACTGTGGGGAAGCCACCGGCAGACACGGCGCGGTCAAAGGACCACTTCACGTCGGCTGCCGTGACCTTGCGCCCGTCCCAGAAGGTCGCATCCGGTTTGATCTTGAAAGTCATGGTCAGCCCGTCATCCGAGATCGTCCAGCTTTCGGCCAATTCCGGTTCGATCACATCATAGTCGTAGGACAGGCCGCCGCCGGGCGCGTCTTTGGTGCCGAAGCTGACCAGGCGGTCATAGCAGTTCACCGCCACCTGGTAGGAGGCGCGGTTCGTCCCTGTGCGGTGCAAATCAAGGCTGTTGATGGTTTGGCCCGATACGACAACGATCCGGCCGCCCGACTGGGCCTGGGCCGGCATGGTCTTCAGGAAGGGCAGCATGGCTGCACCGACCGTGCCGCCGGTGAGTTTCAGGAAAGTTCTGCGGGAAGTGTCTGTCATGGCAAGTCCTTTGCGAGCGAGGAAGGTTTTCCGCCAGCGTGCCGCTTTCAAGCGATGCAAACAAATGTTAAGAATGAAGCGTAGCGATGCATTTTTTGCACCGCTTTGAATTGCTCATCGAATAAGCAGGTTTGTCCTCATGCGCCATCTTCTGATCTATGACATGATTGAAGCGGTGCATAGCTCCGGTTCGATCCGCAAGGCGGCGGAAGACACCAATATCACCGCCTCCGCTTTGAACAGGCGTATCCAGGGGTTCGAGGAAGAGTTTGGTTCGGAGATTTTCGAACGGCTTCCCCGCGGGATGCGGCTGAACCCGGCGGGGGAGCTTCTTCTTCATCATATCCGCTTGCAGCGACAGGATTTGGCCCGCGTCCACGGCCAGGTCGCGGACCTTTCGGGTATCCGCCGGGGCCATGTTAAGATTGCCTGCTCGCAAGCCTTGCTGCCTTACTTTTTGCCCCGCGAAATATCCAAATACCGCGCCGAGTTTCCCGATGTTACCTTCACAGTGAACGTGCGCGACCGCATTCAGGCCGAACGCGATCTTGTCAGCTTCGACAGTGACCTTGCCTTGGTGTTTGAACCTGCTCACATGGTCGATTTCGAAGTGCTGCACGCTGTGCATCAACCCGTCATGGCGGTGATGTCAGCCGCGCACCCATTGGCGCGGCAAGAGAGCCTGCGGCTGCGCGACTGCCTTGAATACGATCTTGTTCTGCCCGCATCCCAATTCGGAGTGCGCGTCTTGCTGGAACAGGCGTCTGCGCGGCTCGGGCGCAAACTTGAACCTGTTCTTGAGACCGACAGTTTCGACATGGTTCGGCATTTCGCAGCCTACGGGCAAGGGATCGGGTTCCAAATTCCCGTAGGGCTCAATGCACTCGCGCGTCCCGATATGGCCTTCATGCCCATTGCCCACCGAGATGTCTCGGGTGGAGAGCTGTACCTTGGCCACCTGCGCGGCCGGACTTTGCCTGTGGCGGCTCTGAAATTTGCGACCCAAGTTGTGACCGCACTTTCTGTGCAGGGGAATGCCTGATCCCGGGGCTTGATTTTGTTTCTCAGGGCTGCGGCCTACACATCTTTGCACGACGCGGCGATATTTTCGTGATCCATGCCTGAAGCGTCGCTCAGGTGAAACCGAGGAAAGGGTAGGTCAGCCCGTTGCCTTTCCGTCATAGCGATGATTTCGGGGTGCGAGCCCGGGTTTTGGGCGAAGCTGTCGTCGGCCTGTTGGCGCAAACGGCCCGTCTGACGGAACAGATGGCTGATGAACGGGAAGTTTTGCGGGCGGGTGGGGGTATATTTTTTCTTTATCATATCTAGGAAATATACTTGATAACTCAATGTTTCACTCGAGTATTTCTCGGAATTGGTATAGAAAAACTATATGAAGAACTTGTCCCAGGTGAATTTGAGCGCATTGCGCGCTTTTGAAGCTGTTGCGCGTCTGGGATCGCTTGCCGCGGCCGCAAGTGAGCTAGGTGTCACGCCGGGCGCTGTCAGCCAGCAAGTGATCAAGGCAGAGGCCCAGTTGGGGCAAATGCTTTTTGAGCGCAGGCCCAAAGGCATGGTCGCGACCGATTTGGGGCGCGAAGTGGCGGCGCATCTGAGTGATGGCTTCGCGGCTCTGTCCCGCGGCGTCGCACTCACACAGCTCGGGTCCGAAAACGCGATCACGATTTCCGTTGCCCCTGTTTTTGCGGCCAAGTGGTTGGTGCGTCGTTTGGGGCGGTTTGCCGAAAGACGGCCGGACGTGCAGGTGCGGATTGATGCCTCCGGGGCCCATGTGACACCGGAATACGGCAATGTGGATGCCTGTATCCGCGTGGGGCGCGGCGACTGGCCCGGTGTGACTGCAGAGGAAATACTGCCTCAGCGTGTCTTGCCTGTGTGTGCGCCCGCTGTGGCGGAGACCGTAACCGAGCTGTCTGATCTTGCAGGTTTGCCGATCATTCGCGAGCAAGCGAACGGGCTGTTCGGCTGGGAGGTTTGGCTTTCCCCGAATGGAGAGCCGGAGAGTTTGCTGGGCGATGGCCCGGTCTTTTCGGATGCATCGCTCTGCCTTGATGCGGCGATGGCCGGACAGGGCGTATTTTTGGCTTTGGAAGCACTGGCCGAAGATGGCCTGTCCATGGGGCAGCTCAAACCGGCGCTGCTGGGGCGGTTTCCGGCGGGTGTTTCCTACTGGTTTGTCGAGCCTAAAACGGGCCGCAGGCCGGCGCAGGTACAGGCCTTTCGGGACTGGATATTTGAAGAGTTGCGCCCCGCCAAACGATTGTAGTTGGTCTCGCTTCCACCTTAGAGATCGCGGTTTGGCTGCAAAGACATTGATCATTTGATGTCGCCATCGATAAATGTTTTGAATGGGCTATGACATTCGAACAACTCCGTACATTCCTATGGGTCGCGCGGCTTGGGGGGTTCCGCAAGGCCTCCGACCGGCTGCATTTGTCGCAACCTGCTGTTTCGACGCGTATTGCAAACCTCGAACATGAGCTGGATGCGAAGCTTTTTGAGCGCGGGCCGGGTGATCTGGTGCTGACCAAACAGGGCCAACAGCTTCTGGGCTATGCCGAGCAGATGTTGTTTGTCGAGGAGGAAATCAAGCAGCGCGTCGCCAACCCGGCGGAGACGGAAGGGTTGTTCCGGCTCGGCGCGTCGGAGACGATTGCGCAGGCTTGGTTGCCCTCATTCATGCAGGCGTTCAGTGCGCAATACCCGCGGGTCGATGTGGATTTGACGGTAGATATCTCGTTGAAGCTACGGTCCGATTTGTTGGAGCGGCGGCTCGATCTTGCGTTTTTGATGGGACCCGTTTCTGACTATTCGGTGAAGAATATTGCGCTGCCGCAATTTGATTTGCATTGGTACAAGGCGTCAAAGCTTGGGGCGGTTGATCTGTCGGAGACGCCGATCATCTCTTATTCTAGCCAGACCCGCCCTTACCGTGAGTTGACTTCTGAGCTGGCACGTAGGGTCGGACCGAAGACGCGTGTGTTTTCCTCGGCCTCCCTCTCGGCAAGTATGAAGATGATTGCGGCGGGAATCGCCGTCGGTCCGCATCCACGCGTGTTGGCTGCGCGTCATCTGGAGGCAAAGGAGGTCGAAGAGTTTGACCCGGGCTTTGTTCCACCGCCTTTGGAGTTCACGGCCTCCTACCTTGCCGAGCCGCGCAGCTTTCTTGTTGAAAACAGTGCGGAAATTGCACGCGATGTTGCCGTGACATGGCACAAAGAGCACCCGGGGTAGTTTCAGGAAATTTATCGCTATAGATAAAAAATGATAATTTGAATGAATTTCATCTGCGTGTGATGGTTTTGGCAGACGCAGGTGGGGACTTCATGGTGATCCTATCAAAGACAGATCAAGACGGCGCGAGCCTCTCCAGCGAAGCGATCCGGCGCCGCATTCGGACCGGCGCGCATGACGGCCATACGGCCGGGCTGGCCGCGGGGAAGCTCCAGTGCAACCTTGCCATTCTCCCTGAGGCATATGCGCTGGACTTCCTGCGGTTTTGCCAGCGCAACCCCAAGCCTTGCCCTGTGGTAGGTGTCGGCGACACCGGCTCGCATATGCTGCCGACGCTTGGCCGCGACATAGACATTCGCAGCGACGTGCCGCGTTATCGGGTTTTCAAAGAGGGGGCGTTGGTTGAGGAAGTCACCGACATCACCAGCCATTGGGCGGATGATCTCGTGACAGTGGCGCTTGGGTGCTCCTTCACATTTGAGAACGCGTTGATCCGGGCCGGTATCCCAGTGCGCCATATCGAGATGGGACGCAATGTCCCGATGTATCGCACCAATATCGACCTTGTCCCGGCGGGGCCGTTTGGTGGCCAGATGGTCGTCACGATGCGCCCCTTGAAGGCGGATCAGATTGATGCGGCGCGTGCGATCAGCGCAAAATACCCGCAAGCGCATGGCGCACCTATTGCGATTGGCGATCCGGCCGCGATTGGCATCTCAGACCTCAGCGCGCCAGATTACGGAGATCCGGTGGACGTCAAACCCGGCGAGGTCCCAGTCTACTGGGCCTGCGGGGTGACGCCGCAAAACGTGCTCAAGGCGGCTAAGCTTCCGATCTGCATCACCCATGCGCCGGGGCACATGTTGATCACGGATGTCGCCGAAGACGCTGAGACGACGATTTACCAAGACCCAAACCAAAACGAAAAAACCAACAAGGAGTGACGACATGACACGCATTATGACTGCCCTGATGGCCGCGTCAGCGCTAGCAGGCCCGGCCCTGGCCGAGGACCTTTCAGTTGTCGGCAGCTGGTCCAGCCTGCCTTTGCACAAACAATATGAAGCGCCTTTCTGGTCTGAGAAGTTGCCTGCTGCAGGGGATTTCAACGTAGAGCTGACCACTCATAACCAGATGGGCCTTGGCCTGTCGGAGATTTACCCGCTTCTGGGGCAGGGTGTCTATGACGTTGCCATGACCGTTGCCGATTACGCCGTCGGTGACGCGCCAGAGTTGGAAGGCCTCGACGTGCCGCTGCTGGCGCTGAGTGCTGATGAAGCGCGCGCTATGGTCGACGCGGCCCGACCAATGGTCTCCGACATCTACCGCGACCGCTTCAACGCCGAAGTGCTGGCGATTGCGCCATACCCGCCTCAGGTTGTGTTCTGCAATGCTGAGATCGGAAGCTTTTCGGACCTGAAGGGTCTCAAGGTACGGGCGTCTGGCCGGATGACCGCGCTGTTTTTGGAGGCGCTTGGGGCTGAGGGCGTGAACGTCTCCTTCTCCGAGGTGCCGGGTGCGCTTCAGAACGGGGTTGTAGATTGCGCGGTGACAGGGGCCGGTTCGGGCTATTCCGCCGGTTGGTGGGAAGTGTCGACGCATCTGCTACCGATCCCGCTGGGCGGTTGGGACCATGTTGTCACGGCCATGAATGCGGATAAATGGGACAGCTTGGGCGCGGAGAAACAGGACATGCTGCGCACGCAGATTGCCTCCGAGTTCGAAGCACCGGCGTGGGCCAGCGCCCAGGATGCTTTGGTCAATGACATTGCCTGCCTGACCGGAAATGGCGATTGCCCAGCAGGCGACGCGCGGGACATGGCATTGGTCGAGATCTCGGATGCCGATTTCGACGGCGCACGTGAAATCCTGATCGGTCAGGTTCTGCCAGATTGGGCCGAGCGCGCGGGCAGCGACTGGGCCGCGCGCTGGAATGACAGCGTGGGCAAAGTCGTTGGCGTGACCATCGAGTAAGACCGAGCAAAGCCCAAGGGACGCGAGAGATATGGAACTGGCATTGATCAATAGGCTCAGGAGGCTCAACCAGGCGATCGCTATGATCGTGGGGGTGGGGCTCTTGGCCATGGCTGCCTTCGTGGTGGCCGATATTGCGCTGCGCCAGGTCCATGCGTCCTTTGGCGGCTCAGAGGAACTTGCGGGGTATGCGATGGCCTTGGTCAGCTCCTGGGGGATGGCCTATGCGCTGTTGGAGTTGGGCCATATCCGTATCGATCTTTTGAGATCGCGTACGCAAGGCACGCTACGGGCATTGTTCGACGTCTTCTCGATGGTCATCATGTCGGCTGTTGTCGTCACGATTGCCATCAAATGCTGGCCCGTTGTGGAGCGCGCGATTGAGAACGGCAGCCGCGCCAACACGCCACTGGCCACGCCGCTCGCCTGGGTGCAGGTCCCGTGGTTCGCGGGCTGGGTCTGGTTTGCGGTGATGTCTTGCCTAGTGACGCTCGCCGCGATTGGCCTTTTGTTAAGAGGCCGCGCGGATGAAACTGAGCCTTTTATCGGCGCATTTGCAGAGCAGGACAGCCTGAAATGATTACCTATGTTTCAGCCGGGCTTTTGGCGCTGTTGGCGCTGTCTATCCCCGTGGGCATCGTCTTGTTCCTTCTGGGCTTCGGCGTAGATCAGTTCTTTTCAAATTTCCCGCTGACCCGGGCGCTTGGAAATATGGTCTGGTCCTCCTCCAGCTCGGCCACATTGATCGCGATCCCTTTCTTTGTGCTCTTGGGCGAAATTCTTGTGCGATCCGGCGTGGCGACGCGCACCTATGCGGCGCTGGATCGCTGGGTCAGCTGGCTGCCGGGCGGGTTGGTGCATGCCAATGTCGCGACGGCCACGATGTTTTCCGCCACCTCCGGCTCCTCGGTGGCGACAGCGGCGACGGTTGCCACCGTGGCCATGCCGCAGGCGGAGAAGCTGGGCTATGACCCGAAGCTCTTCTCGGGCGCGATTGCGGCAGGCGGCACGCTGGGCATCATGATCCCGCCCTCGATCAACCTGATCGTTTACGGGTTTCTGACCCAATCCTCGATCCCGCAGCTGTTTCTGGCCGGGCTTATTCCGGGGCTGGCTCTGGCGCTGGCGTTTCTGATTATCACGGCAATCATCTGCGCCATCAGGCCCGAGCTGGGCGGCAACCGGCGGGTCTTTCCGTTCCTGCAAATGGCGCGTGCGCTTGTGGACCTGATCCCGATCCTGATCCTCTTTGCGCTGATCGTGGGCTCCATCTATCGCGGGTGGGCGACGCCCACGGAGGCGGCGGCTGTTGGCGTGGCAGGCGCGCTGCTGATTGCGCTGGCCTTTGGCGGTGTTAGTGTGACGATGATGCGGGAGAGCTTGTTGGGGACCATCAAAGTCACCTCGATGATCATGCTCATCATCATCGGCGCATCTTTCCTTAATTTCACGCTGTCCTCCGCCGGGTTGGGGCGCGAGCTGACGACATTTTTGGAAGGGCTGGGCCTGACCCCGCTCGGCTTTATCATGGTCGTGGTGGTGATCTACATCGTGCTGGGCTTCTTCATCGAGACCTTGTCGCTGATGGTCGTGACGATCCCGATCATCGTGCCGATGGTTTTGGCGCAGGGCTATGATGTGATCTGGTTTGGCATCCTGATGATCGTGCTGATCGAGATGGCGCTGATCACCCCGCCCGTGGGGCTCAACCTTTACGTGGTGCAGGGGGCGCGGAAATCCGGAAACCTGAATGAGGTGATGCTCGGCGCTTTGCCCTATTGCCTGACTATGCTGGCCATGGCTTTCGCTTTGATAGCTTTTCCCGATATCGCGCTCTGGCTACCTAAGGCGCTTGAGTAGCCACTGACCCCTCAATAACAGATACGAAATGATGCGGTCCGCGGGCCGCAAACGAAGGAGAACCGTCTCATGTGGCAATTTTGGGTAGATCGCGGCGGCACGTTCACCGACATCGTGGCCAAGACGCCTGAGGGCGATCTGAAGACGCATAAGCTTCTGTCGGAGAACCCGGAGGTCTACAAGGACGCGGCCGTCCACGGCATTCGGGAGCTTTTGGGCCTGGAGGCGGATGCGCCGGTCCCTGCCGGGATGATCGAAGCGGTTAAGATGGGGACGACTGTTGCCACCAACGCGCTTTTGGAACGCAAGGGCGAGCGGACAATTCTGTTCATTACCAAGGGCATGAAGGACCTTCTTCGCATCGGTTATCAGAACCGCCCGAAGCTGTTTGATCTGAATATCGAGCTGCCGGAGCTGCTCTATGACGAGGCCGTAGAGGTTGAAGAACGACTGGATGCAGAAGGTGCCGTCCTCACCCCGCTGAACGAGGCTGCCGCATTTCAAGCGTTGTCGCGCGCCTATGCCGAAGGGTACCGCTCCATCGCGATTGCGCTAATGCATAGCTACCGGTTCCCGGGCCACGAAAAGCGATTGGGCGAGATGGCGCGAGAGATCGGCTTCAGCCAAGTCTCGCTCAGCCATGAGGTCAGCCCACTGATCAAGCTGGTCGGGCGCGGTGATACGGCGGTGGTGGATGCCTACCTCTCCCCGATCCTGCGGCGCTATGTAGATCAAGTGGCGGATGCGCTTGGCGCGCATAAAGGCGGGTGCGAGCGGTTGATGTTCATGCAATCCAATGGCGGGCTGACTGATGCGCGGCTGTTTCAGGGGCGCGATGCGATCCTCTCGGGTCCGGCAGGGGGCGTGGTTGGGATGGTCCGCTCCGCCGGTGAGCTGGGTTATGAGAAGCTGATCGGCTTTGACATGGGCGGGACCTCCACCGATGTGTGCCATTACGCGGGGGAGTTCGAACGTTCTTTCGAGACGGAGGTTGCGGGCGTGCGGATGCGCGCCCCAATGATGTCGATCCATACGGTCGCGGCGGGGGGCGGCTCGATCCTGTCCTATCGCGATGGCCGGATGCAGGTGGGCCCTGAAAGCGCGGGCGCAAACCCGGGGCCTGCGGCTTACCGGCGGGGCGGGCCACTGACCGTGACGGATTGCAACGTGCTTTTGGGTAAGTTGAACCCTGATCATTTCCCGCATGTTTTCGGCCCGAACGCGGATCTGCCGTTTGACGAGCAGGTTGTGCGCGAAAAGTTTGAGGCTTTGGCCAGCGAGATCGGCGACGGCAAATCGCCAGAGGAGCTTGCCGAAGGGTTCCTGCGCATCGCGGTTGAAAATATGGCCAACGCCATCAAGAAAATCAGCGTGCAGCGCGGCTATGACGTGACCAAATACACGATGAATTGCTTCGGTGGCGCGGGCGGGCAACATGCTTGTCTTGTGGCTGACGCTTTGGGCATGGAGCGCATTTTTATCCATCCGTTTGCGGGCGTCTTGTCGGCCTTTGGGATGGGGCTTGCCGACGTGCGCGCGATGAGGGAGCAGCAGTTTGAAAGGGCCTTGGATGATGCCGGGGCCGGGGCGGCTTTGGACGCGATGGCGGATGTGGCGCGCCAAGAGGTGCAGGATCAGGGGATCGCGGCTGGCGACATTGAGGTGCTGAAACGCGCGCAAATCCGTCCGCGTGACGCGCAACAAAGCCTGGAGGTGGCGTTTGGAGCTGCGTCTGAGATGGCGTCTGATTTTGCGAATGCCCATATGCAGTGCTTCGGCTTTGCACCCGACACCAGCGATCTGATCATCGACGTTCTTGTGGTTGAAGCGATTGGCCGGACGGGGGAAGCGGTGAGCATGCCCGACCCGGGCGCGACGAGCACTGAGACAACTGAGGTCTCGGTCTGTTTTGAAGGCGAATGGCGGAACGTGCCCTTGGTCAACCGGGACACCCTTGCCACTGGGGCATCGGTTGATGGTCCCGCGATCCTGACCGAGCCAACGGGCACCAATGTGATCGAGCCTGGCTGGCGCGCGACCTGTGCGGCTGGTGGCAATCTGATCCTTGAACGGATCGTGCCCTTGAGGCGCGTCGAGGCGATCGGCACCCAGGTCGACCCGGTGATGCTGGAGGTGTTCAACAACTTGTTCATGTCCATCGCCGAGCAGATGGGGGCGACCTTGGCCAATACGGCTTACTCGGTGAACATCAAGGAGCGGCTCGATTTCTCTTGCGCGATTTTTGATCAGCGTGGCGATCTGGTCGCCAACGCCCCGCATGTGCCGGTCCATCTGGGCTCCATGTCGGAAAGCGTGCGCACCGTGTTGCGGGAGAATGACGACAAAATCCGTCCGGGCGACGTTTTCATGATGAACAACCCCTATAACGGCGGCACGCATTTGCCGGATGTGACGGTGATTACCCCGGTGTTTGATGAGGACGGTGAGCGCATCATCTACACCGTCGCCTCCCGTGGGCACCACGCCGATATCGGCGGCAAAACACCGGGATCGGCGCCGCCCGACAGCCGGGTGATCGAGGAGGAAGGCGTTGTGATCGACAATTTCCTGCTCGTGAACCAAGGGGCTTTGCGGGAGGGAGAGACCCGCGCGCTTCTGGCCTCAGGCACATACCCGTGCCGCAACGTCGACCAGAATATGGCCGATCTGGCCGCACAAATTGCTGCCAATGCAACGGGCGCTTCGGAGCTGCAAAAGATCACGCGGCAATTCGGGCTTGAGACGGTCCATGCCTATATGGGTCATGTTCAGGACAATTCCGAAGAAAGTGTGCGGCGGGTTCTGGATGTGCTGAAAGACAGCGCGTTCAGCTACCCGATGGATAGTGGTGCGAGGATCGAGGTCGCGATCCGTGTGAACAAGGCGGAGCGTTGCGCGACGATTGATTTCACCGGGACCTCGCCGCAAAGCGAATACAACTACAATGCGCCCATGGCCATTTGCCGGGCGGTGGTCCTATACGTGTTCCGAACGCTTGTGGGCCGCGATATCCCGATGAATGAGGGGTGCCTGAAGCCGCTGGAACTGATTGTGCCGGAAGGGTCCATGATCAACCCGAAAGCGCCTGCGGCCGTGATTTCCGGAAATACCGAAGTGAGCCAATCCATCGCGGATGCGCTTTATGGTGCGCTTGGCGTGATTGCGGGCAGCCAAGGCACGATGAACAACTTTGTCTACGGCAATGATGTTTATCAGAATTATGAGACGATTTGCGGGGGCACAGGGGCCGGTGACGGGTTCGACGGCACCAGCGCGGTGCACAGCCATATGACAAATACGCGGATGACCGACCCGGAGGTGTTGGAGACGCGGTTCCCGGTTGAGGTAGAGGAGTTTTCCATCCGCACGGGCTCCGGCGGAGACGGGCAGTTTGATGGCGGTGATGGCATCGTTCGGCGGCTGACATTTAACGAGGCGATGACTGTGACGGTTCTGACCTCCCACCGTGTGGTGCCGCCGCATGGTGTTGAAGGCGGCGCGCCCGGGGCGACTGGTGAGAATGCCGTGCAGCGTGCCAATGGCGAGTTCGAACGCCTTGAAGGCAATGATCAGGTCGAGCTGTCACCTGGCGATAGTTTCATCATGAAAACGCCCGGCGGCGGTGGTTTTGGCAAGTCTGACTGAACGAGATGTGAGGAAACCCGGTGGCTTCTGCCGGTTGGGCTAAGCGCGAGCTGGCGGCATAGCTCGCTGCTTCGCAAAAGCGTGGAGGGATGGGTTTCTGCCAAGCCGTTTGGCTGATAGCGTGCCAATGGAATGACTGCCAAGCCAACAGCCGCGATCTCGACCGTCTCAACCCAATTCATATGGGATTGGCTAGTTGCGCTGGAGTCGCTTTGCGGCCCGGATCACTTCCGCTCTTTGCTGGAAAGATCGGGTCTGGCTGTTGGGGGTGACACGCCCCAAGGGCGGGTGACGCTTGACCAGATCGTTCGGCTCTACCAGTTGGCGGCCGTAGAGACCGGCGACGAAATGATGGGACTCTGGTCGCGCCCTGTTCGTCCGCGCGCGCTTCAGCATCTGCTCACGTCACTGCGCGAGTCGACCAGTTTGGCATCGGCGCTCTACCGCTTTTCGACTTTTTGGAACTTGCTGTTGGATGACTACCAGTTTGAACTGGCCGAGGGCGATGAGACGCGGGCGCTGTGCCTGATACCTCTGACCGACGCGCCTTCGCAACGGTTTGGTCATATGCTGATCCTCAAGCTGGCGCATGGTATCTTGTCTTGGCTTGCGCGCCGGGAGGTCGCGGTTGCTGCCGTTGATTTCGCTTTCGACCGGCCAAGCTTTGACGAGGATTACGCGCTGATTTTTCCGGCCCCGGTTCGGTTTGCAGCCCACAAATCGGCGATTTATTTCAACACCGATGCCTTGGGCCCGGTGCAAGTCCGTAGCACCAACGACCTTGACCGTTTCTTGGAAAATGCACCGCGCGATTGGATATTCACCCGCTCCCAAGAGCATACCCAATCCTTGCGCGTGCGCGCCTATCTCAACCAGTCGACTTGGGAGGAGGCGCATCTTGAGGCCGCAGCTAAAGCGCTCCACATGACGCCCCGCACCCTGATCCGAAGGTTGGAGGCCGATGGGACCTCCTTTCAATCCATCAAAGATGCGCTTAGACGCGACATAGCCATCCGGAGCTTGCAAGTGGGCGATGCCAGCATCGAGGCGATTGCGCAGGATGTTGGTTTTTCCTCCGCTGCAAGCTTTCATAAGGCGTTTCATCGATGGACAGGGGGCACACCGAGTGCTTATCGCCGACGGAACGCGCCAACTGGCTGAATTTGTCACTTTTGGACAATGAGCTGTCAGTCCGTGAGATGGAGAAGCCGTCTTGCGCCTTGTATGCAGGCTTCGAAAGTCAAATCAAAGCATCTTTCCAATGCAGCGCCCATATTTCAGTTGGCGTGATTGGATATGTGCGTCCATCCAAGGAATTTGCCCATGTCTACCAAACTCGACACCATTCTCGCTGCCGCCCATGATCATACGCAGGATGTGATTATCCCGAATGTCGATGCATGGAATGAGAAAAAATCCTGGCCGCGCGATGCCTCCGACAAAGCGGGTGCGGCGGGTCTGACAGGGCTTTACGCGCCTGAGGAATGGGGTGGGCAGGGCCTGCCATTGTCTGAAGGCATCCAGGTCTATGAACAGCTGGGATTGGGTGACGGGGCCTATGCCTTTGCCTTGTCGATGCACAACATTTGCACCTTTGCGGGCTGCGGTTACGGAACCGACGCGTTCAAGGAAAAGTGGGCCCGCGATCTGACGTCGGGCCGTAAGCTTGCAAACTTTGCGCTGACTGAGCCGCAATCGGGGTCCGACCCGATGAAGATGTACACGCGCGCTACCATCAACGATGACGGCACTTGGACGATCAGCGGCTCGAAAGCCTGGGTCAGCTTGGCTGGTGAGGCTGACATTTACTTCACGGTTGTGAAGACCAGCGACGCGCCGGGTCACAAAGACATGGCCATGATTGCTATCCCGGCAGATGCGCCGGGCCTCAGTTTTGGCCCGCTTTACGACACGCCGTCTTACAGCTTCCTGCCGATGTCTGAGATGTATCTCGACAATGTTGTAGTGAGTGAGGACAACGTCATCCTGCCAATCGGGCAGGGGCTGCAGGGCTCGCTGATGGCGATTGATATTGCGCGTGTGTCGATCGCGTCCGGTTGCTGTGGGCTGATGCAAGCGGCGCTGGACACCGCGCTGTCTTATTCGAAAAACCGCAAGATGTTTGGTGGGAAGAACATAGAGCTCGACGGCATTCAGTGGATGCTCGGGGAGGTCGCGACGGATTTGGAAGCTTCCAAGCTGCTGTACCGCAAAGCCGCCGAAGCGCTTGGCTCGCCCGAGGGTCCGTTGATGGCTGCGCATGCCAAACGCTTTGTGCCAGATGCTGCCGTGAAGGCCGCCAACACCTGCACCCAAGTGTTGGGCGGTATGGGCTTGCTCAAGCCATACGGCTTGGACCGCTTGTCGCGTCTGGCCCAGATGCTGCGCATTGTTGACGGCACGACCGAAATCAGCCGCGTCGTTATTGGCCGCGCGCTTCAAAAACGTGCGGCAGGCCTGCCTGACCTTTCGGTCCCGAAGGGATACGGCGAACAAGACGAAGCGTCCGCTCAAGTCGCCGCTGAGTAAGACACAACAAGGCGGGTCGATGCGACGTCGAGCCGTCTGACACACAAAACAGGCATGCGCCGACCTTTGTTGCCTGACCTTACCGAGTGGCCTACTCAGTGAGGAACGGAAAGGACCGCGCATGTCAAAAAACAGTTGGAAAATCGCCGTAATCCCGGGCGACGGGATCGGGAAAGAGACTACGCCAGAAGGTGTCCGCGTCTTGCAGGCAGCGGCCAAGCGGTTCGACCTGGGATTTGACTTCGTCGAGCACGATTTCGCGTCCGCCGATTACTACGTCAAGCACGGGCAGATGATGCCTGACGACTGGAAAGACCAGTTAGGTGGAAGCGACGCGTTGTTTTTTGGAGCCGTTGGATGGCCGGAGATTGTGCCGGATCACATCTCGCTCTGGGGCTCGCTCATCCAGTTTCGGCGGGAGTTTGATCAATATGTGAGTTTGCGCCCGGCGCGCGCGATGCCAGGGGTTCCGCTTCCGTTGGCGGGCCGGTCCCCTGGCGACATCGATATGATGATCGTGCGGGAGAACACCGAGGGCGAGTATTCCTCCATCGGGGGCAAGATGTTCCCCGGCACCGACCGGGAGGTCGTCATGCAGGAAACCGTCATGACCCGTGTCGGGGTGGACCGCATCCTGAAATACGCCTTTGAGCTGGCAGCAAAACGCGGCAAACACCTGACATCGGCGACCAAATCCAACGGGATCTCGATCACGATGCCTTATTGGGATGAGCGGGTGGAGGCAATGGCCGCTGACTACCCCGGCATAACCGTCGACAAATACCATATCGACATTCTGACGGCCCAGTTTGTGCTGCATCCGGATTGGTTCGACGTGGTTGTGGCCTCAAACCTGTTTGGCGACATCCTGTCCGATCTTGGCCCGGCCTGCACCGGAACGATAGGGATTGCGCCGTCGGGCAACATCAACCCTGAAGGTGTGTTCCCTTCGCTCTTTGAGCCGGTCCATGGCTCGGCGCCGGATATTGCCGGGCAAGGCATCGCCAATCCCATTGGGCAGATTTGGGCGGCGGCGATGATGTTGGAGCATCTTGGTGCCGAGCAGGCCAGCAATGCGATCATCGCTGCATTCGAGCGCGTTTTGGCGGAGGAGGGGTTGCGCACGTCCGATCTTGGTGGGCCTGCTGATACTGCAACCTGCGGCGCGGCTGTTGCGGATGCGGTTTTGGATGGGGCCTAGCGGGCGGCCTCTTTCGCCGCCTGGGCTTTCGGGTAGTTTAGGCGGGACGCCCCAGAGTCCCGGTCATGCTTTCCAACACGCCATCGCGCCGGATGATCTTGTGCCAAAGCGCACCGGCGATATGGGTGAGCAGGAAGGCAGGCAAAAGGTTCAAAAAAGCCTCATGCAGAAAAACCATCGCTGACAGCGCAAACCCGCTGAGCGCAGGGACTGAGAACGCAAGCGCGATGCCAAGCCCGGACAAAACAATCCCGAAAACGCATGCATAAAGCCCAAAATGTACGGCCCGCGACACCCTATGCTCCCACGCCGGGGCCTCACTGGGCAGCCGCGTAGCGCCTGCGAAAGTCTTCGTCCAGATCAGTCGGATGGCAAAGAGTGCGCCGAGCCCCAGGGCGTAGAAGATTTCAAGCTGCATCAAACCCGGGTCAGCGAGTTGGGATACGTTGTCCAGCCCTTTTAAGTAGCCAAAGGCAAGCAAACCGGCTGCGAGCCAGTGGATCACCCGCGTTACAAATCCATGTGGTTTTGCTTTTTCTGTCATCTCTGATCCCCCGTCCACGCGAGGTCACCGCGTTAAGCGGTGACCGTCTCAGCTTCGTCTGTTTTGTCGGGCTGGATCAGCGCCAAAAGCGGCGCGGCCAGAAAACTCAGGCCAATCACCGCAAGTGCGAACAACGCAAGCACGAAGACCAGCCACAGGCCCAGCCCCGCCAGAACGCAGGCCAGAATGATGAGGGCAACGTTTGCGGCGCTCGATGCGATTTTGGTTAGGAAGGATTTCATTTGGTATCTCCAGTTTCATCTGTTGTCGTTGATGAAACTGATATGCGGGCCGGAACTTACGCCCGCCTGCGTGAAACCTTACAAATCTGCAAACTTCAAAGTGACCGTCAGCCCGTGCGGGTCGGTTTGGGATAAGATCAGCTGGGCATTATGGCGGTCTGCCACCGCACGCACGAGCGCGAGCCCCAGCCCCGTTCCGTCACTTTGCCGCGTTGTGTCGAGACGGACCATCGGTTTGACGATTTCAGCATATTGGTCAGGATCGACCCCGGGGCCATTGTCGGCGACAGAGATGGCTCCCGCGCGTGCTGACAGCGCGATTTGGTCCCCGCCGTAGCGCATGGCGTTCTGGATCAGGTTGGCTGTGGCCTGAACCAGCATTTGGCGGTCGGCCATTACCGTATCATTGCCGTCTATGTTTAAATTGAGTGTTTTGCCCTCATCCTCGACCACGGGTCCGAAGGTCTCCGCCAGATCGCGCATCAGCTCACCGAGGGCCACGGGTTCAAACCCGTCAGTTCCTTGCGCCGCTTCGATCCGCGCGACCCGCATGATCGTGTCAAAAATGCTGGAGAGGCGTTCCGCTTCCTCCAGCGCGGCGCCGCGTTCCTCTCCCTCAGGCAGGGTTTCGAGGCGAGACCTGAGCCGCGCCAGCGGTGTGCGCAGATCATGGGCCAGGCTTGCACTGAGGTTTCGGGTTTGCGCGACCAGCCGCTCCAACTCCGACGCGGTCACATCAACCTGACGCGCCATATCGTCCAGATCATCCCTATTGCGTGCGATCCCGGTGCGTGCGGTTAGATCGCCAGACGCCAGTGCCGTGAGCGTGCCATTGATGCGCTTCATGCGCCGTTGGGCGAGAATGCCCGTGACCAGTCCGACCATCAGAGTCAAGGCGATCATGGTCAGCACGGTGATCCATAGAATCCCCCCCAGCAGATCAAACGCGTCCTCCGCATCTTCAAGGGGAAGGGCTGCCATGATCGGCGCGCCCTTGCTGTCGCGGTCAACCAGCACGCGCCATGCTTCGGATTGGCGGTAGTCGCGGTCCAGAACAACCGTGCCGCCGCCGCGCGCGATGACGCGCGCAAAGGGGCGGGGCAGGTCGTTTATGTCGTCAGGGCGACGCAGGATGACCCCGAAAGTGTCGCCGCGCGCCCCGCCCAAATCAGACGTCCGTGCAAGGGTTTCGAGCGTTGTATCGATGCGGCGTTCGAACACGTCAGACCCGATGGCAATTGCGATAAAAACGGCCGTCGCCATGCACAGCGCAAAAATTGCTGAAAGGGCGAGTGAGAGCCGTAGCGTCGACGAGCGTCGGAGCCAGGCAAGTTTACCCGCCAAAGACATAGCCTTCCCCTCGGCGGGTTTTGATCAACGGGGTTTCAAAAGGCTTGTCGATTTTGGAGCGCAATCGGCTGATATGGGTTTCCACCACGCTGGTCGTGGGATCAAAACTCATATCCCAAACCTGCTCCAACAGCATCGTGCGTGTGACCAGCCGTCCGGGCCTGCGCATGAGATACTCAAGCAGTTTGAACTCTTTGGCCATCAGCTCGATCTGTTGATCCTGACGCTTGCAAGTGCGCGCCAGCAGATCGAGGGTCAGATCGCTGTGGCGCAGGGTGGTGGCTTCGGTCTGGGTCTGGTCTGCGCCGTCGCGGCGGCGGCCAAGCGCGCCGACTCGCGCGGACAGCTCCGCAAAGGCAAAGGGCTTTGTCAGGTAGTCGTCGCCACCCGCATCAAAGCCCTCCACCCGGGCATCGACCTCGCCGAGGGCCGTGAGGAACAGGGCAGGGGTGTTGTTCTTGGACGCCCGCAAGGATTTCAAAACGGCCAGACCGTCAAGGCCGGGAACCATACGGTCCAAGATCAACAAGTCGTATTCCTGTCCCATGGCCGCCATCAGCGCGTCCTTGCCATCCGAAAAATGGTCAACGACATGGCCTTCTTCGCGCAGCCCGTTTGTGACCCAGGAGCCAAGCTGTGCGTCGTCCTCCAGCAGTAGAATTCGCATGTTTCCCTCGGGCTTCAAATGGTTGGAGGTCAGTCTAATGACCGACCTCCGATTTTGCCAATGCTTCGCTTGTATGGTGCGGGTCAGTCGTGATCCTCATCTTCCGCTTCGACCTCGATCACCGTGCCTGTGTCAGCGGCGATTTCGACTTCATACTCCTGGCCGTTCGCATCCAGTATTTCGATCTCGTAGATCATCACACCGTCATCCTTTTCCAACTCGGCCTCCTGCACCTCGCCGGAGACTTCCAGAAGCGCGATTTCGATGGCTTGCGCCATGGTCAGGCCGGTGGCCTCCGCGGCGCTTTGTGCCGATACGGAACCTGCGACGGCCCCAGTGAGTGCCAGCCCTGCCAGTGCGCCTGTAGCAATTTTTGTCTTCGTCATTTGATCTCTCCTTTTTGTGTCTGTTGAAAGCCTGTCTGCTTTTCGATGAGACCAAGATGGGGGGCGAGCATTGTGGGAAGCTGCGCGAGAGTTTACAAATTTGTAAGTTTCATCGGCTGCGCAAATGACGTTTTTCAGAGGGTAAAGAAACTAGGTGGCAGGTTTGGAGAACACAGAGTTACCAATTGGCGACATCGTGACGTCCTGGGCAAAGGAGCGCCCGGATGCCCTTCTTGCGAGCTTTGTCAGCATCGCACCTGATGGCGGGTTTGAAGATGAAGCACTGACTTGGGGCATGCTTGAACGAAACGCGATGGCGCTTGCGGGGTGGCTGCAATCGATTGGGATCGGCAAGGGCGACCCCGTGGCGATTATGCTGCAAAACCACCCGGAATTCATCGAGATGATGGTTGCGACGGCTTTTCTGGGAGCCGTTTACGTCCCTATCGACCCGCGTAGTACCGGAGACAAGCTGGTCTACATGCTGGAGTTCACAGCGTGCAAGGCGTTGATCTTGGGGGATTATGCGGCGCAGCTGGTTCTGGATGTCGAGCCTCGTTTGGGCGCGCTCAAAAATGTGTTGCTCGTCGGGACGTTGCCACAACTGCCCGAAACGCGGCAAAGCTGGATCCAATATGATGCGGCGCTGGCCGGAGCTGTTCCGTTGGCCGCGCCAGAAAAAATTGCGCAAGGCGACCCGCTCTTCATGATGTTCACCTCGGGCACGACCGGGAACCCCAAAGCGGTGGTGCGCAGCCATGCCAGCCATTTGCGCGACTACAAGCTTCTGCTGGGTCTGGGGATTGATCCTTCCTACAGGCTCTATACTGGTTTGCCGCTCTGCCATGTCAACGCGCAGTACATCCTCAACATCGCGATGCGGCGCGGCCAGCATATGGTGTTCAGCCGCAAGTTTACCAAGACGCGTATGCTCGACATCTGCCGGGCCTATGACTGCCAGACCTTTAGTCTTCTGGGTGGCATGACGCCTGAGTTCTTTTCCAACCCGCCCCGGGTCGATGACAAGGGCAATCCGGTCAAGCTGGTGATCTCGTCGGGTATGCCGGCCGCGCTTTGGGATGCGTATCGGGAGCGGTACGGCGTCCAGATCACAGAGCTATACGGCAGTACCGAAGGTGGCGGCGTGTTGATCAACCACCATAGCGAGGGGCCGATCGGTTCCGTTGGGCGGCCGCCAAAGGGGATTGTCGCGGAAATTCTGGACGACAGTGACAATCCTGTCCCTGATGGCACCCAAGGCCATATCTGTTTTCGTTATGAGGATCGGGGCCCGGACCCAGTCGAGTATTTACATAACGAGAAGGCCAGCGCCGAGAAGGTCTCAGGCGGTTGGTTTCGCAGCGGGGATATCGCTAGCCGTGACGCGGATGGCTGGTACTGGTTCCATCACCGCGTAGGCGGCGGTGTCAGGCGGAATGGCGAGTTTGTGAACACCTATCTGGTGGAGTCGGTGCTGAGCAAACACCCGGGTGTCGCGGATGTGTTCGCCTATGGCGTTGCGACCCCGGAGACGGTCGCAGGGGAAAAAACGCTTGTGGCGGCGCTGGTGCTGGAACCTGGCGCTGAGACCGAAAAGATCGCGGAGTGGGCGCGGTCCGAGCTGCAGAAAAACGAGGTGCCCGCCATCTGGCAGGTGCTCGACGAAATTCCCAAAACGATCTCCGAAAAACCGATTGAGCGGCTCTGCATTGACCTTCTGAAAGACAGCGGGCTCGTTGACGTCGCGCGCTAGCAGATCTCTCAGACAAATGGCTTGGCACGCGTTCACCATTTCCACACGCGAACGTGACATGACCGTGTGCACCTTGCCCGCTACATCGTTTGAGATTGTGTAGACAGCCCCGTTCAACGGTGTTCGCCATAATTGATGAGGCAACCGCCCTATGGAATTCATCTTTGCCTATCTCGCAGGGCTTTTGACACTAATAAACCCATGCGTGCTGCCGGTATTGCCGATTATTCTCGTGGGTGCGCTCAACGCCAATAGATACGGGCCGGTGGCTTTGGCGGCCGGCATGAGCCTGTCTTTCGTGGTGTTTGGCGTGCTGGTGACGGCATTTGGTGCAAGCATCGGGCTGACGCAGGACCGGCTCGCGCAAATTGGCGCGGTGTTAATGATGGTCTTCGGCTTGATCCTGTTGGTGCCGCAACTGTCCTCGCGATTTGAGATGGCCACGGCCGGTATGGCCGCCGGAGCCGATGCGCGGATGAATGATATCGATGCAGGTTCGCTGCGCGGCCAGTTTCTGGGCGGTTTGCTTCTGGGTGCGGTCTGGTCGCCCTGCATTGGGCCGACGTTGGGCGGGGCGATTGCGCTGGCCTCTCAAGGCGAAAATCTGGGCTATGTCACTTTGATCATGTGCGCCTTTGCACTTGGTGTCTCGACCCTGATTATCGGGTTGGGCCTTGGCGCGCGGGAGGCGATCCGGACCCGTGCGCAGGCCCTGCGCGGGCTTGCCGAACGCTCCAAACCCATCATCGGCGCGACCTTCGTGGCCGTCGGTGCTATGCTGTTTTTCCAAGTCCATTACGTCATCGAAGGGTGGCTTTTGGATGTCATGCCAATCTGGCTTCAAGATCTCTCTGTCTCTCTCTAACCAAGGATAAGCTTATGAAAAGACGTCACCTTCTTGCGGCAGCCTTTGCGGCGACCCTTGCCCCCTTTTCGGCCATGGCCGCCAATTTCGTGGATTACACTCCGGGCGTCATCGAAGACGCGCTGGCGGAAGGAAAAACGGTTTTCGTTGACTTCTCTGCTAGCTGGTGCAGCACATGTCGGCGCCAGGAACGCGTGATCAATGCAATCCGCAGTGAAGACCCGGCCTATGACGCAGCAATGAAATTCGTAAAGGTTGACTGGGATACCTACAAGTCAGCCGCTGTGACGACGGATCGCGCCATACCGCGCCGGTCAACGCTTTTGGTTTTGCGCGGTGACGCGGAACTGGGGCGCATCGTTGCGGGCACGTCGCAGTCCCAGATCAAGGCACTGATGGATAAGGGGCTCAAAGCGCCTGCTTCCTAAAAAGGTCATTGATCAGCGCCTACGTCGGTTTGACATCAGAGGAAAACCGCGCTGCGTTTTCTGCGGCGAATAGGCTATCATCCGCAGCCGCATCCCAGAATTGCGGCTGCGCTTTGGGGATGGTGAGCGCTTTTTGAACGGCTGGACGCGCATCAATCCGATCGAACCACGCTTTGAGATTGTCGAGCCCGTCGACTGAAACCTTTGCCCAAGGGAATGCGCGCGCCCAGGGGTAGGTCGCCATATCTGCAATCGTGTAGGTACCGCCCGCCAGCCAGTCCCGCCCGGCCAATCGCGTATCCAATACCTCCAAAAGACGGCGGGTTTCATCGACATAGCGCTTGATAGAGAACGGCTCCTCGTTTCCGTTGGGGGCGGCAATACGCTGGAAATACATCGCTTGCCCCATCATCGGGCCGATGCCGCCCATCTGGAACATCAGCCATTGCAGCGTCTCTGACTTTGCCTTCGGGTCCTCAGGCAGGAAAGCTCCGTATTTCTCGGCCAGATACCATAGGATCGCGCCGGATTCGAACACGGCGAAGTCGCCATTGGAGCGATCCACGATGGTGGGGATCCGCCCGTTCGGGTTGAGCTTCATATAGTCCGACGCCTTTTGCTCCCATTTGCTGAAGTCGAGGAAAGTGAGGTCGTAAGGGACGCCTGCCTCTTCAAGAAAAATGACCGGCTTGTAGCCATTCATCGTCGCGGCGGTGAACAGGTGGATATCGGGTCGGGACATGGGGGGCTCCATTGCAATTGACAAAGTTCTTGGTCGCTTGACAGGAGATAGCGATGGCTGGATACGAATAACAACCAGTATACTTTTTGTAACCTAGGATTAGGAGGCCGCGATGCGCGCCAGGGTGGACCAGGATGAGAAAGGCCGCCGTTTTGTCGAACATGCTTGCCTTGCGCCTTGCGCGATTGAGCGAGGCATGCGGCTGATTGGCGGGAAATGGACCGGTTCGATCCTGTGGCACCTTCGGGACGGGCTGGTGCGGTTCAATGACCTTGCCCGCATGATAGAAGGTGCGAGCAAGAAGATGATCACCGAACGTCTGCGGCAGTTGGAGGCAACTGGGCTAGTGAGGCGGCAAGTGCGCGACACGGCGCCCGTCTCGGTCGAGTATTCAATCACACCGTTTGGGCAAACGGCGCTTGGGTTTCTGGACGAGCTACGCCTTTGGAGCGAAGGGTTGCCGCCGGAGTTTCAGCCAAAAAGTTAGGCTACTCGGCAGAGCAGGGTGACGATTTCGAACGGTTTGAGGGTCAGGGTCAGAATGCGACCGTCGAGCTGCAGTTCCTCCTCGATATCCTCAAGCAGGTTACAGCGCGCGACGGAGGTGACGAGGTCAGGCAAGGTGATTTGAACGGGCCCGTAGATGCGATGCGCTTCTGAGAGGCGTAGAACGAAACCATTGTGGAAGTCAGACGGCTTTAAGGTCTCCAGCGCTACATTTGGAGCGGCGCATCGGACGAGCGGGTCCCGCGCCAACCCGCCATGGACTCGCGCGAGATGGTTCAGCGCTGCCGCCGCGCGTTCGACCGTGCCGCGCCAATCGCCCTGATGCGGTAGAAGCGCGTAGGTGAAGTGATGTGCCCCCTGATCCGCAGCCACATCGGGCATAGTGGCGGATTTGATCAAAGACAGGCGCATTGTGTTGTCCCGAATGTCGTATCCGTATTTGCAATCATTGAGCAGGCCGACCCCGTAGCTTCCATCTGAAAGGTCGGCCCATTGATGCGCGCAGACTTCGAACTTGGCTGCGTCCCAACTGGTGTTGCGATGCGTGGGCCGCTCGATATGGCCCCATTGGATGTCATAGGTGGCGCGGGGGGCGAGGACGTTGATCTCGAATGCGACCTTCAGCAGCACATGGGTTTCGTGCCAATCGACGTCAGTTTCGAAGTCCAGCTGAGCCGAACCATTCTCCAAACGGATGACTTGGGTGATCGTGCTGGAGCCGTAACGTCTTTTGACAGTCAGCGCTGCGCGATGCGCGCCTTGTTCGGAAATTGAAACTTCGGCAGGGCCGTCGAGCGTCTCGGCCCTATCCTCGAAAAACGGATCAATATCCCATGCGTCCCAGACGAGGGGGCGGTCCTCAAAAGCTTGCAACACATTTCCAAGACCTGAGAGGACCTGCCGCTTGGCGCGCTTGTCGTAAAACTCCGTGATCTGGCCTGCTTGATTGATGATGGCACGGATCTGGGCGTTCTCTAGTGTGAAGCTAGAGCCGGATTGGGTGGTGCTTGGCGTGTCTCGGACGGGAAGGGCGGCATCCAACGAGAGCGTTTCGTAAGGAGCCATTTCAGGCATTTGGTGGAAGGTGCCGTCCGCTTCGACGAGTGGAGCTTGGGGATAGGGGGAGGTGTTGGTGACGGCGTCGGCGCCCTCCAGAATGGGGGCTAGTACGTCCGCGATATCTGCGGCTATTGCGTCATAGTCCTTAGCAGCGTCTTCGAACACGTCGCGGATGGCAGTGCCGGTTATGATGTCGTGGAACTGGTTGAGGCAGAGCAGCTCCCACGCTTTGGTCAGGTCTGCCTCAAAACCGAAGATGACAGCGAGCGCCTCGGCTTCATGGAGCGCGATTTCGGCCTTGCGGTTCTTGCGCTTGATCCAGCCGTTGGAGGTCAGCACGCCGCGATGGCCTTCGAGGTAGAGCTCGTCATTCCAGACGGGCAGACCTTCTGCTTGTGGCTCCATCGCCTCGAAAGCGTCGCGGACGGTGGACATTTTCAGCGCAGGCATGCCGGGCATGGACGCATAGGCTTTGGCGGTCTGGATCAGCCCTTCGGTCGGGCCGCCGCCGCCATCGCCGTAGCCGAAACAAATGGGCAGGTCGCGGATGCGGTCCTTGGCGGTGGAATGCTCCCATGTGCCCAGCACCTCCGGCGCGGTGAGGTCGCTTTTATAGTTCGTCGGGAAGGGCAGATATTGCACGTCGCGCGGCGTGGTCAGCACGTGGGAGAGGAGTTTCGTCCCATCAATGCCCTGCCACCAGAAGGTCGAGGACGGCATGCGGTTGGATTGGTTCCAGTTCATCTTGTTGGTGCAGAACCATTTGATCCCAGCTTGGGCGGCCAGCTGCGGTAGACTCCAAGGGAAGCCGAACGTGTCGGGGAGCCAGAGGATAGGCGTCTCCGCATCGCCAAATTTGCGGCGGAAATAGCGGCGGGCGAGGACGAGCTGCCGCACCAGCGCCTCGGCCCCTGCAAGGTTGACGTCGGGCTCCACCCACATGCCGCCGAAGACTTCCCACTGGCCGCGGGCGACCGCCATGCGGATACGCTCGAAAATCTCCGGGTAGTCCTCTTCGAGGAAGTCGTAGAGCACGGCTTGGGAGTTGGAGAAGCGGAAGGTCGGGTATTCTTCCATCAATCTCAATGCGTTGGAGCAGGTTCTTGCCACCTTCCTGCGCATCTGGCTCACGGGCCAGAGATAGGCCACATCCATATGCGCGTGGCCAATGGCGTGGAGCGTCACGTCTTGCGGCGCACCGGATTGGTCGAGGTCTGAGCGGAGTTGTTCAAGGGCGTGGGGCACGCTTTCGTAAAACGCCTCCGACCCAACAGGGTCGCGCGTATCGAGCGTCAGAAAGGCGCGGTCGAGCGCGGTTAGTATATTGTGCCGCTCTGAGCGCCGGTCCAGCAGCTCCCGCGCGGTGCCGAGGGCGGCATTGGCGAGCCAGAGGAAAAACTGTGTGGGCCGGTCGCGGGTGACGAGCGTGCAGGTCTCCATGAAAAGTTGCTGGTTGTTGTTTGGATCGGGTGGCCAGCCGGACAACCCGGTCCAACCATGCAGCGCGATCTGGTGGTTCTGCCCGTCATGGACGTGATCAGGCAGGGGCACGGTGTGGTGGTAGCGGTCGGCCGACGCAATCGGCTTGCCGTCGATATAAACCAGGCCCTCGGGATGGGTGAAAATATCGCCGGCCTCTCCCAAAGGCAGGTGCAGGGCGAGGTTGCCGACCCAATCGCTCGGCACGGTGAAATGGGAGCGCATGAGGAAGTTCAGATCGGGTTTGCCCCAATAGCTGTTATGCGGGACGCGGTCCCAGGTGCTCGGGTCTGCGTCGAGCGGTGGTTCCTCAATCGCGTCTTTGAGCGGTAGGATCCAGAACGGGGGCAAAGGCTGCTTGTTGCGAAAGACCAGCGGGCGGATCAGCTCCAGCCGTTTGGCGATCTTTTCCGCCGTGAAACGCGCGTCATGGGTCATGTGTTACGACAGCTCGAGGTCAAAACCGGACACGGAACCGCGGAATTCGGTCTTATTGTCGCGCGCGAGGCGGTCGAGGCGTTCGGCGTCCTCAGCAGCGGTGGACGGCGTGCCCCAGGACCGGTCGAGATCGGGCCAAGGGATCGAGTCGATCAAGAGGCGAGTGTATTCGTGTTTGGGGTTGCCAATCACCTCCTGTGGCGGGCCGGCCTCGGCGACATGGCCCTGATAGAGCACGATCACGTAGTCGGAGACATGGTAGGCCGTGGCCAGATCATGGGTGATGTAGAGGATCGAGATGCCATAGCGGTCTTTCAGGTCGTAGATGTTTTTCAGTATTGTGGCGCGCAAGGATGCGTCGACCATCGAAACTGGCTCGTCGGCGATCAAGAGCTTTGGGCTGAGCATAAGCGCGCGCGCGACGATCAGGCGCTGGCGCTGACCGCCTGACAGTTGGTGCGGGTAGCGCCCCAGCACGAGGGACGGATCGAGGCCTACGGCGCGGCAGGCTTCCTCCATCTTCTCCTGCACCTGCGCCTCCGACGTGGCATAGCCGAATTGCTTGAACGGGAATTTCAGCGCGTGATTGACCCGGTAAAACGGGTTGAAGCAAGCGTAAGGGTCCTGGAAGACGGCCTGCACCTGTTTGCGAAACTCCAGCGATTGCGCGGCGTTCATCTTGGCGATGTCTTGCCCTTCGAACAGCACTTGACCGGTGGAGGGCGGGTTGAAGCCCAGCATGAGGGAGCCCATGGTGGATTTGCCTGAGCCGGATTGGCCCACGATGGAGATGATCTTCGGTACCTCCCCGTCGAGCGCGAAGGACATGGGCTGCAGGGCCGTGACATTGCCGTAGGTTTTGGAGACGGATTTGAATTCCAGGAGCGGCACGCCCGGTTCGCCCCGGTTGATGGGCGGCGCGCCGACTTCGGCGTCCAGAAAGCTATCGCCGCCGACCAGCGGGACGGAGGAGATCAGCTCCTGCGTGTAAGGGTGTTGCGGGTTTTCGATGATTTGTCTTGAGTCGCCATGCTCGACCAGGACGCCATCTTTCAGCACGGCGAGCTCATCGACGGATTGCGCCATCAGCCCCATGTCATGGCCGATCAGGATCAGCCCTGCGCCGATCTTGTCCTGCACGTCTTTCAAGGTCTGCATCACATGGCGCTGCGTGACAACGTCGAGCGCGCTGGTGGGCTCGTCGGCGATGATCAGGTCCGGTGTCAGGATCACGCCGAGCGCGATGCAGACCCGTTGCTTCATGCCGCCCGACAGCTCATGCGGGTAGAGCTGGCCGACGCGGGCAGGCATGCCCACGCTTTCCAACACCTCGTCGGAGCGGGCTTTCAGTTGCTCCCGATCCGTTGTGCCCTCATGCGCGGTTATGCCGTCCCAAAGCTGGTCTTCGATCCGCATGATAGGGTTGAGGGAATTCATCGCGCCTTGCGGGATGTAGCTGACGCGGCTGAGGCGGGCTTTACGCATCTCTTCTTCATTCAGCGACAGCATGTCTGTCTCGCCAAGCGTAATCGAGCCGCCTGCAACCTTGCCCGGTTCGGCGAGCATTTGCATGACAGCAAGCGCGGTTGTGGTTTTGCCGGACCCGCTTTCGCCGATGAAGCCGACGCGCCGTCCACGCGCGACCGCTAGGGAGAGCCCGGTCACAGCGTGGACGACCCCCTTGGTCGTCGGAAAGTCGATAGAGAGGTCGGTGATGGACAACGCGCTCATAGTTTCAACTTTCTCAGACGGGGGTTGGAGACCTCATCAAGGCCGAGGTTGATGAGCAAGAGCCCGATGAACATAACGGCGAGCAGTAGTGTCGGAATGCCCCACCACCACCAGAGGTTCTGGATCAGCGCGCCCGCGTTGATCGCCTCATATATTGTACGGCCAAGGGTGGGGATACGCTGTGGTCCGAGGCCCAGGACTTCGAGGCCAACGGCAGTGACGATGGACGTGGTCACATTTGCGATGAAGGAGCCGAAGAGGTAGGGAACCAGGTTAGGCAGCATCTCTTTGAACATGATGTGCCATGTGGATGCGCCGGAGAGGCGGGCCATTTGCACATAACCCGATTGCTTCATCGACAGGACTTGCGCGCGTATGAGGCGCGTAGGTGACTGCCATACAAAGCCTGCGATGAGCAGCGCCATCATCGTGAGTGTGACGTCGCCGAAGGCCGACTGAAAGACCACCAAGATCAGCAAAGGCGGGATGGTGATCATGACGTCGGAGAGAACCCGGATCACGTCATCCGTCCGCCCGCCCACGAAGCCGGAGGTGAAGCCGAGGAAAATGCCTACGGACATGCCTATAAGCGAGGCCATGAGTCCCACATAGAGCGAGTTCGGCGCGCCGATGATGATCAGCGCGAGCATGTCGCGGCCGGAGCCCTCGGTGCCGAGCGGGTTGGCGAATGTGCCGCTTTGGCCGCGCAGATTTTCAAAGCCGGGCGGCGGCATTTTGGGGATGCCGGAGCCCACGAAGACGAGCTCCGGGTCCCAAAACAAACGCCCAAGGATGCCGACGGCAATGATGGCGAGCAGCAGCCCCGCGCCCCAAAAGAGCTTGGGGTTGAGCCATGGATTGTCGAAGCGGCGGATGCGGCGCTGGCGTTTGCGCTCGGCGCGGGTGAGGGGCATGTCGCTCATGAAGTCACCTCATGCCGGATGCGCGGGTCAATGAAGGGATAGATCAGGTCCACGATGAAGACCGACAGCGCCGTCATCAGGATAATGACGAAGCTGACCCCTTGTATGACGGGGAAGTCCTGATCGAGGATCGCGTCATAGAGCAGCTTGCCCATGCCGTTATAGGCGAAGATGCGTTCGACGAGGACCTGGCCTGCGATAAGCAGTCCGACCTTCAGCGCGAAGGCAGTGATCTGCGGTAGGATCGCGTTGCGGATCATGTATTTGTAAAGGATGTAGCGCGGGCGCAGGCCCTTGGCCTTGGCGAGCGTCACGTAATCCTCTCCCTGCACTGTGATCATCAGCCCGCGCATGCCGAGCGCCCAGAAGCCGAAGGTCACGATCACGATGGAGAGTGCAGGCAGGAAGCCGTGGTGCATGACGGAAACGGCGAAATCCCAGGACCAGCCGGGCTCGACCGTCAAACCGTAGGCGCCAGTGAGTGGGAACCAGCGGAGCTTGGCCGCGAAGATCCACATCAGCAGCAGCCCAGACAGGATCGGCGGGATGGAGGTGAAGACCATCGCGGCGGGGATCGCGACGCGGACAAGCTTCGGGCTCTTCTCCCACACCATCAGCGCGCCTAGGAGGTTGCCGATGAAGAAGGTGATGATCAGGGACAAGATCATAAGCCCGAGCGTCCAAGGTAGCGCTTGCGCGATCAGGGCGGAGACGGGTGTCGGGAAAGTGGCTGTGGAGAGGCCGAAATTGAAGGTAACAGTGTTCCACAAGTATTTGAGGTATTGCACGAAAAGCGGATCATCGAGCCCGAAATTTTGGCGGAGCTGCGCCAGTATGGCCTCCGAATCCGCGACTGCGCCAGCGCCTGCGGCCATGCGGCCCAGCATGATCTCCGCCGGGTCAACGGGGCTGAGGCGGGGGATGATCCAGATCAGCGTGGCCGCGATGAAGACGGTCAGAAACAGCGTCAGCAACCGGTTGAGAAGATAGGCGCGGGGGATCGTGCTCATGTCTTGCCCCTTTATGCTGCCTGGCCAGCGGCGGCGCGGCTGATGTGGTGGTTCCAGCCGCGCAGCACCATCCGCTCGTCGGGATGGGTGTTGCCGTCTTCGATACGGTCGGTCCCTGCATAGAGCTGACAGAGCACGGTTTTGCGCGTGGCATCAGAGCGGTTCGGCATGGAGCCGTGCAAAGTGAAGTAATGGAAGAAGATGACGTCACCGGCTTCGGCTTCGATGATTGTTGCATCTTCAATCGGGTAGCTGTCGATCAAGTCGTTTTGCCGCCGACCATCTGCGCCCTTGACCCGGCCCAGTTTGTGCGAGCCCGGGTAGATGCGCAGGCAGCCCATCTCATCCGTGGCGTCCGAGACGTGGATGATGCCCGCGATCATGCTGTCTTGCACGGTTGGGAAATAGGGCCAGTCCTGATGCATAGGGAAGGGGGAACCGTTCTCCGACGGTTTTTGGAACAGCTTGGAATGATGGAGTATGATGTCGGGGCCGATAATTTGTTCGACCACGCTCAGGAACCGTTCATTCAGGAAGGCGTTTAGCCAAGTGCGGGAGTATTTCTGCACGTTATGCGTGTGCAGGATCACGTCATTCTGGCTGGCGATTTTCTGCGCCTCGCCGCCATCCCAAGTGGCGTCGATGGCCTCGCCGCTCGCCGTCAGCTGGCCGACAATACGGTCGAAATCTGTTTCCAGCGCCTGAACCTCCTCAGGTTTGAACAGTCCTTTGGCGAGGTAAAATCCGTGGTTTTCGAAATGCGCCTTGATGTCCGACATGGGACATTCCTCCGATCTGGCGTGAGGGTATGTGGCGGCGCGCGGGGCGCCGCCACGAAGGAGAAGCCTTAGTTGGCTTTCTCGAGATTGTGGATGATCTGGTGGGTGGAGTTCCACCAGAAGAACGGATGGTTGTAATTGTTGTCAGCCGTCGGCCACCCGGTCCAATAGGTTGTGTTCATTGGCAAAAGCTTGAAGGACTGCACCAACGGGATGAAGGGCATTTCGGCTGCGAGATGCTGGTAGGCATCTGCCACTTTGCCGGGGATGCTCTTGTCACCCAAAGGTAGCGCCGCCATGCTGTCGACAATTTCCGAATAGGCCGCGGCTGCGGGGCCATCCCAACGGGAGGTGTTATTAAAGCCCGGGCTGCGCTCGCCCACGGGGACCACGTCCTTAACCGTATAACGTCCCATTGAGGCCCAGGGCTCATTGACCGAGCCGCAGGAGAGCCAGGAGTAGCTCATCTCATAGGACCCAAACGGTAGAACCTCCCCCCAGAATACGCCGTTCTCCACCGGGACGGAGGAGGCTGCGACGCCTGCGCGATTAAGCTGCTCCACGATCATGTCGATGGTGCGGGTATATTCGGTCGAGGCGGAGTTGACGTGAATTTTCACGCTCAGGTCTTCGCCGTCTTTCTCATAAATCCCGTCTGAGCCTTTCGCGTAGCCCGCCGCCTCAATCAGCGCTTGGCCTGCCGCCACATCTGCCGTGGGAGCCAGCTCAAAGCCCGCATCCACGACCGCGTTGATGAACGGATCCATCGAGCCATATTGCGCGAACATCGTGCGCGACGGCACGGTTGCCCCTTCGGTCGCGATATTCACGATCTGAGTGCGGTCGATGATGTGGTTGACCGCGCGGCGCATGGCTGGATCGTCCCAGGGTGCGATGGTTGTGTTGATCTCCAACTGGCGCGCGCAAGGGTCTGCGGCGGCATATGGGTAGTCGGAATACCATGCGGTTACGGCCGGGTTTTGCGCCCGGATCGCCTCAAACGTGCCGACGGAGACGTTTTGCGCCGCATCCATCTGGTTGGTGGCCATCAGCTGCGCCCGGCTTTCCGCGCCACCCGATTCAAGGAAAATCACGTGCTGCGGCTCTGGCAGGTCCATAAAGCCGGTCTTGGCACCCCACCAATCATCGTTGCGATCCCAGATCGCGCGGTTAGTGGTGGCGGAGGTGAAAGTGTAGGGCCCGGTGCCAATGGGCGGGTTGAAGGCGAAGGTCGCGGGGTCCTCGCCGTTCCAGATATGCTCCGGCATGATCAGGAAAGAGCCGAAAATCCGCACGCCGAAATTCTCCACAATGAAGCGCGGGTTGGGGGCGTTCAGCGTCATTTTAACGGTCAGGTCGTCGAGTTTCTCGATGCTAGCGACCTGGGCACGCACGGTGGAGGCTTCGCGCGAGGAAATCTCTTCATTAGTCAGCGCCAGATTGACTGTGAACACCACGTCATCGGCGTTGAAAGCCTCTCCGTCCGACCATTCGATGCCTTCACGCAGGGAAATGGTGAATTCCGTCGAAGTATCATTGGCTTCAAAACCTGTGGCGAGCCAAGGGTCGATGTTCCCGGTGGCGTAATTCAAAATGAAAAGCGGCTCCCACATGGTTTGATGCGCGCCATGCATGCGCTTGGTGCCGGGGGTTAACCAGTTGAAATTGCTGGGGTCTTTGATGGTGCGGTCAAGATCGAAGATCACAGTGTCTTCGCGGGCCACGTCCTGGGCCTGAGCGCCGGTCATGGCCGTCAGAGCCATCAGCGACGCGGTTGCGACCAGTTTGGTCAATCGCATGGTGTTTCTCCCTATGTTGCGCCTCCATTCTTGAAGGCGTTTTTTGTCCGGAGCCGGTTGGCCGGCCCGGGTTGCGTTCCCTTAGCGCCGGTAATCCATCACAAGAACACGTGTGCGTTCGGGAATGTCTTGGGCTGTCAATGTCACCGTGTGATTGCAGGCGAAATCGACATCCTCTTCTTTGAAATAGTGCAGAAAGCTCTCGATCCACATCGTGTTGCGCGGCCGGTAGCTCAGCGTGCGAAAGTGCATCGGGATAATGAGTTTGGGCTTGGTGCGGTGCACCATTTCCATCAGATCGGGCAGCAGGATCGTCAGATATCCGCCTGCCAGCGCGAAGAGCACGTCGGTGTCCTGGAAGAAATCCTGCTGGGCCTCGGTTAGCGGGTTTCCGACATCGCCCATATGCGCGAATTTGATTCCATCCGTCTCCCAGCGGTACATGCCGTTTTGGCCGGGGACGGCGTGGTCTGGGTGGTGGTTCCACTCGGCGGCTTCGATTGCGTCGACGCGCAGACCGGCTGCGGTGGCGTGGCCGCCGTTTTGGGCGGCGTGCAGCGCGTTGATGACCTCCGGCTCGCCAGCAATCAAGTCAGCGCGGCAATGCGCGCTATCATCATCGGAGGAGATCACCACCAGATCGGCCGGGTCTGTGATAGGCGCATAGCCCACGCCCTCGGGCGTGTAGGGATCCGTAATCAGCCTTGGGCCGTTTTGTGAGGTCAGTCCGAAGGCCGCGTGGCCGTACCAGGTAATCTCCACGACCGCCCCCTAGTTATTTGCCACGACCACGGGGCTCGTGGTTGCCAGAATATCGTTGTTGTCTGGGCGCGGGTGCGTCCTCCAATCACCGGGATTGCCGCGACAGGCGATTGCTTCGACCCCGCGCTCCCAATCCGCATCAATAATCCGTACCTCCGGCGGGCAATATCTCAGCGTGAGCCCACAGCGCCTGCGGTCCGAGATGTTGGGTTGCGAGCCATGCACCAGCATATCGGCATGGAGAGAGATTTGCCCTGCTTTCAAGCTGTTGGTGAAAGGCGCGCCGAGCGCATCAGCATCGGCTGTTCCCTTATGGAAAACGGAGGCACCATCATCGCGAGTCGAGGTCTCCAAGGGCCCCAATTTATGCGTCCCCGGGATGAACCGCATGGCCGAATTTGCCTCATCGGCATCGTCAATGGCAAGCCATACAGTCACCGTCCGCGCGGGTGACAGCATCCAAAAGCTGGCGTCTTGGTGCCACGGCACGCGCTTTGGATCATGCGGTTTTTTCGACAGGATCGCGCTGGCCCAGCAAAGGATGTTCGGGCCGATCAGGTCTTCGACGCAGTCGAGAATGCGAGGGTTCGTCGCGATATCGTACAGCCCTGATAGCCGCGCCTGATAGCAATTGATGCCGTAACCGCCTTTCTCGCCCATGGCAGCGATGAGGTTATTCACATATGCGCGTATCTCGGAAATTTCGGCCGGAGAAAACACGTTGATCGGCTGGCAAAACCCTTCAAGATTATAGCGTGAGATATCCGCCGCGTTCAGGACATGGGGGCGCTCATTCAAAACCGGTTTGAAAGACAAATCCTGATTCATAAACAGCATAAAATTTAATCCTCCCGCACAATACGTTAGCGTTGCCTTGAGGGTCGTGCATGTGTCCAGATTGACATTTTTTGATGCTATATTGATATTTACTGATGGTTTTGGACTGGTTTATTTGCCTATCTTAGCGCCATGCAGGTCAAACGATTCCACATTTCAAGCTATTTGAGGCCGGACGAAGCCTGCCATGTTGCGCGCAAATCGTTAGCGCGGAAATGGCCCGAACACGCGCATGATCACGACTATTTCGAAGTATTTCTGGTCGAAAAGGGCGAGGCGGATCACTGGATCAATGGTGCGCGGGAAAGGCTACGCGCGGGCCACCTTTTATTTATGCGCCCTCAGGATGCGCATGCCTTTCGCGCGGACCCGAAACTTGGCTGCGACATCATCAATGTCATGTTTCGCGCGGACACTGCGGCGCATTTTCTAACCCGCTACCAGCAGGAGTTTCGGAGCCGTTTCTTTGATACCGGCGGGTTGAAGCCCGAGACGCATTTGTTGCATGGGCCACGGGTCGAGCGCGCCATTCACGTGGCCCAAGAGCTCGCCAACGCCAAACGCAGCCATGCGCGGTTGGATGAGTTTTTGCTGACACTCGCCAACCGGGTCGTCCCCCCTGTCAGCTCTTTTGGCAACAAAGTGCCCCAATGGCTGGCCGAGGCATGCGAAGCCGCACGCGACCCGGCCGTGTTCCGGCAAGGCGCGCCTGGGTTCATCGCTGTGGCGGGGCGCAGCCACGAACATGTGTGCCGCGCCTGCAAGAGCGCGCTTGGCTTAACGCCATCAGCCTATATCAATCGCGTCAGAAGCGAATTTGCCGCGGATCGCTTGGCGCGTAGCAAAGACCCGATTCCCGAAATTGCCGCGCAATGTGGGATTGAAAATATAAGCCATTTCTATCGTGTTTTTCGCGGCCACTACGGAACCACGCCGCGCGCTTACCGGCTGCACCACCAACGCGCACCTTTTTAATCAACGCGCTGTGCTATGCGCCTGTGATCGGGCAGATATGCGCCTTGGTTGCTTCCAACCCCAGATGATTCACGCTAAAACCCCATGTTAGCGCCCACATTTCTGAACGAGTTTGGATCCGATGAAAGACGTCATTCTAGATCGCCTGCGGTTTTCGCTTGGCAAACAACAAGACACCGCAAGCGTTTACGATTGGCGCATGGCGCTGTCCTTGGCCCTGCGCGACGAGATGATTGGCCCATGGCACGAAAGCTTGGCCGAAGCGCGCGCCGAGGGGCAAAAGCGGGTCTACTATCTGTCGATGGAATTTTTGATGGGTCGCCTGATCGAAGATGTCGCGGCCAATCTGGGTCTTGTCGAGAAAGCCAAGGCCGCGTTGCAAGAGCTGGGCCAAGACTATGATGAGATTGTACATGACGAACCTGACGCGGCTTTGGGCAATGGCGGGCTGGGGCGTCTTGCGGCCTGCTTTATGGACAGCCTTGCGACCCTGCGTATTCCGGCGCATGGCTACGGCATTCGCTATGAACATGGGCTGTTCGAACAGGACTTCATGGCCGGTCAGCAGATTGAGCGGGCGGAAACCTGGCTCACGCAGCGCCATGCTTGGGAGTTTGAGCGCCCGGAGCTGAAATACCGGATCAATTTCGGCGGCCATGTTGAACATCACCACGGCAAGGCCGTCTGGTACCCGGGCGAAACGGTGTTTGCGATGGCTTTTGATACGCCGGTGATTGGCTGGCAGGGCAAGTGGTGCAACACGTTGCGCCTTTGGTCGGCACGGCCTGTGACGCATTTCGACCTCGCAAGCTTCAACAGCGGCGACTTTATCGCGGCTAGCCGGTCGGAGGCTTTGGCGCGCACGATCAGCCGCGTGCTTTACCCTGATGACACGACCGAGCCAGGCAAAGAGCTGCGTCTGAAACAAGAGTATTTCTTCACCGCAGCCTCCCTTCAAGACATCATGCGGCGTTTCTTCCGCGATTCGGATGATCTGTCGAAACTGCCCGACATGGTCGCGATCCAGCTCAATGACACGCACCCTGCGATTGCCGGGCCAGAGTTGGTGCGTATTCTGACTGATGAGCACGGATTGGAATTGAGCGAGGCTATAGCTTTGGCCCGCCGTTGCCTTGCCTATACCAACCACACGCTTTTGCCCGAGGCATTGGAGCGGTGGAGCGAGCATTTGATGGGGCGTATCCTGCCGCGCCATCTTGAAATCATACGCGACATTGACGACGCCCAGCAGGCCGAACACCCCGGCAGCCCGCGTATTGTCGAGCATGGCGAAGTGCGCATGGGGGAGCTGGCCTTCATCATGGCACATAAGGTCAATGGCGTCTCCGCGCTGCATAGCGAACTGGTCAAGGAAACGGTGTTTGAGCAGCTGCACCGCATTCACCCCACCCGCATCATCAACCAGACCAACGGGATCACCCCGCGCCGATGGCTGGATGGCTGCAACCCGGGACTGAGCAAGCTGATCACTTCGGAGCTTGGGGAGACCTGGCTCACTGATCTCGAACAGCTCAAGCAGCTTGGGGCAAAGGATAGCGACAAGGAGTTCCTAGCGGCGTTTCAGTCGATCAAGCGTGACAACAAGGCGAAGCTGTCGAACTGGCTCAAAGACACATGCGGCGTGTCCGTCGATCCGGACGCGATGTTCGACGTGCAGATCAAGCGCATCCATGAATATAAACGCCAGTTGATGAACTTGCTGGAGACGGTTGCGCTGTGGAATGACATGCGCGACGCGCCGGAGCAGGACTGGACCCCTCGCGTGAAAATCTTCGGGGGTAAGGCTGCGCCAGGGTATCATGTTGCCAAGGAAATCATCCGCCTTATCAATGATGTGGCGGCCGTTATTAATGCTGACCCGGCCACCAAAGGCCGGCTGAAAATCGTCTTCCCGCCCAATTACAATGTGACCATGGCAGAACGCCTGATCCCTGCGGCGGACCTGTCTGAGCAGATATCAACTGCAGGCAAGGAAGCGTCAGGAACCGGGAATATGAAGTTTTCGCTCAACGGCGCGCTGACCATTGGCACGTTGGACGGGGCCAATGTGGAAATTCGCGATCATGTCGGGGCGGAGAACTTCTTCCTCTTCGGACTTACGGCGCGTGAGGTGATGGAGCGCCGTGCGCAACACGGATACGCCCGCGCCGCGATTGAGCAAAGCGCACGCATGCGCCGCGTATTGGGCCAGATTTTTGAGGGGCGGTTCTGCCCAGAGGACCCGAACCGCTACCACGGGCTTGTCGGTATGCTTTATGACCACGACTACTTCCTCGTGACCTGTGATTTCGATGACTATTATACGACGCAAAGGCGTGTCGATGCCGCTTACCGCGTCCCGGAGGAATGGGCTGCGATGGCGCTCAGAAACACGGCGCGGATGGGATGGTTCTCCTCCGACCGCACGATCAAGGGCTATGCGCGCGATATTTGGCATGTCTGGCAGTCGGAGGCGGCGTTGGAGAAATCCGCATGAGCCAACCTGAGCTTATTCACCCGGATGCCGCTCTTGCTTTAGAGGCGGTGCATCATGGCGACCCGTTCTCAGTCCTTGGGCTGCACACGCTTGAAGATGGGACGCTGGTGATACGCGCGATGCGGCCTGAGGCCGATAGCGTCGATGTGCTGGACGCCAAGACGGGCAAGAAGATCACTGCCTTGGACCGGGTCGATGGCGGGGTCTTCGCCGCCCGCATCCCGCGTCGCAAGAAGCGCTTTGATTACATCTTGCGACTGACCCGCGGCGGCGAGAGCTGGGAAGAGCATGATGCTTACAGCTTTGGCCCGCGCCTGGGTGATCTGGATGAATACCTTTTGGCCGAAGGTACGCATGGTGCGCTTTGGAATGCGCTTGGCGCGCATGTCGGCACGCATGAAGGCGTGGACGGTACACATTTCGCCGTCTGGGCGCCAAATGCTGCGCGCGTCTCGGTCGTAGGGGATTTCAACGGCTGGGACGGGCGGCGGCATGTGATGCGCCGCCGTGGCTCGACCGGCATTCACGAGATTTTCTTGACAGGTTTGGGCGATGGCGCGGTTTACAAATACGAGGTGCTGGACGCGGAGAAAAACCTGCTGCCCTTGAAAGCTGACCCGGTCGGGTTCGGCGCGGAGCTGCCGCCGCGCACCGCGTCGGTTGTGCGCGACCTGGATGGATTTGAATGGAATGATGACGGCTGGCTCGCCGCGCGCGGCGCAAAGCAGAAGATCGACCAGCCGATTTCCATCTATGAGGTGCATCTCGAAAGCTGGAAGCGCGTGCCGGAGGAGGGCGGGCGGTCGCTTTCCTATCTCGAGCATGCCGAGCAGCTTGTGTCCTACGCCGCCGACATGGGCTTCACCCATATCGAGCTGACGCCGATTTCTGAATACCCTTTTGGCGGATCTTGGGGCTATCAGCCCGTGGGCCTTTTCGCGCCGACGTCGCGGTTCGGCTCGCCAAATGAGTTCCGCGCTTTTGTTAATGCCTGTCACGCGGCTGGGCTTGGGCTGATCATCGATTGGGTGCCGGGGCATTTTCCGACCGACGAACACGGGCTTGGCCGCTTTGACGGAAGCCCGCTCTATGAACATGCCGACCCCAAAGAGGGGTTCCATCCGGATTGGAATACTCTGGTATATAATTATGGTCGAACAGAGGTTCAGAACTACCTGATTGCAAACGCGAAATTCTGGTTTGAGGAATACCATATCGACGGGCTGCGCGTGGATGCGGTGGCCTCGATGCTTTACCGGGATTACTCCCGCAAGGAGGGCGAATGGGTACCCAACAAAGATGGCGGGCGGGAGAATCTGGAAGCCATCGCCTTCATGCAGCGTATGAACGAGGCGGTTTACGCGGCTGACGACAGCATCATGACGGCGGCGGAGGAAAGCACGGCCTTTCCGGGTGTTTCCGCGCCGACGTCAGCGGGCGGACTGGGCTTTGGGTTCAAGTGGAACATGGGCTGGATGAACGACACGCTGCGCTACATGGGCGAGGACCCGATCAACCGCAAATACCACCACGACAAGATCACCTTCGGGCTGCATTACGCGTTTTCCGAAAATTTCATCCTGCCGATCAGCCATGACGAGGTGGTGCATGGCAAGGGCTCGCTCATGGCGCGGATGCCAGGCGATGACTGGCAGAAATTTGCGAACTTGCGCGCATATTACGGCTTCATGTGGGGCCACCCCGGCAAGAAGCTTTTGTTCATGGGCTGCGAGTTTGCGCAGTTTGACGAGTGGAACAATGAGGGCAGCCTTGACTGGCACTTGCTGGATCACGCACCGCATCAAGGAATGCAGCGATTGGTACGCGATCTCAACACGCTCTACCGCGGCACGCCTGCGCTCTATGAGCTTGATGTGACACCGGAAGGGTTCCAGTGGATTGACGGCGGCAATGCGGCGGATTCGGTCGTGTCTTGGGTGCGCCATGGCGACGAAGGTAGCGCGCCTGTTTTGGTTGTGACCAACTTCACCCCCGTGCCGCGCCCCGGCTATCGGATCGGGGTTCCGAATGCGGGTCATTGGGATGAGGCGCTGAACACCGATGCGGCGCTTTATGGCGGTAGCGATGCAGGCAATCCGGGCGGGGTGCAGTCGCAGGACGTTCCAGCCCATGGGTGCGACCAATCGCTCGAGATTATGGTGCCGCCGCTTGCGAGTGTTTATTTCAAACTTTCGAGTAATTGAAAAAGCCACAGTCAGACTTGGGGGGATTAAGACCTATGAAGGAAGACAGAGCCGATTTGGCACGACAGACCATGGCCTTCGTGCTTGCAGGGGGACGCGGCAGCCGGTTGAAAGAGATGACTGATATTCGCGCCAAGCCCGCCGTGTATTTCGGCGGCAAGACGCGGATCATCGACTTTGCGCTCTCTATCGCCGTCAATTCCGGCATCCGCCGCATCGGGGTGGCCACGCAATACAAAGCGCACAGTCTAATCCGCCACATCCAGCGGGGATGGAGCTTCTTCCGGGCGGAGCGCAATGAATCCATCGACATCCTGCCTGCCTCCCAACAGCTCGACAATGACAATTGGTACAAGGGCACGGCCGATGCGGTCACCCAGAATATCGAGATCATTCGCGGCTACGGACCCAAATATGTCGTGATCCTTGCGGGTGATCATATCTACAAACAAGACTACTCCTCCATGATCGAGGAGCATGTGAACTCCGGCGCCAAGGTCACGGTGGGCTGTATCGAGGTGCCACGCGAGGAGGCAAAGGGCTTCGGCGTCATGGCGGTCGACGACAAGGACAAGATCCTCGATTTCGTCGAAAAACCGGCCGACCCACCCGCCATGCCCGGCAACCCGGACATGTCACTGGCCAGTATGGGTATCTATGTTTTTGAGGCAGACTTCTTGTACGAGATTTTGGAAAAAGATGCGGCCAACCCAGACTCCAGCAACGACTTTGGCAACGATATTATTCCAGGGCTGGTAGCCAAAGGCGGTGCACGGGCCCATCCGTTCAGCCGTTCCTGCGTGTTGACGGGAATGGAGACTGAGCCCTATTGGCGCGACGTCGGTACCATCGACGCCTATTGGCAGGCCAATATCGACCTTACAGATTTTCAACCCAAGCTTGATATCTATAATCAGGACTGGCCGATTTGGACTTACTCGGAGCTGCTGCCTCCCGCCAAGTTCATTCACAATGAAGAGGGGCGGCGCGGGCAGGCAGTGTCTTCGATGGTGTCGGGCGGGTGCATCATATCCGGCTCGTCGCTTTATCGCTGCCTGCTCTTTACCGGGGTCAAGACGCACTCCTTCTCGCAGCTCGAAGGCGTCATTGCGTTGCCCTATTGCGAGGTGGGGCGCCGCGCCTTCATCAAGAACGCGATCATCGACAGGGGCGTGCAAATTCCACCTGGGCTGATCGTCGGTGAGGACCCAGAACTAGACGCGAAGCGCTTCCGCCGTACTGAAAACGGCATCTGTCTGATCACCCAGAAGATGATCGACGAATTGGAGGCCTGACGTGAAGGTACTGATGGTCGCTTCCGAATGCGCGCCCTTCGTTAAGACGGGCGGTTTGGCGGACGTGGTCGGCGCGCTGCCTGGTGCGCTTGCGCCTTTGGGTGTTGAGGCACATGTTCTCTTGCCAGCCTATCCGCCGCTTTTCCCGCTGCTGCCAAGGGGGAAAGACGTCGCGCAATTTGACGATCTGCCCGGTGGCCCTGGGCGACTGGTTGCCGTTGACGCGCAGGGTCTGAAACTGATCTTGCTCGATATGCCCCAGCTCTTTGACCGGCCGGGGGGCCTCTATTCCGACGAGCATGGCCAGGATTTCACCGACAATGCGATCCGGTTTGGCGCGCTCGCGCAGGCAGCGGCGCGGGCGGCCATGGGGGCGATTGATGGCTTCAGTCCTGATGTGTTGCATGCCCATGATTGGCAGGCCGCGCTTGCGCCTGTTTATCTTCGGATGGCAGGTGTTACACAGCCAAAGACAATCACGACAATACACAACATCGCTTTCCAGGGCCGGTTCGGCGCGGATGAGATGGGCCGTCTTGGGCTCAATACGGATTGGTTCCACCCGGAGGGGTTGGAGTTTTACGGCGATCTCAGCTTTCTCAAAGGCGGGCTGGCTTACAGCGACAAGATCACCACCGTCAGCCCGACTTATGCGCGCGAAATTCTTACGCCCGAATTTGGGATGGGGCTCGAAGGGGTTTTGCAAAACCGCGCGCAGTACCTGTCGGGACTGTTGAACGGTATCGATACTGAGATCTGGAATCCCGCCAAAGATGACGCGCTCGCCCGACGCTTTGATGCGCGCAGCCTGAACCGCAAGGCGGAGAACCGCGCCGCGATTTCAGAGCGTTTTGACCTTTCCGCCGATAGCAAAGGCCCGCTCTTTTGCGTCATTAGCCGATTGACGGAGCAAAAGGGGCTCGATGCGCTTCTTGGTGCTGTGCCCCATCTTGTGGAGCGTGGCGCGCAGCTTGTGGTCTTGGGCAGCGGAGCGCCGGAGCTGGAGGAAGGGTTCCGGGCGGCCGCCGCGCAATACCCCGGCAATGTCGGAGTTTTCATTGGCTATGACGAGCCTTTGTCTCATCTTTTGCAAGGCGGCAGCGATGCCATTCTGATCCCCTCCCGGTTTGAACCTTGCGGGCTGACGCAGCTTTACGGGTTGCGATATGGGACGCTGCCAGTGGTCGCGCGCACGGGTGGGCTTGCCGATACGGTGATCGACGCCAATGTCGCCGCGTTTCAGGCGGGTGTCGCGACGGGGTTCATGATTGATGCCGTCAATTACGAGGCGATTGAGGTGGCCATCGGCCGGGTTATCACAGCATATTCTGACACCAAGCTCTGGCGCGGCATGCAACGGGCGGCCATGCGCCATGACGTCGATTGGGCAGGTTCGGCCGGGGCTTACGTCGCGCTTTATGAAAGCCTTGCCGGGTGACGCGCCAGGATGTCGTGACCGCAACGCCTGAGCCGGGCAATCCGCACCGGTTGGGTGCGCATTTTGACGGTGAAGGCACGAATTTCGCGCTGTTTTCAAAACATGGGCAGGAGGTGTTTTTATGCCTCTTCTCCTCTGACGGGACGCGGGAGGAGCAACGCATCGCCCTGCGCGAGCGTACTGGTTCCGTTTGGCATGGCTACCTTCCCGGAGTGCAGCCCGGCGCGCTTTATGGCTACCGGGTTGCAGGCAGCTATGACCCGCAAAATGGCCATAGGTTTAACGTCAATAAGCTGCTGATTGACCCTTATGCGCGAGGCTTTCATGGCGCCTTTACCAATCACGACGCCACCTATGGCTACCAGAAAAACGCGCCCGAGGCTGATTTGAGCTTTGATACGCGTGACAGTGCGGCCCATGTGCCCAAATGTGTTGTCCCTGACCCGGCATTGTTCCTACGCGATGCGAAGACGTTGGGACGCGGTTGGGACAACGCGCTGATTTACGAAGCCCATGTCAAAGGCGCTACCATGCGCCACCCGGGCGTGCCGGAAGCGTTGCGGGGCACCTATGATGCGATGGCGTCTCCCGCAATGCTGGACCATCTGACCAAGCTGGGCGTCAGCGCGGTGGAACTTTTGCCGGTGCAGGCCATGATGTCTGAGCCTGCGCTGTTGAAGCGGGGGCTTGTCAATTACTGGGGCTATAACACGGTCGGGTTTTTCGCCCCGGAGCCACGCTATTTCGGGCCCGCTGGCATAACAGGGTTCCGCGCCATGGTGGACCGTTTCCATGAGGCGGGGATCGAGGTCATCTTGGACGTGGTTTACAACCATTCCGCCGAGAGCGACCAGTTTGGCCCGACGATCAGTTTTCGCGGGCTGGACAACGCCTCCTACTATCGGCTGATCGACGGCCAGCCACGGTTTTATGTGAACGACACGGGCTGTGGTAACACGCTGGATGCGCGCCATCCCTTTGTGCTGCGGATGATCCTCGACAGTCTGAGGTTTTGGGTGGAATGCATGGGTGTGGACGGGTTCCGCTTTGACCTAGGCACCACCTTGTGTAGGGAGCGGCACGGATTTGATCGGCGCGGGGGCTTCTTGGACGCGTTGCGGCAAGACCCGGTCTTGATGGGGGTCAAGCTTATTGCAGAGCCTTGGGATATAGGGCCCGGCGGCTATCAGCTTGGCGCGTTTCCCGCGCCCTTTGCCGAGTGGAACGACCAGTATCGCGACAGCGTCCGTCGTTTCTGGCGGGGTGATCCGCAAAGCGCACCGGACCTCGGGCGCGCGCTCATGGGCTCGGCGGAGGTGTTTGACCGGCATGGCCGCCGCCCGTGGTCGACGATCAATTATGCGGCCTCCCATGATGGGTTTACCCTTGCCGATACGACGGCCTTTGAGGCGCGGCACAACCATGCAAATGGTGAAAACAACGCTGATGGCCATCACAGCAATTTCAGCGAGAATTTTGGCATTGAGGGAAAGACAGACGACCCGAAGGTGCGCGCGAAACGTGCGCTGCGCGTGCGCAATCTGCTGGCAACGGTGTTTTTGTCACAAGGCACGCCGATGTTGCTGGCAGGGGATGAAGGGGGCAACACCCAAGCAGGCAACAACAATGCCTATTGCCAGGACAATGAGACGACTTGGCTTGACTGGGATCAGTTTGATCCGGAGCTTGTCGAATTCACAGCCGCGCTGTCGCGCTTCCGGCGCGCCCATCCCGTCTTACGACAAGCCGATTTTTTGCACGGTGCGACACGCCCCTTGGACCACAAAAAGGATGTGGAATGGCGCGCCTTTGACGGTGGCGCGCTCAACTGGCGTGACCCAGGGCTGGCCAATCTGTGTCTGCATCTGCGCGGCAGTGCGGAGGTTGTGCGGTCGGACGTCGACGCCGATGAGGTATTGATCGCGTTCAACCGGGAGAGCGCGCCTTTGGAGCTCTGCCTTCCTGACCCGGGCGGCAAGGCTTGGGTGCGTGAGATTGATACGCGGATAGCAGCGCAATCTGCGCAGATCATTACCGGCTCAAGCGTGACACTGGCGCCCAAAACGCTCTGCGCCTTTGTGCTGAGGGACGCCGTTTGATGACATCCGATGCGGCACTTTTTGAGTTGGCGCGCGCCCATGGCGTGCATCTGGCATTTCACGACCTGCACGGGGTCGAGCATCGTACAAGCCCGGATACCGCGCGCGCTTTGCTTGGCGCGCTAGGTGTCGATGCGGGGTCTGAGGCATCCGTGGCGGAGCATCTGACTACGTTTTACAGTGCGCGCGAGGCGCAACTCATAGACAATGAGCATGTCATTGAAGCAGGCGAAGTCGCGATGATTTCGGTTCGCCGGGCGTGCGAATGGTCGGTGCTTGCAGAGGGCGGCAAAGAGGTCGCGGCGGGCAAGGCCGAGGCAGAGCTGCATTTGCCAGCGCTTGAAAGCGGCTACTACCACCTTGTTGCCCGTGCGGGAAAAGACCGGCAGGAGGCGCGTTTGCTTGTCTGCCCGAGACGGTGCCCCAGTGTTTTGGACTGCACGGGGCAGGAGCAGTGTTGGGGCGTGATTGGCGCGCTTTACGGGCTGCGATCCGACACAAATGGCGGGCTCGGCAATTACGAGGATTTGGCGCATGCCAGCGCTGCCATGGGCCGGGCGGGCGCGCAGTATTTTGGCATCAACCCGGGGCACGCGCTCGGATGGGCCGCTGGAGACATGATCAGCCCCTATTCGCCAACGCATCGTGGCTTTTTCAACATCGACCATATTGCCGTATCGGCTGGGCTCGGGCCCACACCTGCTGCCTCGCTTATTGACTATGCGGCGTTCCGCCAAACGCATCGGACCGCCTTGGAAGCGGAGTACGAGGCCCGGGATTGGGACGTCGAGGCACTTGCCAAATGGCGCGATGCGCAAGGCGCCGAGCTGAGAGCATTTTGCCAGTATGAGGCGATCAGCGAGATCCATGGCGCTGACATCAGGACATGGTCGGAAAAGCTTCAAAACCCGGGCGCTGCCGCGGAACGCGCCGCCGGAGCACGCACAGAATTCCATGCTTGGTTGCAATGGCGGGCGGAGACGCAGTTGGATCGGGCGCAACGCTCCGCGCTCGCATCGGGCATGTCGCTGGGCCTCTATCTGGATCTTGCTGTCGGCGCGCGCCCCGGCGGCGCGGAGGTTTGGATGAACCCGGGCACCATTGCGAAAGGCGTGACGATTGGCGCGCCACCCGATCACCTCAACCCACAAGGTCAATCCTGGGCGTTGGCGGCGCATGCGCCGGGGCCTTTGGCGCAGGCGTTCTATGCGCCGCTGCGCGCGATGCTTCGAAGCCTGATGCAGCGCTGCGGGCTGTTACGGATTGACCATGTGCTTGGGCTGTTGCGCAGCTTCTGGCTGCCTGATGATGGCAGCCCGGGCGGCTACATCAGCCAGCCGCTCGACAGCCTTTTGGCCATCATCGCCATTGAGGCAGAGCGCGCAGGCTGCGTGATCGTCGGGGAAGACCTTGGGCTTGTCCCTGACGGGTTTCGGCAGAAACTGTCTGAGGCCGGGCTTTATAGCTACGCGGTCTGGCAGTTCGAAAGCCATGGGGACGGAGAGATCAAGGGCGCGCATGAGCTGGCTGCGCAAAGCCTGGCCTGTTTTGGCACCCACGACACGCCCACATTGCGTGGCTTTTGGTACGCTGAGGATATTGCATGGTGGCAGAAGCTTGGCTGGCTGTCGGGCCACGAGGCGGTGCAACGCCACAACGCACGGGCCCGGCTCAGGGGTAGCTTGCGCCGTCAGTGTCATATTGGCCCGGTGGCTTCCCCCAAGGGGTGTCGCAAGCCATTCATATGGAGCTGGCGCGCGCGTCTTCGGCCCTGCTCGCGGTGCAGCTGGATGATGCGCTTGGGGCGCTGGACGCGCAAAATCTGCCCGGCACAATAGACGAGCACCCGAATTGGCGGCGCAGGCTCGCTCTGCCTGTTGAGGATTTTGACGACAGTGGCGAAATTCAGAGCATAGACGCGTCGATGCCAAAAAGTCGGCGCAAGCAGACGCAAGACTGCTAAGGTCCTACGAAAGACAGGGAGAGTACTGAATGAGAACCGGATTAATCGTTGGGTTGAGCCTCTTGGCTGCCTGCGCCTCGACAGATGAGCGGCTGCTGGTTGAGGCCGGCATACCTGACAGCGTGCTAGAACGTTTGCCTGAAGGGGTCGATGAGCAAGCGGTTGGTCTGGAAGGGGGCTGCTACCTGTATGACCGGGAAGGCGCTGTCGTATTCGTCGAAGATGACGATGGTAACCGCATCTGCGTCGAGTAATTTTATCAAAGGCCGACCCAATCTTCTGAAAGATGGATCGGCCTATAGTCAACTTGACTGCGCGAGGTCAGACGCCTTCGACGAATTTATAGTCCCGGACCGAAGCAGGTAGAGCGTGGCTCAACGCCTCCTGATATTCCGGGCCGTCATAGAAGGTTTTCGCGGTCTCCATGTCGGGAAAGCGGATCAATACGCACCGCGCGCGGGTTTCACCCTCCATGACTTCCACCGCGCCGCCGCGGGCCAGAAATTCGCCGCCATATTTGGCAACCGCCGGGCCTGCGAGCTCGGCGTATTTTCCGTAGGCTTCAGCGTCGGTGACGTCGACTTGTACAATTGCGTAGACGGCCATGTCTCATCTCCCTGTCATTGGTTGGGAAACGAAGTCGCAGCTTCGCGGCTGTGTTGCAAGCGAAGATGCGCTCTATCGCAACTGCCGCAGCTCCTCGGCCGTGAAATCTACATATCCGTCGGCGGTGGCCTTCAAATCCGCCTGCAAAAGCGCGTTCAGTTTGGGGAGTTGGTGGAAAGGCACCTGCGGGGCCGCGTGATGCTCGGCATGATAGGGCATGTTCCAGGCCAGAAAGCGGATGACGCGGTTGGTGTAAGTGGTACGTGTGTTTTCAAGCATATTTGCGACATATGGCAGGCGGTGATGCTCTGCGAGAAGGTAGAGCCGTAGGAAGGGTTGACCCAGGATCATCGGGACGACCCAGAGCCATAAGAGGATGGGCGTCCAAAAGAGCGAAAGCGCCGCTGCGGTATATATCACCCCCATGATCCGTGCTTCTCGCGTGATCCGCGGGAGGGCGGAGGCGGGCAGGTAGTCCGCGCGCGCTTGGCCGCGCATGTTTGTGACGAATTGAGACATGATCGCCCGCCAATAGCGAAGGCCCGTTAGGTGCAGCGCGAGCCCGAGTGTCGTCTTGGGCTTGGCACCGTGCGCGAGCTCCGGGTCGCGCTCGGGATCATTGGTGTGGCGGTGATGGGCAAGGTGGAAATACCTGAACCAGGTGAAGGGTATGATCAGGACGAGGCCGCAGGCGTGCCCGACCCGATCACTGAGCGTGGGCGAGGCAAAAGGGGTCTGATGGGTGCATTCATGTTCAAGTGTGAAGAGGAAGGTGAGCAAGATCCCGTGCACTGGCAAGAGCGCCCACCAAAATGGGACGCCCAATGCGATAGCTGTCCCGGTAAGGGCGATCAGACAAATGTAAAGAGCCAGATGGAGCAGACCTTTGGCGGTGTCTTTGCGCCGCAGATCGGCCATCTGGTCATCAGGGATACGCGCAAGCGCTGCGATGTGGTTGGTCATTCTAAAAGAAATGCATCAAATACGCTAAATGCAAAGCAATTCTGCCTCTCAAACAAGCTTAACGCATAAATCCGGGCCGCCGCATTGGTAAATGCAAATTCTTTGTAAAACTTTGTTGAAACATAGCGCGATCCGGGTTTTAGTTTGCTCCGGGCAAAGCCTCCCTGGGGTGGGGGGCCTACAAATACCTGGGGAGTCCCATTTGTTGGACGTGAATTCTGCCGACGCTTTCGTGGCGTTTGACCGAGTGCAAAAAAGCTATGACGGCGAAACACTGGTCGTCAAAGACCTGAACCTGTCCATGCCAAAGGGCGAGTTTTTGACCATGTTGGGCCCTTCGGGCTCAGGCAAGACGACCTGCTTGATGATGCTGGCGGGGTTTGAAACTGCGACCCATGGCGAAATCCGGCTTGACGGTCGGGAAATCAACAACATTCCCCCCCACAAGCGCGGCATCGGCATGGTATTTCAGAACTATGCCCTGTTTCCGCATATGACCGTGGGGGAGAACCTCGCCTTTCCTTTGGAGGTTCGCGGCCTCGGAAAGTCCGAGCGCGAGGCAAAGGTCATGCGCGCGCTCGAGATGGTGCAAATGGGTGAGTTTGGCGCGCGGCGCCCGGCGCAACTGTCAGGCGGTCAGCAGCAGCGCGTGGCATTGGCGCGGGCGCTGGTGTTTGAGCCGGAACTGGTTTTGATGGACGAGCCGCTCGGTGCGCTGGACAAGCAGCTGCGCGAGCATATGCAGTTTGAAATCAAGCGGATATCGGATGATCTTGGTATCACCGTGGTCTATGTGACCCACGACCAGACCGAGGCTTTGACGATGTCCGACCGGGTTGCGGTGTTCGAGGACGGGCGCATCCAGCAGCTTGCCCCGCCGGAAGACTTGTACGAACGTCCAGACAACAGTTTTGTTGCGCAATTCATTGGCGAAAACAACAAGTTGTCAGGCAAGGTTCAGTCTTTGACGGGCGATATCGCAACGGTTGAATTGCCGAATGGCAAGACCACGCAAGCGCTCGCGGTGAATTGCGGACCTGTGGGGAGCGAGACTTTGATTTCGATCCGGCCCGAGCGCGTGAATATCGGCCCTGAAGGCACCAACGTGACTGAAGCACAGGTGCTGGAACTGATTTACCTGGGCGATCATATCCGCTGCCGCCTGAACGTACACGGGAACGACGAATTTGTGGTGAAAGTGCCGAACTCGGCCGGCCACGAACATTTGTCAGTGGGCGAGGTCACCAAGATCAACTGGGCGCCGGAAGACGCGCGCGCCCTGGACGCCCTCTGACATTTCAATAAGCGGCCTTCAGGAGGCCGCGCAAAAATCCAACTGGGAGACTAAGGATGAAAAAGACACTGATTTTGACAACGGCGCTGACGGGCTTTGCTTTCGCAGCAAACGCGCAGGAAGTGACTGTGATGAGCTGGGGTGGCGCTTACACCAAGAGCCAAGTCGAAGCCTACCACAAACCCTTCACTGCCGAGACTGGCATCAAAGTGAACTCGGTCGACAGCGACAACCCTGCAACGCCGATCAAGGCGCAGGTGGAAGCGGGCAACGTGACTGTTGACGTGGCTGACGTCGAATTCTCCGACGCGGTTCGTCTGTGCGACGAGGGCCTGCTTGAAGAGATCGACAGCTCCATTCTTCCAGCAGCACCCGATGGAACCGCTGCGGTCGATGATTTCATCGAAGGCGCCATCCAGGACTGCGCTGTCGCTAACATCGTTTGGTCCACCGTCTTTGCCTATAACAAAGAAAACAATGCCACTGCACCTGACAGCATTGACGATTTCTTCAACCTGGCTGACTTCCCTGGCAAGCGTGGCCTGCGTAAGTCTGCTAAAGCGACGCTGGAAATGGCTCTGATGGCCGATGGCGTTCCAGCTGGCGAAGTTTACGACCTGCTTGAAACCGACGAAGGCGTGGACCGCGCATTCGCCAAGCTCGACACCATCAAGGACGAGATCGTCTGGTGGGAAGCTGGCGCACAGCCGCCACAATTGCTGGCCGACGGCGAAGTCGCCATGTCCACCGCCTATAACGGCCGTATCTTCAATGCAGCTGTGGCCGAAGGCCAACCACTGGAAGTCGTTTGGGACGGTCAAATCCTCGACTTCGACCTGTTCGTGATCCCGAAAGGCGCACCGAACAAAGAAGCCGCTTTGGACTTCATCAAGTTCTCCACCGACACACAGCGTCTAGCAGATCAGGCGTCCTGGATTTCCTACGGTCCAGCACGCAAGTCGTCCGGTGAATTGGTGGGTCTGTTCAACGACGGCAAAACCGAGATGGCCCCGCATATGCCAACTGCGGCGGCTAATCTGGAGAATGCACTCGTCAACAACTTCGAGTTCTGGGTCGACCGGGACGCGGAGCTGAACGAGCGCTTCAACGCTTGGCTGGCTCAATAAGTTAGCTAGCCTGGCGGCGCGCTTTGGGAGGGGCGCGCCGCCGACTTTTTCGCCTGAGACAATCGGGCTTTGGGACGATGTAGCGTCTCATTTCTAGGGGCAGGGACATGGCAGACGCGACCGCAGGCAGCTTCAGCGCAGCAGCACCGCAGGAACGGTTGACGACCGCAGATGGCAAGCCGCTCAAAGACGCGCTGAACGCCGCACAGGCGCGGGCCAGACGCAAAGCCCTGTTCCTTGTGCTGCCGCTCTTTGCCTTCGTGCTTCTGACCTTTGTGGCCCCGATTGCGCAGATGCTCCACCGCTCGGTCCATAACCCGGGCTTTACCACCCACACAAATATTTCCACTGGTGTGCAGACGCCAATCATGGTCGAGCTGCGCAGCTGGTTTGACAACAACCCGCGCGGCACAGAGCCGGACGAGGCGGCATATGAGGCTTTGGTCGCTGATCTCGTCTTGTTGCGGGAGCTGAAAGCGCCGGGTGTGGTCGGAACCCGGATCAACTACGAGCGCGCGGGCTCGCGCGCGATGTTCACCAAGGCTGCGCGGCGTGCAGCCAAGCTCGAAGCGCCGTTCATAGAGGCGATGCTAGATCTGGACGAGGATTGGGCTGACCCTGAGATGTGGGCCGCGATGCGCGATGCCTCCTCCGCCTACACGCTCAACTTCTACCTCGCAGCGGTGGACCTGACCCGGGACGTCGACGGCTCGGTCACCCAAGTAAATGAGAACCGGCAGGTCTATGTGACCTTGTTCCAGCGAACCCTGTTCCTATCGCTTTTGATCACGGGGCTTTGTTTCATCCTCGCCTATCCGATCGCGCATCTGCTGGCGACCTTGCCGCTGAGATATTCAAACCTGCTGATGATCTTTGTGCTCTTGCCCTTCTGGACCTCGCTTCTGGTGCGTACAACCAGCTGGATGGTGCTTCTGCAAAGCCAAGGTGTGGTCAATGATGCGATGGTGGGGGCGGGGATCCTCGCCGATGAAAACCGTATCCAGATGATGTACAACCAGACGGGTACGATCGTGGCGATGGTGCATATCTTGCTGCCCTTCATGGTGCTGCCGCTTTATTCGGTTATGCGGCCGATCAATCCGTCTTATGTGCGCGCGGCGCGCTCTTTGGGCGCGACCAGCTGGACCGCATTCCGGCGTATCTATTTCCCACAAACTGTTCCGGGAATTGGGGCGGGGGCATTGCTCGTCTTTATCCTTGCTGTGGGATACTACATCACGCCCGCGCTTGTGGGCGGCGCTGACGGGCAGCTGATCTCCAATCTCATTGCCTTCCATATGCAGAAATCGTTGAACTGGTCGCTGGCTGCGGCGCTGGCCTCCATCCTTTTGGGGGGCATCCTGATCCTCTACTGGCTCTACGACCGGCTCGTGGGCATCGACAACCTGAAGCTGGGGTGATCTGACATGGCCTTACCGACACATGCATCGACCCTGGAGCGCGTTTGGCACTACACCTATCTGGTGATCTGCTTTCTGATCTTTCTGTTCCTGATCGCGCCGATCCTGATCGTCATCCCGCTGAGTTTCAACGCGGAGCCCTACTTCACCTTCACTGAGAAGATGTTGAAGCTGGAACCCACAGGCTATTCGGCGCGCTGGTATGACCTTTTGTTGACCTTCGGCATGTTGGAGCCCGACGCGCCGCGCGATGGCAGCTGGTGGGCGGATGCTTGGGCCAATGCGAACTGGATATCGGCGGCAAAGAACTCGGTCATTATCGGGTTCTTCTCGACATTATTGGCGACTGTCTTGGGCACGGTGGCGGCCCTTGGGCTATCCCGGCCTGAAATGCCCTACCGGAGGGCGATCATGGCCATTCTGATTTCGCCCATGATCGTGCCGATCATCATCACTGCGACGGGCCTGTTCTTCTTCTACTCTGCCACAGGGCTCGCCAACACTTATGCGGGTATCATCATGGCGCATGCGACGCTTGGGATTCCCTTCGTGATCATCACGGTGACGGCGACCCTGGTGGGCTTTGACCACTCGCTCACGCGGGCTGCGGCAAACCTTGGTGCAAACCCGACGACGACATTTTTCAAGATCACCATGCCACTGATCCTGCCGGGTGTGATCTCAGGCGCGCTGTTTGCCTTTGTTACCAGCTTTGACGAGGTCGTAGTGGTCCTATTTGTAGCTGCGCACGACCAGCAGACCATCCCGCGCCAGATGTGGAATGGCATCCGGGAGCAGATCAGCCCGGCAATCCTGTCGGTGGCAACGATCCTCGTGATCATCTCAATCCTGCTGCTGACGACAGTGGAGCTGCTCCGCCGCCGGTCCGAACGGTTGCGCGGTATTTCACCAGGCTAAGCGCCCTTTTCACGCAAAATTTCCCCGCGATTGCCCCTGTTTGGCCCCGATATGGTCATTCGGTGTCCATCTGCGGCTGGAATACTCCGGCTGTTTTACTGTCGCGAGTCTGAGTACCTATGCCCACATATGATATCTATACGTTGGCTGAATCTAACATCACCGTTTCCGGTGGTGAGCAGTTGGATGGCGTTACGCAAGGGGATGGCTCCCATCTTGTGGGCGAAACAATTACGCTCAACAACAACTCGTGGGTGCCGATTTCGATCACCGACAATGATGATGATTTTGAGGACAATGGTGGGTCCGGGCAGAATCTGACAAATGAGACCACGATCGACGGTGAGACCTTCTCAGCAGGGACGCGGGTCGAGGCCGAATATTCCTTCACTGTGACCGATGGCACCAATAACTACACCATCATCGCCTTTAACGTGAACAACGGCTCCCCGTCCTATGCCACCGTGGAGGCTCTGGCTTTCATCGGTCCGGTCGCTGGCTTCCCCCCGATTGGGGTCCCGCTAACGGTGACGGCGGCGCAGGAAGGCCCTGTTTTTGACAATGTGGACTACGCCACGCCGCCTTGCTTCGCGAAAGGAACACGCATTTTGACGCCTTTGGGCGAACAGCGGGTCGAAACCCTGCGCCCGGGTGATTTGGTTGAGACTTTGGGAAATGGCGCGCAGCCTCTTCGCTGGGTTGGGTCCTGCACCTATCCCGCCATAGAGCGCTTTGCACCGATCCGCTTTGCCCCTGGTGTTTTGGGCAATCCCGAGCCGCTTCTGGTGTCCCCACAGCACCGTGTTTTGGTGTCGGGCTGGCGTCCTGATCTGCTGTTCGGCGAGGAGGCTGTACTGGCGCCCGCTCATGCTTTTGTCGGAGCCGCTGGTGTGACCCGTCGAGAGGGCGGGTTTGTCACCTATTTCCACCTTATGTTTGATGAACATGAGCTGATCTGGTCGGAGGGTGCTTTGACCGAAAGCTTGTTCACAGCGGATGCGTTGGCCTTGTTCGGGCCGGGCGACGGCGGGCCCGAACTCGCGGCGCTTTTGGCCGAACGTGACGTTGATCAAACGGCGCTGCGTGCGCTCAAGACACATGAGCTTCACGCCATGATGGCGCTTTAGGGTAGCAACAATAGCCAGCCGGTTATGGACAGAATTGAAAGGGCCGTAGCAGCCAAGACGGCCGAAGCAGCGACCCGTTTGGCAACACCGTACATGTTGGCAAAAACATAAGCGTTGATGCCTGGCGCCATCGCGGCTGTAAGCACAGAAGACCTTGTGGCGGGGACATCCAAACCGAAGCCTGACACCAACCCGTAAGACATTGCGGGGCGCAACAGCAGCGTTAGTCCGCAGATCATGATGACGGGACCAAGGTCACCCTCAAACTTGTATTGCGCAAGCACGCCCCCCATGCCGAAAATCGCAGCAGGAAGCGCCGCTCGGATCATCAGATCCAGGGCATCGCCAGCAACCTGTGGAATTGAAATCTCACTGAGATTGACGATGAATCCCAAAGCCAATCCCCAGATCAGCGCGTTATGGACCATGGCATTGCTGACGGCCTTCAGCGTTGCAAATAGCGGCTGGCCGCGATGCTTGACGGTCTCCATGACAGTGATCCCAAGCCCGTAGCAAATGGGCGCGTTCAACGCGATAAGCGCGTAGTTCGGGTCAAGTGCGTCGGCGCCATAGGCGCGCTCCATGATAGGCAGGCCCAGCAGCACCGAATTCGCGAACATACAAGCGAAACCGATAGCGACGCTGTCCTCCCACGGTCTTCCAAAGAACATGCGAGCGCCGATGATGCCCAGTACAAACATCGCAATGCAGGGCAGGTAGTAGGAGGCCAGAAGCGGCGCAGTGAAATAGATACCCAGTTCAAGTTCAGCGATGGCTTTGAACAGCAGGCATGGGATCGCAAAGCTTTGTGTGAACTTCATCAACCCATCGACACCGCTTTCGGGGAAGGTTCTGAACTTTACCGCCAGATAGCCCGCCCCGATCACTAGAAAGACCGGTAAGATGACGGAAATCAGGTCGCTCATGTATCTATGGTCATGATCTCAAAGGCCATGCCGTCATAGGCGGGGGTCACGTTTTTGGGCGTCTCCGCTTTCACCGTCTCATAGTCGAGGTCGACATGCATATTGGTCAGCACGGCCTGACGCGGTTTTAGATCGGCAATCCACTCAAGCGTGTTGTCTAGATGCGAATGGCTCGGATGCGGCGTTCGGCGGAGCGCGTCGATGACCAACCAATCGAGCCCATGCATGGCTTTGCGACCTGTATCGAGGTCTGAGACATCGGGCAGGTAGGCGACATCATCAATGCGGAAACCGAGAGAACGGATTGTGCCGTGCTGCACCTCGAACGGGGTGAAGGTGATCTCCCCACCTGGGCCGTTGATCGTGACATCGCCCTCGATCGGGTTGAGCTCCAATATGGGTGGATAACCGGAACCGGGCGGCGTTTTGAACACATAGCCGAAGCGCGCTTCCAGCGCTTCTGAGGTTGAGGCGTCCGCCCAAACCTGAACCCGCTCGCGCATGTTGAAGACGATCATGCGCAGATCATCGATGCCATGCACATGGTCGGCATGGGCGTGGGTGTAAACGACGCCGTCGAGCCGTCCGACTTCGGCGTCGAGCAGCTGCCCGCGCAGGTCAGGTGATGTGTCGATGAGCACGGTGGTGGTGCCGTCCGGCCCGATTTGCTCGACCAGCAGCGAACAGCGCCTACGCCGGTTTTTCGGGTTTTCTGGGTCGCAATCGCCCCAATGTCCGCCGAGGCGCGGGACGCCACCGGAGGAGCCACATCCGAGTATCGTGAAGCGCCGTCTCATGCGGCTGCCTTGGTAAAGAGGCGGTTGAAATTGGCCTCTGTCTGAGCCGCGAAATCGACGTAGTCCATGCCGAAGACTTCCGCCCCAACCTTTGCCGTATGTGCGGTGTAGCCCGGCTCGTTGCGCTTGCCCCGGAAGGGCGGCGGCGCGAGATAAGGCGCATCGGTCTCAACGAGGATGCGGTCAACCGGGGCAATCGCGAAGATATCGCGCAGCTCTTGGCTTTTGGGGAATGCAGCGATGCCGGACATGGACAGGTAAAAGCCCAGATCAAGCGCGGCTTGTGCCAGCTCTTTGCTCGAAGAAAAGCAATGCATCACGCAGGTATAGGCGCCGGTCTTGAATTCATCAGTCAGAATGCGTGCCATGTCCTCATCGGCGGCGCGGGCATGAATGATGAGAGGCAAGCCGGTTTGACGTGCGGCCTCGATATGAACCTTTAGGCTTTCTTGCTGCACATCCTTGCTGTCGGCGGTGTAGTGGTAGTCGAGCCCGCTTTCGCCGATACCTACGAATTTAGGATGGGCGGCGAGCTTCACAAGCTCATCAACCGTGGCCATGGGCTCATCGGCGGCGCTCATAGGATGGGTGCCGGCGGCATAGAAGACGCTGTCATAGGTCTCTGCGATGGCGCGCACCTGAGGTTCCAGCCGCAGCTTGGTGCAGATCGTGACCATGCGGGTGACGCCTGCCTCATGGGCGCGGGCAATCAGCGCGTCACGATCTTCATCAAAATCGGGGAAGTCGAGGTGGCAATGGCTGTCAGTGATCTCTGGGGGTGTCATCGCGCCTCTCAAGCGGCGGTGCGGCCCGCCACGTCATTCATTGACAGAAGCATATCTAGGATCAGGGAAGAGGGGTCAAGGTTCACGGCTTGGCCGTGACGCGCGCGGGCGGAAGATTTTGCTGAAAGCTCCGCCCAACTCCGCGATGCCACCTCATTAGGCGAAAGTCGTGCGAGCATGCGCAGCTCGCCGGAGGCGACTTGCGTATCTATCAACCCCAACCCGGCGCGCGCTAGTCGCGAAAGCGCCACATCCATAAGGAGCAGCATCAGATCAAACCGCGCTTCGGCCCCGCGCCCGGCGGCTTTCTCGGCGAATTTTAGCGCGGCGCTTCTGTCGAGCCTTGGGAAGGTCTCGATCAGGGCAGTGAGCTCTTTGTAAAGTGTCAAACCGTCGAGATTGAGGAGGCGGAAAGCCTCGCCAACGGAACCGCCCGACAGTTGGGAGAGTGCGACGCCACTATCGCCCACTTGCGCACCTGCTGCTTCTAACGCCTTGGCCATATCATCGGGCGAAAGCTCCCCGCAGCGCAGCTCCCGGCATCGGGAGCGGATCGTTGGCAGCAGTTTGGACGGTTGATGCGTAACTAGAAGCAGCAGACAATCGGCAGGCGGTTCCTCGAGCACTTTCAACAACGCGTTTGCGGAGGAGGTGTTTAGCTCATCTGCCGCGTCGACAATAACCACCCGCCTGCCGCCATCGGGGTTGGAGAGTGCGAAGAAGCTTTTCAGGCCGCGAACCTCCTCGACGGAAATCACGGTTTTGAGCTTCTTTGTCTTCTCATCCCATGGGCGGCGTAACAGAAAGAGCGCGGGTTCAGAAAGCGCGGCGATCCGGGCGTTTACGGGATGGCTCTCAGGGATGTCGAGCGTTGATGGGGCAGGGGCTGCGAACATGCCGCCGTCATCTTTTGGCGTCGCAAGTAGGAAGCGTGCAATGCGCCAAGCGAGCGTTGCCTTACCGACGCCTTGAGCGCCAGTGATCATCCAGGCGTGATGCAACCGGTCACTGTTAAAGGCTGATAGGAAGGCATCTTCCGCCGCAATTTGGCCGATGAGCCGCGCGGTTTCCCGTGGATGCGGTGCGCCTTCGATCTGATCGGGTTGGGGGAGGTCCTCGTCGCTCATGCCAAGCGGCTTAGCACAAGCGCTTGCACCTCCGCACCCACTTCATCAGCGGGGCGATTGCCATTTATGATCATGCAGCGGGCGGGCTCTTCTTCGGCGAGTGCCAAAAACCCTGCGCGCAGGCGATGCTGGAACTCTGCGCCGAACTCTTCGAACCGGTCTTCGCCGCTGCCGCGTGCAAGGCCCCGTTCCAGCGCGGCGTCCGGGTCCATGTCGATGATCAATGTCAGATCAGGCTCGGTTCCGATCATCTGTGCATGCAGGCTATCGACCATCGCGCGCCGCTCCCCACGTGTGGCGCCCTGATAGACACGCGTGCTGTCGGCAAAACGGTCGGAGATGACGATCTGCCCATCCTGCAACGCTGGTAAGATACGTTTTTCCAGGTGGTCGCGGCGGGCGGCAGTAAACAGCAAAATCTCGGTCTCAGCGGACCAGCGGTCTGTCGCACCTTCTACCAGCAACTTGCGAATTTCCTCCGCTCCAGGAGAGCCACCCGGTTCGCGCGTCAGCACAACTTGCCTGCCTGCAGCTTCCAGATGGCCAGCAAGCAGTCGCGACTGGGTCGACTTGCCCGACCCGTCAATCCCCTCAAACGTGATGAACACCTAGAACAGCGTCTCCGCACGATCCATGAGTTCGCCTGTCAGCTGACCCAAAAGCACCATGGCGGCCGTGCGCAGGCGTGTGGCAAAGCCGCCCTCGGGGACGGTTTCCGTAGCGACAAGCGGATGCACGATGTCGTCGAAGCCCGGTACAGTCACGACAAGTCGCGCGACTTCGTCCCCCGCTTCAATCGGGGCCTCCAAGGGGCCCACATAGTTGATCTTTGTTTTGACATCGCGCGCACCGATCACAGGGATCAGCACTTTGACATCTTCCTTCGCTGCAAGTCCGACCTTTGCGACCTCACCCATCCAGACATCTGCCTCGGTCAGGATGACCCCGTCATCAGCCAATTGCCGTTCAACAAACTGATTGAAGGCCCAGTTGGTCATTTTTTCGGCCTCTTGCGCCCGCTGTGCTGAGGTGTCGAGGCCGGAGAAAACAAAGATAATGCGGCGGCCGCTGCGCTGCGCCGAGCCCACAAGCCCGAACCCCGCCTCCTCAGTATGGCCGGTCTTGAGCCCATCCGCGCCGATGTTGAGCTTCAGCAGTGGATTGCGGTTGAAGCGGTTCGCGGGCGGGCTGTCTTCGTATTGGAACTCGGTTTCGGCAAAATAGCCGTAATATTGCGGGAAGTCCTGGATCAGCCTTTTGGCGAGGATCGCTAGGTCGCGCATCGACATGCGGTGACCCGCGGCAGGCCAGCCACTGGCGTTCACAAATGTTGAGCTTGTCATGCCCAGCTCTTGGGCGCGCAGCGTCATTTGCTGAGCGAATGCGGCCTCTGTCCCGGCCATTGCCTCGCCCAAAGCCACACTTGAATCATTGCCCGAGAGGACGATGACACCGCGAATGAGCTCTTCCACTGTCGGGCGATCGCCGGGTTCGAGAAACATGGTTGACCCGCCAAAAGAAGCTGCAAATTCCGAGACAGGCACGCGTTTGTCTAGCGTCCAGCGCCCGTCGCTTAAGGCTTCAAACGTCATGTAAAGCGTCATCAGCTTTGACATGGACGCGGGCGGAAGCGCCATATCCGCGTTCTTTTCCATCAGGGTCTGATTGGTGTTTACATCGAGAACGATGGCCGATTTTGCGATCGTCTCGAACGCCGCAGCTGGGAGAGCCGTCAGCGCGAAGGATAGCAAGATGGAGGCAATGCGGATCACAGCTTGAACTCCTTTAATGTCGGGTAAGTTGTTCGCGAAAAATACGTCTTCGAAGCCGAGCCCCTGGACCTTGGTGAGCAGGGCCTTCCGTTCGTCTATATCCGATGCGGGTCCAACCAACACGCGGAAGAGCGTGCCTGCCTCGCCCGAACTGCTTTTAACCGTTGGAATAATACCGGCCTTGCGCAGCTGGTCTGAGGCCGCGTCGGCATTTCCTTTTTCCGAAAAGGTTCCAACTTGAATGAAAGGGTTGGGCAGCGAACTGTTCGTAGTAGCAGGGGCGGCTGCTGCTGGGGCTGCGGCAACTGGCGCAACGGCTGGCGCGGCTGCGCTGCTTGGACGCGGCGTAGGAGCTGCGCGCTCAATAGCAGAGCTTGCAACATCGACTGCATCGAGCGGCTTGGCTTCGATATCAGCTGTTGCGGCGGCCACTTCCGCGTCCTCAACGCCATCGACTGGCGCCACAACAGGGGGCGGTGTAATTTTCTCTTTCTTCAGAGCGACAACCGAAAGTTTCGCGGGTTGCCCGGCCAGCATTCCGAGTGCTTCTGCCGCATCGGAGCTGACTTGCAGTTTTGGCCCGGGATTCAGCCTCTCGCGCCGGAAGAGGGCACCGACGACCGATTTGCCATTATCTGCGTTTCTGATCACCACACGCTGCGGGTCTTTCACGTCTGGATGTGCAACCCAGGTCCCGCCGAGTGAAGGGCGACCGTCCCAAAGTCCGTTCTCGTTGACCGAGAAAATATCTGGCGCTTCGACGTCTTGCTCGATGACCCCGTCCGGTGCCGCTGTCGTGCTTGCGGCTGCGGTCTCGGTCTTTGGCTCAGTTTGAAGGAAGTCGAGGTTTAGACCTTCACCATCTTCACATGCCGATAGTGCAAGGGCTAAGCCGCAAAACAGTATTGCACGCATGAAATTTTGATTGCTCACCGGCGCGATGGTGTTGGTTTTCATTGCTTTTGCCCCTCATTTCCGCCTGTCGCTTGTTGTTGTGCCTGTGGCGCGATCGGTGCGGATTGCCTGTTACTTTGTGGCCTTTGCGACCCTCTTCGGGCGAAGTTTATTCCGTTTCGGCTGGTTTGCAAAGACAAACCCGCGTTATTCGGCGAGATCTGGCTGTCATCGCGCGAAATCAGATAAAGGTTTTTTAACCTTCCAGAATCGTTGCCCAGGCAGTAAGCGGGTCGCGTCGGAGGAGTGGCAGAGTGGTTGAATGCACCGGTCTTGAAAACCGACGTAGGTGAAAGTCTACCGTGGGTTCGAATCCCACCTCCTCCGCCAGAACAAAAAAGCCGGTTAGTTAGCAACGCATTCTGCGCACCTTCCAGAATGGTGCGCGAAGTTTGATATGGCGTTCGCACTCGGGCTTTGTTCCCCGAGAGCCCACGGTACACGACTCACGGCGAAATAGCCTTCGATTTTGGGCTTGAAAGCGCCCG
>JAPORH010000219.1 GCA_026710325.1 Litoreibacter sp. | reverse complement strand
CTAACAAATTCAGGGCGTTTGGCCGATCACAAATCATTCATACCCCCTCCTTGCGCATAAGTGGTTTGCAGGACCGTAGCGAGGTGCTAAGCGGGGCGCAATGACGCGTGGGCGCGGCGGGGGCCGCATAGGGGCATGCGCGTTGCGGCTGCTAACCGGGGACCTTTCATGCCAAATCAATCCGATCCAAAACTCATCGCGGGCAACGCGAACAAATTGCTTGCCCAAAACGTCGCTAAGCGCATGTCCATGCATCGCGGTGAGCGGGTCTCCCCCGTTGAGGCAAGGGTCGAGCGGTTCAACGACGGCGAGATTTTCGTTGAGGTGTTTGAGAATGTCCGCGGCGAAGACATGTTCATCATCCAATCGACCTCCAACCCGGCCAATGACAACCTGATGGAGTTGTTGATCATGGCCGACGCGCTGCGCCGCTCTTCGGCGGCCCGCATCACCGCCGTGATCCCTTATTTCGGATATGCCCGCCAAGACCGCCGCACCAAGGCGCGCACACCGATTTCTGCCAAGCTGGTGGCAAACCTGATCGAAAAAGCAGGCGTCGAGCGTGTGTTGACGATGGACCTGCACGCAGCTCAAATTCAGGGTTTTTTCGACCTGCCGGTGGACAACCTTTACGCCTCCCCCGTCTTCGCGCTCGATATCCTGCACCACTTCAAGAACATGAAAGACGTCATGGTCGTCTCCCCAGATGTGGGCGGCGTGGCCCGCGCGCGGGAATTGGCACAACGGATCAAAGCACCGCTGTCTATTGTCGACAAACGCCGCGAAAAGCCCGGCGAGGTATCCGAGATGACCGTGATCGGCGATGTCAAAGGCAAGAAATGCATCATCGTCGACGATATTTGCGACACGGCGGGCACCTTGTGCAAAGCCGCCGAAGTCCTGATGAACGAAGGCGCGACCGAAGTGCATAGCTACATCACCCATGGCGTGCTGTCCGGCCCGGCCGTAGAGCGCATCACCAAATCGGTGATGAAACAGCTCGTGATCACCGACAGCATCGAGCCGACGGAGGCTGTGAAAGCCTGCAAGAACATCCGCATCGTGCCGACGGCACCGATGTTTGCGCAGGCGATCCTGAATATCTCCGGCGGCAGCTCGGTCTCGAGCCTGTTTGACACAGACACGCTGGGACCGATCTACGAGGCGATGTATCCGGACGCCTAAAGCCTATTTCTGCTGCATGGATCGGAGCTGCTTCAACACCATGCGGCGTGGCATCATCGGGATGATCCATTGCATCAGCACGCTCAGAAGCGGCTCATTCACTGTGACGAGTTTGCCCATTTTCATTGCATCATAGCCGTGTTTGGCGACTGACTTCGCCGTGGCACCGCCGGAGCTGACAAGCTTGGTGCCTTCAAGATTGGCGGCCTCCGCAAACTCGGTTTTCACATAGCCGGGGGCGAGTACGGTGCAGGTGACACCTTTGGGACGCAGCTCCTCATCAATGGCCTGGCTGAAGGAGTTCACGAAAGCCTTGGTCGCAAAGTAAACCGCTTGCAGCGGGCCGGGCGCAAAGCCTGCGGTGGAGCCCACTTGCAGGATTCGGCCCTTGCCGCGCTCGGCCATTTTGCCGCCGAAGTGGTGGGTAAGCGCGACAAGCGCCTTTATGTTGAGATCGATCATCGCCTGCTCGGCCGCGATATCGCGCTCGACATGAATGCCGTGCCCGCCGAAACCTGCATTGTTGATCAATATGTCGACTTCCAGCCCCGCGCTTTCGACTTTAGCGATCAGTGACTGCGCACCGCCTTCAGCTCCCAGATCAAGTGGGAAGACATGCGCAGTGATCTGATGCTCCCGCTCCAGTTCTTCCTTAAGCATGTTCAGTTGCTCTTCCCGCCGCGCGGTGAGGATCACGTCGCCGCCTTTGCGCGCGTGATATCTGGCGAATTCCTCACCAATGCCGGAAGAGGCGCCGGTGATCAGAGCAACGTTAGGCATTGGGTCGGTCTCCTTATTGGTTCAAAACTCGCCTGTTAGGTAAGAGCTGCGAGGCAAAATTCACCCACCTCAACAAAAAAGACCCGGCGATGAACCCGGGCCTTCTTGGAGGAATGTCACAGACGCGACGTTCTTCGAGGGGAAACTCTAATTTAAATCCAGGCTAGGCCCCGGCTCGCCGTCGCGCGTCTGACGCGCCGGCCCGACATCATCTCACGGATCAGCTGGCGTGCCTGACGATCGCTCAGCGGCATAACCGAATGCACCTGCGCTCCATCTGCAATATCGAATTGCAGCCCGCCCTGCGCCGTGACGATCTGGGGGGCATCAAAACTGAGCGTCACATGCGCCAGTTTGTTTGCGACCTGCGCGCGGGCAATCCCGCGATACCCAATCAAGGTCTCAGCACGAACCGAGACTTGAGAATGGCCAAACAAGCGCCCGGCTGTGCGATCTTCGATCACAATCCGCATCGTCGGTGCCACAAGGAGGGGGTATGAATGATTTGTGATCGGCCAAACGCCCTGAATTTGTTAGTGG
>JAPORH010000227.1 GCA_026710325.1 Litoreibacter sp. | reverse complement strand
CTCCTCGAGCTTGCAAACGCACTTATCAAAGCGAAGCGAAAATGGTCGCCAAAACCAACTTGACCAAGACGGATACTTCGGTAGTGGTGCAAGAGCACGGGCGCTCACCACATCTGCGCCAACTGGCTCAGCGCTTTCGATTCTTTCCGACCGAATTTCCGTCTTGAGAGCCAATTGCGCTGCCACTGTTTGAAGAAACGCGCATTTGCGACGGTCGGACTCCAAAAAGGTTGTTGTCAACTCCGGTTCTTTTTCCTGAGCAAGTATTGCGAGGATCATGCCTGGCAGCCCTCCTCCTGATCCGATGTCGCAAAGCGATTTGGGGCTCTCTGGAAAAAATTTGAAAACCTGCGCTGAATCCAAAATGTGCCGTGTCCAGAGCTCTGGCAAAATCGCTGGCGAAACGAGATTAATCTTCTGGTTCCATTTCATCAGCAAAGCCGCATAGGCTTCCAGCCGCTCCAGTGTTTCACGTGAAACATCGAGCTGTTGCTGCGAGATGCGCGCGACCGCGTCGTCCGGCTTCATGCGGTTTTCTTGGCTTTCTTCTTCAGATTGGCGAGGATCAAGGTCAGAGCCGCCGGCGTGATACCGTCAATCTTGCTCGCTTGGGATAGGTTTTCTGGGCGGTGTGCGATTAGCTTGGACTTCATCTCATTTGAAAGACCGTCAATCTCCGCGAATGGAAAATCGAGCGGGATGGCGACGGTCTCATCCTTCTTCAAGCTCGCTGCATCGCGATTCTGACGATCGATGTAATTGGCATAGAGCGCGTCCCGTTCGATTTGTTCCGCAATACTGACTGACGTTCCTTCAAGCTCACCCCACATCTCTGCGAGCTTGGCGAAGTTAATATCCGGGAAAGACAGCAGCTCCATCCCGTTTCGGCGTTTCCCATCCGCTTTGATCTTTATCCCGAACGGAGCAACCTCTTGCGGGGAGATCGATTTCGCCAGCAATACACCGCGAAGTCCGTCCAACTGTTCCATCTTTGCTTCAAACGCATTCAAACGATCATCACCCACAATACCAAGCTTCGCCCCGCGTCCCGTCAGGCGCTGATCGGCATTGTCCGCGCGCAAGGTCAAACGGAACTCGGCGCGGGAGGTGAACATCCGATAGGGTTCAGCGACACCCCGCGTGACCAAATCATCCACCATCACCCCGATATAGGCCTCAGACCTGCTAAAGCTCACCGGATCATCGCCCTGCGACGCCCTCGCTGCATTCAAACCAGCGAGCAGCCCCTGCGCGCCCGCCTCTTCATATCCTGTCGTACCGTTGATCTGTCCGGCAAGATACAAGCCAGTTACGTCTTTCAGCTCAAGACTATGTTTGAGGGCGCGCGGGTCAACATAGTCATATTCGATCGCATAGCCAGGCTGCATGATCTTGACAGCCTCAAGACCTGCGATGGAGCGCACATATTGTTCCTGAACCTCCAAAGGCAAAGATGTTGAAATCCCGTTCGGATAGATCGTTGGATCATCCAGACCTTCGGGTTCCAGAAAAACCTGATGGGACAGCTTATCGGCAAACCGAACAACCTTATCCTCGATCGACGGGCAATAGCGCGGACCAACCCCGTCAATGTGCCCGCCATACATGGCTGAACGTTCGAGGTTGTCCCGAATGATCTCATGCGTTTTTTCGTTTGTGTGCGTGATCCCGCAGGAAACTTGGCGTGCTGCAACCGTGTCGGACAAGAAGGAAAACAAGACCGGTTCCTCGTCCCCCGGCTGCATATCCAAGCCATCCCAGTTGATCGTTCGGCCGTCCAAGCGTGGCGGCGTCCCTGTTTTCAATCGGCCCAGAGGCAGCCCAAAACTATCAATTCGCTCTGCCAGAGTGACGGAGGGATCATCGCCAACCCGACCGCCAGGCCTCGACACATCACCGACATGGATAACGCCACGCAAGAAGGTCCCAGCCGTCAGGACAACAGCCCGAGCCAGTACTTGTGCGCCGTCCCCCAACACTACGCCTTCGATCTTAGCATCGGCAATCTTGAGATCAGCAACCTCGGCCTCGATAACGTCGAGCCCTGCCTGCGCCCCAATCATCTTTTGGATCGCCTGACGATAGAGCGATCTGTCAGCTTGCGCGCGCGGACCTTGGACAGCAGCACCTTTACTCCGGTTCAATAGACGAAATTGGATACCTGCAGCATCTGCGGCCCGGCCCATAAGCCCGTCCAACGCATCAATCTCGCGCACGAGATGCCCTTTACCCAAGCCACCAATGGCGGGGTTGCAGGACATGACGCCAATTGTGTTCGCCTTATGTGTGATCAACGCGGTGCGCGCACCGGCGCGCGCCGACGCAGCAGCAGCTTCGGTCCCGGCATGGCCACCGCCAATGACTATCACATCGTAATCCGAATGTTTCACGTGAAACATGTCCCTTTACTTACCGAGGCAAAAGCTCGCGAAAATCTCATCTAGTAAGGTCTCCACGTCGATACGACCAACTAGGGATTCAAGAGCGCGGATACCGATTCTCAATTCTTCGGCCGCAAGCTCTGACCTTTCCATGCCGCGATCTAATTCATCTAGTGCGTTTTGCAAAGAGGTTGCACCTGTTTTCAAAGCCTCGGCATGCCGCGCACGAATGGCGAGGGATGCACCACTCGCCTTGTTTTCGAGGCGAGACGTCACCTCCTCCACAAGCTCCGAGATGCCTTGCCCCGTAGCACCCGAAACCTCCCCGCCCGTTTCTACATCAGCTTTACCCGCGACGACCAGAACGTCAGGGCCGAGGTCAACGCCAGGGGGAAGTTTGCCTCCCTCAGTTAAAACAACCCTAAGATCAGCATGGCCTGCTCGTTTCAACGCGCGTTCAATTCCAATCGCCTCAACCTCGTCCTGCGTCTCGCGCAGCCCCGCCGTGTCAAGAAAGGTCACTGGCAACCCAGAAAGGTCCATCCGCACTTCAATGACGTCTCGCGTTGTTCCCGCGACCGAGGAGGTGATCGCGGCTTCGCGTCCCGCAAGCGCATTTAGCAGGGTCGACTTGCCAACATTAGGTTCCCCAAGGATGGCGACTTCGAACCCGTCACGCACCCGTTCAGCGGCATGTGCGCCCGTGACCTCTTTCGTCACCTGTGACAACACTCCGCACGTCAGCTCTTTCACTTCCGGTGTGACATCTACTGGAATGTCCTCATCCGCGAAATCAATTGTGGCTTCCAGTAATGCTGCCGCTCGTATCAGATCAGTGCGCCAGGCCTCGACGCGCATCCCAATGGCACCATCAAATACGCGTAAGGCTTGCTGACGCTGTGCCTCCGTCTCAGCTTCGATCAGATCAGCGAGCCCTTCGACCTGCGCCAGATCCATACGACCGTTTTCAAGTGCACGTCGGGTGAACTCACCCGGTTCAGCCAGACGCACACCGTCAATCTGTCCGAGCTCCGCCAGAACAGAATTCACAATTGCTGGACTGCCATGCGTCTGAAGCTCGATAACGTCTTCGCCGGTGAAACTATGGCCCTTCGCGAAAAACAAGACCAGTGCCTCGTCAAGCAATACGCCATCGCTGTCCCGCAAACGCCGTAAGGACGGTTTCGGTCCGTCCAGACTTTTCCCAGTTAATTGCACACAAACATGCTGCGCACGCGGCCCGGAGGCGCGTATCACCGCGACACCGGCCTTCCCGCGCGCGCTTGCAAGGGCGTAAATCGTATCCATCCCCTTTAACCTTTTGTTTTAAAACAAAAAATCAGGGATGAGCGCCAGAATTTAGGCGTTCATCGAGTCGAAGAACTCATCATTGGTCTTCGTCTGTTTCAGCTTACCAAGCAAGAACTCGATCGCGTCCGTTGTCCCCATTGGGTTGAGGATACGGCGCAGCACGAAAGTCTTCTGCAGGTCTTTCGCATCAATTAGAAGGTCTTCTTTCCGGGTACCGGATTTGAGGATGTCCATGGCTGGGAAGACGCGCTTGTCAGCAACCTTACGGTCCAGCACGATCTCAGAGTTACCCGTGCCTTTGAATTCTTCGAAGATGACCTCATCCATACGGGAACCCGTATCGATCAGCGCGGTTGCGATAATCGTCAGCGAGCCACCTTCCTCGATATTCCGTGCGGCACCGAAGAAGCGCTTCGGACGTTGCAACGCGTTGGCATCCACACCACCGGTCAGAACCTTACCCGAGGATGGTACAACGGTGTTAAACGCCCGACCCAAGCGCGTGATCGAGTCGAGCAGGATGACCACGTCGCGCTTATGCTCGACCAGGCGTTTTGCTTTTTCGATCACCATCTCGGAGACACCCACGTGACGCGTGGCAGGCTCGTCGAAGGTCGAGGACACAACCTCCCCCTTCACCGAACGCTGCATGTCAGTCACTTCCTCCGGGCGTTCATCGATCAGCAAAACGATCAAGTAGCATTCCGGGTGGTTCCGCTCGATACTGGTGGCGATGTTTTGCAGCAGCACGGTCTTACCGGTGCGCGGTGGTGCCACGATCAAGGAGCGCTGACCTTTCCCGATAGGGGCAACCAAATCGATGATGCGCGCTGAACGGTCCTTGATGGTCGGATCATCGATCTCCATCTTCAACCGCTCATCTGGGTACAGTGGCGTTAGGTTGTCGAAGCTCACCTTGTGGCGGGCTTTCTCCGGCTCCTCAAAGTTGATCTGGGTGACTTTGGTGATGGCGAAGTAATTCTGGCCCTCTTTCGGCGCGTCCATCACGCCTTCCACTGTATCGCCCGTCCGCAAGCTGTGCTGGCGGATCATGTCGGGAGACACATAAATGTCATCCGGACCCGGCAGGTAGTTCGCCTCAGGCGAGCGCAGAAAGCCGAAGCCGTCCTGCATCACCTCGAGCACACCGTCGCCAGAGATTTCCCAGCCATCATCCGCACGCTCCTTGAGGATGGAGAACATGATGTCCCCCTTCCGCATGGTCGAGGCGTTTTCAATCTCCAACTCTTCGGCCATATCTACCAGATCGGCCGGCTTCTGCTTTTTGAGATCTGCGAGGTTTAGTTTTTCTTCTTCAGACATATCTTTCGTCCTGTCACACGCACGAGCCATCCCAAAAGGGATGCATGCTGTTCTTCGATGTAAATTCGGAAATCAGCTGCAGCCGGACGGCCCGCTGTTTTTTCTCGGGTTAAGGGTGTTGAGCGAGTGAGTCAATCAAAACGGGCGCACGATCACTGAGAGCACAATGGTGATCATCAAAAGCGTCGGCACCTCGTTCATCATTCGGTATTGTTTGCCGGTTAGACTATTCTCCCCAGCAACAAAGCTCTTACGCCTTTTCGCAAGCCACATGTGAAACCAGGTCATCGCTATGACGCAGGCCAGTTTCAGCCAAGACCACGCTTGTGACCAGTCAAACGCCCCAAGCGCTAACATGTAGAGGCCCGCAGCCCAGCTCGCGATCATGGCAGGGTTCATGATCACTTTTAGCAATTTCATTTCCATCATCTGAAACAGCGTGTCAGTCTCACTGCCAATAGTGACTTGTTCGGTATGATGGACAAACAAACGAGGAAGGTAGAACAACCCTGCCATCCATGAGATCACCGCCATGATGTGCAGTGCCTTTACCCATGGATAGAGCGTGTAGAGTAGATCGGTCACCGGGAACCCCTCGTTTCCTTTTATCCCTCTTAAATAAATAAAGAAGAAAGAAAAGATGATGTTGTATTTAGGGGCTGTGGATAGCGGGGATCAAATACTCATACACAGTTTGAACCGGTGTTGAAAAATCAGGTGAATAGTATCACTAGATTTATTTTAATTTATATATTTCAATGTGTTATGTAAATACAAACCTGTGAATATCCTGTTGGGCAACTTTTACGGAACCGATTCCTACACAGGGTTCCTTTGCAACAACACACAAGGAATAATCAGTAGGAGCGATTTAGAGCATTGTGGGTGAAACCGGGTTTCTGACACAACCATGGGGATATCCTTGCAGCCATTCATCTCCTGTCCCTAGGCTTTCCCTCAGACTTATTCACATGCCCGTGCCGATCTTGCTCGCCTCCCAATCAGATATTCGCCGTCGGCTGCTTGAAAACGCGGGCGTTGCGGTTGAGGCCGCCCCTGCGCGGATCGATGAGGAAGCGATCAAAGCGAGCCTCATTTCTGAAGGCGCAAAGCCGCGCGACATTGCGGACGCCTTGGCTGAATATAAGGCACAAAAGCTGGCATTTAAACATGGCGACCGTTTTGTTTTGGGATGCGACCAGGTGTTGGAGCACGATGGCGTGCTTTTCTCCAAAGCCAGCTCAAGGAACGAATTGATCGCGCAGCTGACGCAGTTGCGTGGCTCCACCCACCGTTTGTTTTCCGCCGCCGTTTTCTATGAAGACGGAAAGCCCGTTTGGCGCGCGGTGAAAGAAGCCAAGCTTACCATGCGGGGCTTTTCTGACAGCTATCTGCAAGATTATGTAGATCGCAACTGGGACGAGATTAAGTACTGCGTGGGTGGATACCAGCTCGAAGCCGAAGGGGCCCGGCTGTTCGCTCAAGTCACAGGGGATTACTTTACAGTCTTGGGTATGCCGCTGCTTGAGATTTTGAACTACCTCAGTTTGAGAGGGGAGATTGACGGATGAGCCTACCGCCCATTCCACTCGCAGGTGTCATCGGGCACCCAATAGCACATTCCAAGTCACCGCGTTTGTATGGCCATTGGCTGAAACGCTACGGTATCAACGGCCATTATGTCCCGATGGATGTTGCCAGCAGCGACCTTGCCCATGTCTTGGGTACGCTGCCTCGCGCCGGGTTCCTTGGCGTGAATGTGACGATTCCGCATAAGGAGCCCGTGCTCGATATTGCAGACGTGATCTCCGACAGGGCGGCTTTGATTGGGGCCGCGAATACGCTAACCTTTCAAAGCGACGGCAAGCTGCATGCCGATAATACAGACGGTGTGGGTTTTATCGCGAACCTCAAGCAAAACGCGCCTGAATGGAAGGCAAGCGACGGAACAGCAATCGTTCTGGGCGCTGGTGGGGCCGCACGGGCCATTGTCGCAGCACTTTTGCATGAACGCGTGCCGCAAATCCTTTTGGCCAACCGAACGCGCGCACGCGCAGATGCGCTGAAGGCGCATTTTGGCGCGAAAGTAGAAGTTGTTGACTGGAACGGCATTTCTGCACGCCTTGAGGAGGCGCATACCCTTATCAACACGACCTCGCTGGGTATGTCAGGAAAGGAAGACTTGAAAATCAATCTCGATCCATTGCCAGCCGACGCACTGGTGACAGATCTGGTCTACACACCTTTGACGACATCGCTTCTCGCGCAGGCGCATGAGAAAGGATGCCGCGTGGTTGACGGTTTGGGAATGTTGTTGCACCAAGCTGCTCCGGGATTTGAACGCTGGTTTGGCCAGCGGCCCGAGATTGATGAGGAGCTACGCAGGGATATGTTGCGGTGATAAAGCGACCAATTTTGATAGGGCTCACCGGGTCCATCGGAATGGGAAAATCGACAACAGCAAAAATGTTTGCCGAGCTTGGTTTTCCGATTTGGGACGCGGATGCGGCCGTTCTCAGGCTGTATAGCGAGGGCGGTGCCGCCGTAGAGCCACTTCGCGCGCTTGTCCCAGGCGCAATTGTAGATGGCGCGGTCAGCAAAGAGGCGCTGAAAGTTGAGATCAAGAAGTCGCCTGATCTTCTTCTAAAGATCGAAAGTCTGGTGCACCCGCTTGTCAAACAGGACCGCCGAGATTTTGCTGCGGCCCACGAAGACGCAGAGATGATTGTATTTGACGTGCCTTTGCTATTTGAAACTGGCGCGCACAAAAAGGTCGATCACGTGGTTGTTGTCTCCACCACGTCAGAGAACCAGAAAGAACGGGTTCTTGCGCGCGGCACCATGGATGAGCCCACTTTCAATATGATCGTGCGCAAACAAACTCCGGACGCCGAAAAACGCGCGGGCGCAGATACAGTGATCGACACCGCGACGCTGGACGGCGCGCGCGCGCAGGTGCATGCTCTGGTCGAAAAGCTGCGAGCAGAATATGCGTGAAATCGTTCTTGATACCGAAACCACCGGGTTTGAACCCGGCGAAGGGGACCGCATTGTCGAAATCGGGGCGGTGGAACTTGTAGGCCATATGCCGACAGGCCGAACATACCACCAATATATCAACCCCGAACGCTCTATGCCCGCTGAAGCTTTTGGCGTTCACGGCATTGGCCCCGATCTTCTGACGCCACCCCAACCCGCCGCACCCGGGCAGGTCATTCTTAAGGACAAACCTGTTTTCGCCGAGATTGCACAGGCCTTCATTGATTTTGTCGGCGACGCGAAACTCGTCATTCATAACGCGGCCTTCGACATGAAGTTTTTAAACGCGGAGCTCGGTTGGTGCGGCAAACCGTTGCTGCCAAACGACCAGGCGCTAGATACCCTCGCTATCGCTCGCAAAAAATTCCCTGGCTCCCCTGCCTCGCTCGATGCGCTGTGTCGCCGTTTTGACATCGATAACAGTGCTCGCGAAAAACATGGTGCGCTTCTGGACAGTGAAATCCTGGCCGAGGTTTACCTAGAGCTCATTGGGGGACGGCAACCAGATTTCGCCCTGTCTACCAACGCAGGAAAAACACAAAGTGAAACCGGGGATGATTGGCGCCCGTCCGCCCGTCCGACCCCGTTGCCCGGACGGATTACGGCAGAAGAGGCCGCGGCGCATGACGCCTTCGTGGCTAAGATCGGCGACGAGGCGCTTTGGATAAAGCTCGCGTCGTCTTGAGCACAGTGCGCAGCTGACCTTTAACGTACCGTGTTAAGCTTTTCTGGCACCTTGAAATCGGGCGGCCCTTTAAGCTCGATCAGGTTGTCCCAAGGGTCTCTGAAATACAATGCGAGCCCGAAGCCATGGGCACCGGTTTGACGCAGCTCCCGCACGATTTTGACGCCGCAGTTCTGAAGGTGCGCCCGGATTTCATTCTCAGTTGCGCCGGAATAGCCGAAAGCAATGTGATGAACGTTCGGGTCGACACCGCTGAGCTCGGTGCGCGCGTAACGCGCCTTCGGATCATCTGCATCCCAAAGGCCGATCAGAACCGGGCCATACCACATATGGGACATGGCGATCTCGGGATATTCGAACCCGTCGCGGCAGCCTAAAACGCGAGCGTACCATTCGCGCGCTTTCTCGAGCCCGCGTACCCAGATCACGATGTGGTCGATTCCTGTAGGTTGGAATGGCGCGTTCATTTTGAGTGGTTTTCAAATAAAAACCCGCCCCGATCAGTATCGGAGCGGGTTTTGTTTGAGCTTCCTTAAGCGGTCCCAGCAGGGGCGCCATTTTCGGCGGCCTGACGGCGCGCGATTTCGTTGCGGTACAGCGCAAGGAAATCGATGTTTTCAAGGTTAAGGGGCGGGAACCCACCATCACGCGTTACGTCAGAGACGATACGGCGGATGAATGGGAAAAGCATGCGTGGGCACTCGATCAAAAGATAAGGGTGCAGCTGCTCTTCAGGTACGTTCTCGATCGCGAAGACGCCAGTATACTCCATCTCCATCAAGAAAATGGGCTTCTGGGCTTCTTTTGTCTTGGCGTTGATTTCGAGCTTAACCGTAACGTCATACTGGTTGTCCTGGCTGCGCTTCTTCGCATCCAGATTGACCTGAACCTGGATGTCAGGGGTCGGATCGCCTTCACCAAGACCTTTCTGAGCCGCGATATTTTCAAAACTCATGTCGCGAATAAACTGCGCCATGACCTGCATCTTTGGTTGGACTGGCTGCGCAGCGGCGCCGTTTTCTTCTGCCATGTTTGGCCTCTCCTGAAACGTGAAATTCTTGTTGATCGTCCTCTAGCAGGAAGGGGCCACGGCCTCAACTAGTGCCGCGTCCATCCCGAGGGTGGGCCGGACGGTTTTGACCCCGGCTCATCGAGTTCGGTGAATTCTCCATCTATGACATCGCTGCTTGCCGGTTGACGTGGCCTTGGTTGAGGGCCGGTGTCAACGAAGCTTTGCACCTTGATGCGCTTCCGAACATAGTGAAAAATCGCCAAACGCACCGGCGGGATCAGCAAAGAAAAGCCAACCGCATCCGTGAAAAATCCAGGGGTCAGCAGCAAAAGCCCGGATGCCAAGATCATCGCCCCATGCGCCAACGCCTCGGTCGGGTCCTGCATTTGGTTGAGGTTCGACTTGATCTGCCCCATGGCCTGCAAACCCTGCGCCCGAACCAAAAACGTCCCAAGCATTGCTGTCAAAATGACGATGCCCAAGGTCGGCCAAAGGCCGAGCCACCCGCCAACTTGGATAAATAGTGCGATCTCGATGATCGGGATCGTCACAAAGAGCAAAAAAAGCCACATAAAGCGGACCTCATGTTTTGTTCTGCTTAGGTGGACTCAGAGCCACCTTGCACCTACATAAGGATGGAACAGAGAATTTTCCATTCCGCGCCCCCACAGAGGACCCTAATGAGCAGCGAAATGATCCAACTTTTAGTGCTGGCCGGCATCGCGGTCTTTCTTATCCTGCGCCTGAAGAACGTTCTTGGCTCGCGGGAGGGGTTCGAGAAGCCACCATTGCCCATGCCGGGCCAAGCGGATGCGGCGACGGAAGCCCGCCGCGGGTTCGAGGTGATCGAGGGCGGCCCCGATCGCGACATCACCGATAATGTGCCCGAAGACAGCCCCGCAGCGGAGGCTTTGGCAAAGATGAAAGGGGCGGAGCCGTCTTTTGGCGTGAGCGACTTTCTGGGCGGCGCCAAGCAGGCCTATGAGATGATCCTGATGGCGTTTGAGAGCGGCGACATCGATGATGTGGCGCCGTTCCTGTCCAAAGACGTGTTCGAGACCTTTCAGGAGGTTATTGATATGCGCGCCGATCAGGGTCTGACGGTGGATGCCAACTTCGTTGGTGTGCGGGAGACGACGCTTCTTTACGCCGAGTTTGACGAGACGACCCGCATCGCAGAGTTGAAGCTTCGTTTCGTGGGCGAGCTAACATCCGTGGTCCGTGACCAGGCCGGTGACGTCGTTGATGGCGACCCGAACGAGGTGAAACGTCAGAAAGATATCTGGACGTTCGAGCGTGAAATGGGCTCTGACAACCCAAACTGGCAGCTCGTCGCAACCGGCGAATAGGGCACTTGCATGCGCTGGCTTGCCGCTCTGGCGATGGGGGCGTTTATGACCGCTGACCCGGGTTTTGCGCAGCCAGAATATCAAATCATCGACTTCGCCGAGCTTGAGGGCTGGGCGGAGGATGACCATCAGGCCGCCTTGTCTGTCTTTCTTGATACCTGTACCGACATAGATGACCCGGAATGGCAGTCGCTCTGCGCCCTCGCAACCAGCCAGCCTGATGCGAAGACATATTTCGAGCTGTTCTTTCGTCCGGTTGTGATCAACCCGAATGAGACCGCACTCTTTACCGGATATTACGAGCCGGAATTGCAGGGCTCGCGTTTTCGCGGCGGCCAATACCAGTACCCGCTTTATAAATTGCCGCCCGAAATCAAGCCCGGCACAGCTTGGTTCACGCGGGAGGAGATTGAAAACCAAGGCCTCCTGAGGAACCGCGGCCTTGAGATCGTTTACATCAACGATCCGGTCGATGTTTTCTTTTTGCAAGTTCAAGGGTCTGGCCGTGTGGCTTTGCAAGAAGGCGGTGCGCTGCGCGTCGGCTACGCCGGCAAGAATGGGCGCGAGTACAAATCAATTGGGCAGGAGTTGGTGCGACAGGGCATTTATCAGCCGCACCAGGTCTCAGCACAGGTTATCAAGCGCTGGGTGCGCAACAACCCGGTTCATGGGCGCGCGCTTTTGCAGCATAACGATTCCTTTGTGTTCTTCCGCGAAGTCTCCGAGGTACCCGCGCATAAGGGCCCACTTGGGGCGATGAACCGCTCGATCACGCCAATGAGGTCCATCGCAATTGATCCGGCTTTTACCAAACTTGGCGCTCCGGTTTGGATTGAGAAAAAAGGGCGGGAGCCGCTGAATCGGTTGATGATCGCGCAAGACACCGGCTCGGCAATCAAGGGCGCGCAACGCGCAGATATTTACTACGGAACCGGGTCGCAGGCAGGCAGACGCGCCGGCAGTATCAAAGATCCGGGCCGTCTCGTCGTGCTCATGCCGATCCAGATCGCGCACGCGCTCGCGCCGGAAGGGTGATCCTATGTCGCGCCGCAAACCCCGTGGCCTGCGCCCTGACGAGCAGGACCTTTGGTCGCGTGTGACCGAGACCGCGGAGCCGATCAAGGCGCCGCAAACTTTGTTTGTGGAGACCCCAAAAACCGCTACTGTGCCGCCCGCCAAACCGGCGCTGCCTTTGAAACCTTTCAAGGTTGGGGAAAAGGCTAAGCCAGCTCAGACAGCGATGCCCGCACCACAAACGCCGGTGGCTATGGATCGCAAAACTTACACGAAAATGAAGCGCGGCAAGATCACGCCCGATGCCAAGATTGATCTGCATGGCATGACGCAGGATCAAGCGCACCCGGCGCTCGTCTCGACCATCATGAACGCGTATGCCTCTGGAAAGCGCCTTGTTTTGGTCGTGACTGGCAAGGGGAAAGAACGTGATACCGGCGGCCCGATCCCTGTGCGCACCGGCATTTTGAAGCACGCCGTTCCGCAGTGGCTGCGGCAACCGCCGATGGCGCAGGTTGTGTTGCAAGTGACCGAGGCAAGTAAAAATATGGGCGGATCAGGCGCGCTTTTTGTGTATCTGCGCAGGCAGCGGTAAACGCTATCCAACCAAACTGCGCTGGGCGTTCCGCACACCGATAAAAGCCAGCGCCGCGCCAAACACATAAAAGAGCGAGATCCAGGCCAACTGCCCTGCAAAATCAAGGCCCAGATCAATAATCCATCCGGTCAAGCCAGGTCCGATCGCGGAACCCAGAACCATAAGCGCGGTGGCCATTGCTTTGATTGCACCAAGGTGGCGAGTCCCGAAATACTCCGCCCAAAACGCTGCAGGCACGTTGCTATTCAATCCGCTGGTCATGCCAAACAGGATGATCCCCGCAGCGGCCCCGAATAGGCTTCCGCTGAGTGAAAACCAGAAAAACCCGATGGCCGAGGGAATAAGTATTGCGGGCAGAAGCCGGGCGGCCCCGAACCTGTCAATCGCGAAGCCAGCGGCGAGGGAAATCAAAGTCGCGGTGACGGTGTAGATCGGGAACAGGCTCACCATCTGCAAATGAGTCCAGCCTTTGACCTCAGCCATATGAACCTGATGGAAGAAAAACGCGGTGCCAAACGCGCCCGGCCCCATAAGAACGGGGATCAGCATCCAGAACAATGGGTGACGTAGAACCTCCGCGCGGCTCCAGTGCTTGTCGCCCAACCCTGTGGACTGGTTTTCTTCTGCGACAGCTTGCGGGGTCCGCTCGGCGCTGAGCAAGTAAAGCAGGATCGGCAGGATCAGCGCCGCGATCCCGGCTGCAACGACCCAGGAACTGCGCCAGCCTATGAAAGATAAGGCGCCGACGACGATAAGCGGCAGCAGCGCCTCCCCCACCAGATATCCGAAAGACGCCAACGCCAGCGCGCGTCCCCGCGCGGCAACATACCATCGCGCCATGGCGACAGACGCAATGTGACCCGCCATGCCCTGTCCCAGAAACCGGAGAAAGAAGATCGATAGCGGCAAAAGCCACAGCGTCGTGTTGGTTGCTATAAAGAGGCAGGCGGCGACAAGGCCGATCAACACACACGCCCCGAGCCGCCTGACCCGAAACCTGTCTGTCAGCACACCGGCCCAGACCATCAAACCGGCAGAAGCCAACGTCCCGATCATATAGAGGCCGCCCCATTGCCCGTGGGTGAGGCCAAATTCCTCCATGATCTCACCCGCGAAGATCGAGATGAAAAAGGTCTGGCCGAAGCAGGAGGCGAAGGTCAGCAGAAAGCCTGCCGACAGAAATTTCAGATTGTCCCGGATGAAGGAGAGGGTGCCCATGATCCGCTGTAACGCGGGGGGCGACCCCCTACAATACGTAGCGGCTTACGTCGGTGGAGCGGGCAAGCTCGCCGAGATGAGTCTCGACGAAATCGGCATCGACTTTGATCGTATCACCCGCGCGGTCCGGGGCGGAGAAGCTGAGTTCTTCGAACACACGTTCCAGCACGGTATAGAGCCTGCGCGCGCCGATATTCTCGACCGCCTCGTTCACGTCAGCCGCGATCTTCGCAAGGGCCGCGATGCCGGAGTCCTCGAATGCGACGGTGACCTCCTCGGTCTTCATCAGCGCGGTGTATTGCAGGGTGAGCGCGTTATCCGTCTCGGTCAGAATGCGGACGAAGTCATCTTCTGTAAGTGCGCGCAGCTCCACCCGGATCGGCAAACGGCCTTGCAGTTCGGGCAGCAGATCCGAGGGTTTGGCGACATGAAAGGCACCAGAGGCAATGAAAAGGACATGGTCTGTTTTGACCGGGCCATGCTTCGTTGAAACGGTCGTGCCTTCGATTAGCGGCAACAAATCGCGCTGAACGCCTTCGCGGGACACATCAGCGCCGCGTGCGTCAGCCCGGGCACAGACCTTGTCGATCTCATCGAGGAAGACGATCCCGTTTTGCTCCACCGCCTCGATTGCAGCGAGCTTGATGGATTCGTCATCGAGCAGCTTATCGGCTTCGTCGGCGATAAGCAGATCGTAGCTGGCTTTGACGGTGGTTTTGACCTTTTTGGTGCGACCGCCCATTTTTCCGAACAGCTCACCCAGATTCATCATGCCGCCCATATTGGGCTGGCCGGGGATCTCCATCGCGCCGAACGGGTTGGAGGTGTCGGCGATCTCCAACTCGATCTCCTTGTCGTCTAATAGACCGTCGCGCAGCTTTTTGCGGAACATTTCCCGCGTTTGTTCGCGGGCGCCTTCACCCGCCAAGGCTTCGATCACCCTGGTTTCAGCGGCTTCATGGGCGGAGGCTTTGACATCCTCGCGCATATGTTCGCGGGTCATGACGATAGCCGCGTCGACCATATCGCGGATGATTTGCTCTACATCGCGGCCGACATAGCCGACTTCGGTGAACTTCGTGGCCTCGACCTTGAGGAACGGCGCACGCGCGAGTTTCGCTAGACGGCGAGAAATCTCAGTTTTGCCGACACCGGTCGGCCCGATCATCAGGATATTCTTCGGGTAAACCTCATCGCGCAGATCGTCGCCCAGCTGCTTGCGTCGCCAGCGATTGCGTAAAGCCACGGCGACCGCGCGTTTGGCGTCCTTTTGGCCGATGATGAATCGGTCAAGCTCGGAGACTATTTCGCGGGGGGTCAGGTCGGTCACTTGGGTCTGCCTTTGGGTTTTTCGCTGGTGGGCCAGACTTATGCGATGGTTTGGGAAACTCAACCCCAAGCGGCGGGATTGCGCACGGAAGATGACGATTGCGTGTGGTGGGCTAGGCGGGTTGGACAGAATGACGCAGTATCCGCGCCAACGTCAGACGAGATAAAGGAGACCCCCTATGACGACACGTCGCACAGTTTTGCAAGGTATGGTGGCGCTTGGCGCTTTGAGCACAGGCCACGCATTTGCCGGCGGTCATGGCCGTCTGGGCACATTTACGGGTGAAAGCAACCACGTCACCAGCGGCACGGTTGAGGTTCTGAAAGACGAAGTTGTTCTACTGGACGATTTCTTCTTCGACGGCGCGCCTGATCCGAAAGTGGCCTTCGGCAAGGATGGATATGACGCCTCGACCCTAATGGGGCCTTTGACATCGAATTCCGGCAAATCCAGCTATGCGATCCCATCGGGTATCAACCCGGACGACTATAACGAGGTCTGGATCTGGTGCGAGCGGTTCAACGTGCCTCTGGGCGTCGCAAAACTGGGTTAACCACCGAGCGCTTCGACTGTCAGATTGCCATTGGTATAGACGCAAATGTCTGCAGCGATGGCCATGGCCTCTCGCGCGACGGTTTCTGCATCCTTGTCCGTGCCCATGAGGGCGCGGGCGGCTGCCAAAGCATAGTTACCGCCGGAGCCGATGGCGGCCACATCATGCTCAGGCTCCAACACATCACCTGCCCCGGTGATCACAAAGAGGTCCTTGCCATCGGTGACGATGAGCATCGCTTCGAGGTTTTTCAGGTATTTATCGGTGCGCCAGTCCTTGGCGAGCTCAACCGCGGCGCGGGCGAGTTGGCCCGGCGTCGCTTCTAACTTGGCTTCTAGTCGCTCGAGCAATGTAAATGCATCGGCGGTTGATCCTGCGAATCCGGCCACAACGTCATTCCCGCCAGGAGACAACCTGCGCACCTTGCGCGCAGTGCCTTTGATGACCGTTTGGCCAAGGCTCACCTGCCCGTCCCCTGCGACCACGACCTTGCCGCCTTTACGGACGCCGATGATGGTGGTGCCGTGCCATCCGGGGAAGTCTTCGTTGGACATGGGTGCTCTCCTTTGCCTGTTGTTCCCATATAGGGGTGCGTGAGCGCGAGCGCAAAGTGATCCAGATGCGCGCCTTTGGCGCACACTATTTTTTTGTTTGAGTATTTGAAAATCAAATGGAGATGAAGAAAACCCCGCCTTGTTGAGGGGCGGGGCTTTGTTGACTTAGGCGAGTGTGCGTTCGACTTCTTCGCGTGTGAAGATTTCGATCACATCATCAGGCCGGATGTCTTCGTAATTCTCAAACGCCATGCCGCATTCCTGACCTGAGATGACTTCGGGCACCTCATCCTTGAAGCGTTTCAGCGTTTTCAGCGTGCCTTCGTGGATCACGACGTTGTCACGCAGCAAGCGCACGCCGGCGGAACGGCGGGCGACGCCCTCGGTGACAAGACAGCCCGCCACGCGGCCAACACCTGTGACCTTGAAGACCTCTTTGATCGACGCGTAGCCGATGAAGGTTTCCTTGATTTCCGCGGAAAGCAGGCCGGAGGCTGCTTGTTTCACGTCATCCACCAAGTCGTAGATGACCGAATAGTAGCGAATTTCCACGCCCTTCTGGTTCGCGCTGTTGCGCGCAGGCGCATTGGCACGAACGTTGAAGCCAAAGACCGGTGCGCCTGAGGCTTCTGCGAGACCGATATCGGATTCGGTGATGGCACCCACGCCGGAATGCAGCACGCGAACACGGACTTCCTCGTTGCCGATCTTCTCCATCGCTTGCACGATGGCCTCGGCGGAGCCTTGCACGTCTGCTTTGACCACGATTGGCATTTCGGAGACGTTTTCGTCCGCCTTGGCATTGGCCATAAGCTGTTCGAGCGTTGTCGCTGCACCGGCAGCGGCGCGTTTGTCCTTGGCGGCTTTTTCGCGATATTCGGCGATTTCGCGGGCTTGCGCCTCTGTCTCAACCACGTTCAAGACGTCGCCAGCCTCTGGTGTGCCGTTCAGACCCAGAACTTCCACCGGCACGGAAGGCCCAGCTTCTTTGACGCGCTTGCCCTGGTCATTTTCCATGGCGCGGACACGGCCCCATTGTTCGCCCACGACGAAGATATCGCCTTGCTTGAGCGTGCCGGTTTGCACCAAAACGGTCGCGACCGGGCCGCGGCCCACGTCGAGCTGCGCCTCAATCACAGCGCCAGTGGCGGAGCGGTTCGGGTTGGCTTTGAGTTCCAGAATTTCAGCCTGAAGCGCGATGGCTTCGAGCAGCTCGTCCAGGCCCTGGCCGGAGATCGCGGAGACTTCGACGTCCTGCACTTCGCCAGACATTTTCTCAACGATGACTTCATGCTGCAGAAGGTCGGTGCGCACTTTGTCGGGGTTGGCGGCAGGCAGGTCGATCTTGTTGATCGCCACAATCATTGGAACCTCGGCCGCTTTCGCATGCGCAATTGCTTCGATCGTTTGCGGCAGGACTGCGTCATCGGCAGCTACAACCAGCACGACGATATCGGTGACCTGAGCCCCGCGTGCGCGCATCGATGTGAATGCGGCGTGGCCCGGGGTGTCGAGGAAGGTCAGTTTTTGACCGCTCTGCTCGACCTGATAGGCGCCGATATGCTGCGTGATGCCGCCAGCCTCGCCCGCTACGACGCGCGCGTTGCGGATGGCGTCGAGGACAGAGGTTTTACCGTGGTCGACATGGCCCATAACGGTGATGACCGGTGGACGTGGCTCGAGGTCCTCGGCCTTGTCTTCGGTCGTCTCGATTACATCCTCAACGTCTGAATCGGAGACGCGGACGACGTTATGGCCGAATTCTTCGATGATCAGTTCAGCTGTATCGGCGTCGATGGTCTGCGTTTGCGTTGCCATGATACCGTTGGTCATCAGGGATTTCACGACGTCAGCGACACGTTCGGACATGCGGTTTGCCAGCTCGGAGACCATGATGGCCTCGGGCAGTTGCACGTCGCGAATAACCTTTTCGCGCTCGACACTGCCGCCCATGGCTTTTTGACGCGCACGCTCTTGCTTGCGCTTCATCGCGGCCATGGATTTCTGACGCCCACCTTCGCCGCCGCGCAGCGCCTGGTTAACAGTCAGTTTGCCGGAGCGGCGGCCATCATCCTGGCGGCCTTTGCCTTTGTTGCGATCTTCGTCGCGGTCGCGGCGCACAGGTGTTGGCGCGGCGCGTCCACCTCCGCGTGGGCCGGATGGCGCAGGTGCTGCCGCTGCTGGATCGGCAGCGGGTTGCGGTGCGGGTTTGTTCTTGGCTTCTTCGGCAGCACGCTTTTTGGCGGCTTCCTCTTCGGCCTTGGCTTTCAACGCTTCTTCGCGCTCGCGGTCTTCGCGTTCTTTGGCCTCGGCTTCGGCGCGACGACGTTCGCGTTCAGCTTCGCGCTTTTTCTCTTCTTCAGCTCGGTGCTTTGCGTCAGCGACTTCTTGTTCCTTGGCAGCCTGAAGCGCCTTCATGCGGCGTTCCATTTCCGCATCCGAAATGCCCGCCGGGCGTTTGGACGGATCAGAAGCGCGGGGCGCTGCGTTCGGGGCTGGGGCGTTTGCGGCACCGGGCTTCGGGACCACAACGCGCTTGCGCTTGGTTTCCACCACCACATTTTTGGTGTGCCCATGGCTGAAGCTTTGCTTCACATTGCCGGGGCGCGCGCCTTTAAGGCCCAAAGGTTTTTTGCCGTCACTATCGCTCATGCGTCGTCTTTTCCTTGTTTGAGGGCTTTTTGCCGCTCGTCATTCCGCGGACGCCCTTCAGGCGGATGGCTTCGGCTTTAATCTGCTTGCCGAGTCCCCCCGCCGTTACGGCGCCATGTATCACACTTTCGCGGCCGAATGCCAAACCCAATTCCTGAGCCGTCAAACTGCCGACAAATACGTCCTTCCCCGGTGGGGAATGAAGCTTCGATTTTCCACGCTCCGAACCATCGCTGGCTTGGATCAAAAGGCGGGCGCGATCCGTTTCCAGCCAGCCTTTCACTTTTTCGTACCCGGCGATGGCCTGCCCGGCCTTGCGTGCCAGCGAGATCAGGTCAACGAGCCGCTTGGCCAGAAGCGCCTCCGTTTGAGCGAAGAGCCCTTCGGGCACCTTTACCTGCGTTTTGGCGGAGCGGGAGAAGGCGTTCTTCTTGATCGCCAGCTCCAACGCTTTCTTATCTGCGCTCACCCACATGCCGCGACCTGGCAACTTGCCGGTTATATCTGGTACAGCTTCTCCGTCAGGCCCAACAACGAACCTGATCAAACGCGCCGGATCTCCGATCTCGCCCGTTGCGATACAGCGCCTTTCCGGCCCGTCACGCGTTTTATCTCGACCGCCGCGGCTCAAAGCCGGAACCTCCGAGGCCTGAGATCAGGCCTCAGCTCCTTCTTCTGCGGCTTCGCCTTCTTCGATCTCTTCTTCCGAGACAAGATCGGCGGGGTCGACCCATCCGAGTTGGATACGCGCTGTCATGATCAGGTCTTGAGCTTCCTCCAAAGACATGCCGAATTTTTCGAGCACGCCATCATCTTTCACACGCTCCTCGCCGACTGTTGTCCAGCCACCGGCCAATTCCCAATCCGCGCAAGTTGCGAAATCTTCGAGCGTTTTGACATCGTCCTCAGCCAATGCTTCCACCATCTGGGGTGTGAGCCCGTCGAATGCAAGGAGGCTGTCTTCAACGCCAAGCTCACGGGCGCGGTCGATGGCCTTCTTGTTTTGTGCATCAAGGTAATCGCGAGCACGGGCTTGAAGCTCGCCTGCGGTGTCTTCATCGACGCCGTCAATAACGAGAAGCTCGTCGATCTCGACATATGCAACCTCTTCCAGTGAGGTAAATCCTTCTGCAACAAGCAGTTGCGCGAAGAACTCGTCCAGATCGAGCGTTGCAACAAAGAGCTTGGTACGCTCTTCGAACTCTGCCTGACGCCGCGCGGATTCTTCTTCTTCGGTCATGATGTCGATATCGAGGCCTGTCAGCTGTGAGGCTAGGCGCACGTTCTGACCACGACGACCGATGGCGAGCGACAACTGCTCTTCGGGAACGACAACTTCGATACGTTCGGCTTCTTCATCCAAAACAACTTTGGAGACCTCAGCCGGCTGAAGCGCGTTGACCAAGAAGGTTGGCGTATCTTCGTTCCAAGGGATGATGTCGATCTTCTCGCCCTGCAGCTCGTTTACAACGGCCTGCACGCGGGAGCCACGCATACCGACACAAGCACCGACCGGGTCAATGGAGTTGTCGTAGCTGATCACGGCGATCTTCGCGCGCGAACCAGGGTCACGGGCGACAGCTTTGATGTCGATGATGCCGTCATAGATTTCCGGAACTTCCATCTTGAAAAGCTCCGCCATGAACATCGGGTCAGTGCGCGACAGGAAGATTTGCGGGCCACGCTGTTCGCGGCGCACATCTTTGATGTAGACGCGGATGCGGTCGTTGGGGCGGTAGGCTTCGCGGCCGATCTTCTCGTTCCGGCGCAGCACGGCTTCGCCACGGCCAATGTCGACGATGACGTTCCCGTATTCCTCGCGCTTGACGAGACCGTTGATGATGGTGCCCGCCTTGTCCTTGAATTCTTCGTATTGGCGGTCGCGCTCGGCTTCGCGGACCTTTTGCAAGATAACCTGCTTGGCGGATTGAGCGGCGATCCGGCCCATATCAACGGGCGGCACTTCGTCTACGATTGTGTCGCCGATTTTTGGATCGTCGAGATATTCTTTCGCGTCCTCGACATTCATCTCGGCGCGGTCGTTTTCAATCTCATCATCAGCCACAACAGTGCGAACGCGAGTGAAGGTGGCCTTGCCGGTTTTGCGGTCGATGGAAACGCGGATATCCAGCTCAGCGCCGTAGCGTGACTTGGCGGCGCGGGCGAGAGATTCTTCCATTGCTTCGACCACCAGATCGGGGTCGATCATCTTTTCGCGGGCCACGGCCTCGGCCGTTTGCAAAAGCTCAAGCTGGTTGGCTGAGGTAATTGCCATTAGTCGTCTCCTTCTCCATCGACGATCTGTTGGACCTCGTCGAATTGGGTTTCGTCTATTTCTCCTGCGTCCTTACGGGCGCGCAGTACGTCGCGGATCAGCTCATCGGTCAGGACAAGCTTGGCATCGGTCAGCCAATCAAACTTCAGCCCGACTGTGCCTTCTTCAATATTGATCAGAACCTCGTCGCCCTCGGTGCCGGCAATTTCGCCTTTGAAACGGCGGCGGCCGTCGATCAGCTCTTCGGTTTCAATCTTCGCCTCATATCCTTCCCACATGTCGAAATCCTTCAGCCGGGTGAGCGGCCGGTCAATGCCGGGGGAGGACACTTCGAGGTCATATTCGCCTGAAATAGGGTCTTCGACATCCATTACAGCCGACAGCGCAGTGGAGATGTTAGCAAGATCCTCTACCTCGATCCCGCCTTCGGGTTTCTCGGCCATAACTTGCAGGATATCGGTCTTGCCGCCCATCAGACGCAGGCGCACCAGCTCAAACCCCATACCCTCGATCACGGGTTTGGCGATTTCGGCCAGACGGCGGTCAATGGCAGCTTTGGCGATCAGATCCGACATGGGTTCCTAAAACAAAAAAACGGGCCCGCGGCCCGTTGGTGTGTCCGGTGGGCGCTGGGGGTGGAGACCAGCGCGCCGCTGTTGCAAGCGATATAGGGGAGTCGCTTTAGGAGCGCAAGGGCTCAGTGGTTAAAGGGGTGTGGTTCTCGTATGGCAAAAATTTGGCCGTTTTTCGGATTGGCAATCGAATCACGCTGCAATGCTTGGTTCCCGGTTGTCATTCGCGGTTTGATTGGTCGATTT
>JAPORH010000145.1 GCA_026710325.1 Litoreibacter sp. | reverse complement strand
CCACTAACAAATTCAGGGCGTTTGGCCGATCACAAATCATTCATACCCCCTCCTTATTCAGCCGGGGCGGCGGTGGCGCCAGCCGGTGGGGTCATTTGTGCGACAGGTTGGGTGACGGTCTCGTAGCCACGGATGGTCTTCCACATATTCCAGACCATGATCCCGGCCCCTGCGAGGTACAGAACCCCGCCAATCGCGCGCACCAGATACATTGGGAACTTAGCGCTCACCGTGTCGGCGAAGCTGTTGACCAGGAAGCCTTGGTCATCGACCTCGCGCCACATCAGGCCTTCCATGATGCCCGACACCCACATGGACGCCGCGTAGAGCACGATCCCCACCATGGCGAGCCAGAAGTGCCAGTTCATGGCGGCGGTCGAGTACATCGCGCCGCGGTTCCACAGGCGTGGCGTCAGGAAGTAGATCATCGCGAAAATGATCATCCCGTTCCAACCAAGTGCGCCAGAATGCACGTGGCCAACGGTCCAGTCGGTATAGTGCGACAGCGAGTTGACCGCGCGGATCGACATCATTGGCCCCTCGAAGGTGGACATGCCGTAGAAGGCGAGCGAGGCCACGAGGAAGCGGATGATCGGGTCGGTGCGGATCTTGTCCCATGCGCCGTTCAGCGTCATCAGCCCGTTCATCATCCCCGCCCAGCTGGGCATCCACAGCACGACGGAGAACACCATGCCAAGTGTGGACGCCCAGTCAGGGAGAGCCGTGTAGTGAAGGTGGTGCGGACCTGCCCAGATATAAAGGAAGATCAGCGCCCAAAAGTGTACGATCGACAGCTTGTAGCTATAGACCGGCCGGTTGGCCTGCTTTGGCACGTAGTAGTACATCATGCCCAGAAAGCCCGCGGTCAGGAAGAAGCCCACGGCGTTGTGGCCGTACCACCACTGCGTCATCGCATCCTGCACCCCACCAAAGAGTTGCACCGATTTGGAGCCCCAGATGCTGACCGGGACGGCCAGGTTGTTGACCACGTGCAGCATGGCGACGGTGATGATGAAGGCCAGGAAGAACCAGTTGGCGACGTAGATATGCCGCTCCTGCCGCTTCATGACGGTGCCCAAGAACACGACAAGGTAGCAAACCCAGACAATGGTCAGCCAGATGTCGATATACCATTCGGGTTCAGCATATTCTTTGCCTTGGGTTGCGCCGAGCAGGTAGCCGGTTGCCGCCAGCACGATGAAGAGCTGGTAGCCCCAGAACACGAACCAGACCAGGTTGCCGCCGAAAAGCCGGGCCCGGCTGGTGCGTTGCACAATGTAGATGGAAGACGCGATCAAGGCGTTGCCACCAAAGGCAAAAATCACCGCCGAGGTATGAAGCGGCCGCAAGCGGCCGAAATTGCCGAAAGGCTGCGCCCAGTCAATGTTGAGGGAGGGGAAGGTCAGCTGGAAGGCAATGATGACGCCCACCAACAGCCCTGCGATGCCCCAAAAAGCCGTCGCAATGACGCCCGCCCGGACGACATCGTCCTTATACTCCGTAGGCAACTCGGTCACGAGCTTGCGCTCGCCCGTTTGCCGCAAAGTCCAGATGAACAGCCCCGCTGCGATCAGCATGATCAGCAGTCCGTGGATGCGAAATGCCAGGTCATTGCCTTGATCAGCCGCATAAGCCGCAATCAAAGCAACCAGCCCGAGTGCGCAGAGTTTAAACGCTTGCATCTACCAATCCCTTTCCCAAAGTCTCGACGTCTCGCGCGGATCGGGCAAACCGACTCCCCGCATTTTGGGTAGGATTACGGATGTTTAGGGTGGTGATCCTTGATCTAGGTCAAACGGGTCAAGCGATCAGCGCATTATCGGTGTCGTCGCCGGTGGCCTCTTGCAACGCATCAAGGTCAAGGATCGTAAAGTTCCGTCGGTCGGAAAAGGTCAGGATCTTTTCTTTCTTCATCGCCGAGAGCTGGCGGCTCACGGTTTCAAGCGTCAGACCAAGGAAATTCGCGATCTCTTCCCGCGTGAGTGGCAGACTATGCGATCCGGCGCCATGAAGTGGGGTAGTGTCACGCCGAATGACCATATCGAGAAAGGTCGCAATCTTCTCTCGCGCAGTCTTGCGGCCTAAAAGCACCATCCATTCGCGCGCCGCGTTCAGCTCATCCAGCGCCATTTCCATCACCCGCTGGGAAATGTGGGGGACGTCCTCGACCAAATTCTCAAAAGGTTTCCGCTCGAACCGGCAAAGCGTCACGTCTGAAACCGCCGTTACGTCGAATTCCACAGTTTCGCGCCCGGGGCGTCCGATAAAATCTGACGGTAGCAGCAGCCCCACCATTTGGATGCGACCATCTTCCAACGTACGCGAGAGCGACGCGATGCCTGCGACAACTGAAGAAAAATGCGTCAGTTCATCGCCACGCCAGATGATAGGCTCGCCTGCCGCAATGGTTTGGTAGGACTTCATCCCGTCGAGCAATTCCAGCTCATCCGTGTCGCAGCGCGCGCAAACAGCGCGGTGCCGGATCGGGCATTTGCTGCAGCTTTCACGTTCGTTGAAAACGAAAGTCATGGCGGTTTTCTTCGATAAATCTGTTGGCTACGTATCACCCTAGCGAAACTCTTCCGACCAATCAAATATTAGGCTAAGGGAAGGTTCTCTTTTCAAGCATCGGAAAACGGAAATGGCGTCGGCACACTCCCCACTCTCGATCGGCATCGGCCCCAATATTCGCAAATCCGCATATTTCGACGCAACCCTCCGGGACGGTGTCCAGAGCTTTTCTGTCTACAATCATATGTATATCCCCGGCCATTTTGGCGACCCGGAGGCGGAGTATGACCGGCTTATCAGCAGTGTGGCGCAGTGGGATGTGGCAGCGCAGCGCCAGGTTCAACTGGAGGGACCAGACGCCGCAAAACTCGCGCAATATCTCACACCACGCGATCTGTCGGGAACCCGGGTCGGGCAAGGCCGCTATGTGCCCCTATGCGACTATGACGGATGGCTCATAAATGACCCCGTGTTGCTGAAGCTGTCGGATGAGAAATTCTGGCTCTCGGTTGCGGATAGTGACATCCATCTCTGGGCCTCAGCGATTGGCCGGGAACGCGGCTGGGACGTGGCAGTCACTGAGCCGGATGTCTCGCCTATGGCCATACAAGGGCCAAAAGCAGTTGACGTGGCCGAGGCGCTTTTTGGCAGCGGCGTGCGCGACATGAAATATTTCGGCTTTGTCGAGACCGAGTTGAGCGGAATCCCATTGGTTCTCGCACGCTCCGGCTGGTCCAAACAGGGCGGGTTTGAATTGTACCTGCGCGACCGCACCCAAGGCACCGCGCTGTGGGATATGGTCAAAGAGGCGGGACAACCGTTCGACATCGGCCCGGGCGCGCCAAATGATATTGAACGGATCGAAAGCGGGCTGATCTCCTATGGCGCCGATATGCGCTGGCAGGATTTCCGCGCGACCCCCTTTGAAATGGGGCTCGGCGGGTTGGTCAATCTTGATGCAGGGCATGAGTTTGTCGGTCGTGTCGCGTTGGAAGCGCTGTCCAAAACAACGCCCGCACGACAGCGCATCGGATTGATCATTGACAAGGCCCCTGCACTTCCGGTCCATCCGGCCCCGCTGCTGAGGGATGGCGAAAAAGTCGGTTTCATCAGTGAAATGGTCTTCTCAAAACGGGTCGGTTCCACAATCGGCATTGGGCTGGTAAGCATTGATCTTGCACTCTCTGACACCCTGCTAACGTTGCAAACCGATGGGGCAACCTATGAGGCGCGCGTCGCAAATCTTCCTTTCCTTTAAACAACCGCTCGTCATGTCCTTTTGCGCCCCTTAACATGGAGGCGACTCAATATAGTGTCGCACAATCCGGAGGGTCCTATGCTGCGCAGCTTCTTTTTTGCATTCGCGGTTTTGGTTTCACACGCAGCATATGCGCAGGACGCCCCACCCAAACTTGCCAAGATTGTCGAAGTCGTTGGAAACACCTCCGAGGTGACGCGCCAGTTCTTCGGCCATGTCGCCGCCAAGGAAACGGTAGATCTGGCCTTTCAGGTGGGCGGCCAGATCGTTGAAATCCCTATTGTCGAGGGCGAGCCCGTCGCGCGCGGCGCGGTGATTGCCACATTGGATTTGGAACCGTTCGAGCTGGCTTTGGATCAGGCCCGCGTCCAGCGCGATCAGGCCGAACGCACTTTGAAGCGCCTGCAGGCGCTGGAAGGCAACACGGTCAGCCAAGTCACTGTGGACGACGCGGAGACACAACAGAAACTTGCGGAAATCGCGGTGCGCAACGCCGAACGCTCGCTCCGTGACGCACAGCTTTTGTCGCCTTTTGACGCTCTTGTCGCGTCCCGCAATGTCGCCAATTTTACCACTATCGCGGCCGGCACGCCCGTCGCCCGGCTCCATGACCTGTCGGAGCTGCGCGTCGAAATTGACGTGCCCGAGGTCCTGTTTCAGCAAGCGGGAGAGAACCCGGACGTAGAGCTTTTCGCGAAGTTCCCCTCTAGCGAAGAACGCTTCCCTCTGGAGACGCGGGAGTTCAACGCGGAAACCTCCCAGGTCGGCCAAACCTTTCAAATCACCCTCGGTATGCCTCCGCCAGAGGGCCTTGTGGTCCTGCCTGGCTCTTCCGTCACGGTTTTTGCGACTCTGAAAGGTGGGCCTTCCACGCTGCGCATTCCTGGGTCTGCCGTAATCGCGGCCAATGACGGCAGCACGCAAGTCATGATCTTCTCACCCGCGGGCGCGGAGGAAGGCACGGTCTCTTTGACACCTGTCACAATCAAACCGGGCCCACGTGGCGAGGTTTTGGTCGAGGCTGGGTTAGAAGCAGGCCAGGAAATCATTGCGAGCGGTGCAAATATGCTCGCAGAGGGTGAGACGGTCCGCCGCTTCACCGGCTTCTCAAACTAAGGCGCGGATCATGACAATCGCGCGCGCGTCTATCGACAAACCGATCCTGACTTGGCTGGTGATCCTTGGCTGCCTGTTGGGCGGCATCTGGGGGTTCTTCTCGCTCGGGCGGCTGGAAGACCCAGCCTTCACCATCAAAACCGCGGTCGTCGTGACGAACTACCCGGGCGCCGACGCAATGCAGGTGGCGCGGGAAGTCTCCGAACCGATTGAATCCGAGATCCAGAAAATGGCGGAGGTGAAAGAGGTGCGCTCCCTCAACCGCCCCGGCGAAAGCCGTATCACCGTGGATATGCAGGACCAGTATGACGGAACCGAACTACCAGAAATCTGGACCAAGCTGCGTAACAGGGTGAACACGGCTCGGCTGCCAAGCGGCGCCGAGCGGCCCTTCGTAAATGATGGCTTTGGCGACGTGTTTGGCATCTATTATGCTGTGACGGCTCCGGGATATTCCGACGCAGAAATCTACGAGCTCTCAACCTTTCTCAGGCGGGAGCTGCTGACCGTCAACGGCGTGGCCGATGTGAACCTGATGGGCGTCCCCAATGAGGTGATCTATGTCGAGCCCGACCTCGTTATCAGCACCAACCAGAACGTGCCGCCTGCAGCCGTCGCCAATGCGATCTCAAACGCCAATACCGTCGTTGATGCGGGCTCCCTGCAATCGGTCGAAGGGCGGACCCTGATCCAAGGCCCAGACGGCAATGACACGGTGCAGGAGATCGCTGGTCTGACAGTCGGCGTCGGCGGGGAGGTTCTGAACCTCTTTGATTTCTCCACCGTTTCACGCGGGCGCGAACAAAACCCCGATCTGATCATCCGGCATAACGGGGTCGAAGCCTTCACCATCGGCGTCGCCGGGCTTGGCAGCGAAAATATCGTCGATGTCGGCAAACGAACCGACGCCAAACTGGCCGAGCTTGCCCCACAAATTCCCTTGGGGGTCGAGCTACAACCGATCTACCAGCAGCATGTCGTGGTGGAGGAGGCGTCGAACGCCTTCCTCGTCAATCTCGCCATGTCGGTCAGCATCGTGGTGATTGTCCTTGCCCTCTTCATGGGGCCACGCGCGGCAATCGTCGTCGGCACAACCCTGCTTCTCACTGTGGTCGGGACGCTTCTTTTCATGGCGCTGTTTGAGATCGAGATGGAGCGAATTTCGCTCGGCGCGCTGATCATCGCTATGGGAATGCTCGTCGATAACGCAATTGTGGTGGCTGAAGGCATGCAGATCAGCATGCAACGCGGCCGCAGCTCTCGCGAGGCGGCAGATGAGGCGGCCAAGAAAACCCAAATCCCGCTTCTCGGCGCCACGGTCATCGGAATCATGGCCTTTGCGGGTATCGGCCTCAGCCCGGATTCTACAGGCGAATTCCTGTTCTCGCTTTTCGCCGTTATCGGCATATCGCTGCTGCTTTCATGGGTGCTGGCGCTCACCGTGACACCGCTTCTTGGGCACTATTTCTTCAAGCAAGGCACCGGCGGAGAGGATGACGCCTATGGCGGTCTCTTGTTCCGCGCCTATGGCGGGCTTCTTAAGGCCTGCCTAAAACTATGGTGGCTGGTGATACCTGGGCTTGTTGCGATCACTGTTGTCTGCTTCGCCCTGTTTGGCCAAATCAAGCAGCAGTTTTTCCCAGACAGCAACACGCCGCTTTTCTTTGCTCACTACAAGCTGGCGCAAGGCGCGTCGATCCATGAAACCTCCCGCGATCTGGCCGTGATCGAAGATTGGCTCGCCCAGCAACCTGATGTGGTCGACGCGACCGGCTTCGTGGGCCAAGGGGCCGCCCGCTTCATGCTGACCTATCAGGCCGAGGACCCGAACCCCAGCTATGGTCACATCATCATCCGGACCGAGACGATCGAGGAAATCGCGCCGCTAATCGCCCAGATGGAAGAGTTTGTCGCGACCAACCTGCCACAGGGCGAATTCCGGGCCAAGCGGCTCGCCTTTGGTCCCGGCGGAGGCGATCCGATCCAAGCCCGCTTCTCTGGGCCTGACCCGGCGGTTCTGCGCGATCTTGCGACAGAAGCGATGGCACGGTTCCAAACGGCATCCGACGACATCGTCGCCCCGCGCATCGACTGGCGGGAGATGGAGCAGGTGCTGCGCCCCGTATACGCCACCGAGCGCGCGCAGGAGGCCGGCATCACCCGCGACAACATCGCGGAAGTCATGCGTTTTGCAACGGAAGGCCTAGCCGCTGGCGTCTACCGCGAGGGGGAGCGCCAAATCCCAATCGTCTTGCGCGCCGACCCGGCAGCCAATCTCGCGTTAACCGATCACGTCATCTACTCGGATACAGGCAATGCCTTTGTTCCCTTCGAGCAAGTCACAGACGGGCTTGTCTTTGAGTCCCAAAACACTTTGGTACAGCGCCGCGACCGGGTCTTCACAATCACCGTAGGCGCCGATATCACCAAAGGACTGACCGCCGCACAAGTGCAGGCGCAGGTGCAATCCACCATTGAAGAGATGCCACTGCCAAGCGGCTACAAGATGGAATGGGGCGGCGAATATGAAAGTTCCGGCGATGCGCAGGCCAGCCTTGCCACGCAGCTGCCGCTGAGCGTCATCATCATGGTGCTGATCTCGGTCCTTCTGTTCAACGCGTTGCGTCAGCCGCTCATCATCTGGCTCATGGTGCCAATGTCGGTGAACGGGGTCAGCCTCGCGCTGCTAGGCATCGGGCTGCCTTTCACCTTCACCGCGCTTTTGGGGCTCTTGTCGCTCTCTGGCATGCTGATCAAGAACGGGATCGTCTTGGTCGAGGAGATCGACATCGTTCGGGAGGAGACCCCTAACCGCCGGTTGAGCGACGCGATAGTGGAGGCCTCCACCTCCCGTCTGCGCCCCGTCATTCTGGCGGCCGCCACGACCATTCTTGGGATGCTGCCGCTGATCTGGGACGCGTTTTTCCAGTCGATGGCCGTGACCATCATGGGCGGGTTGGCCTTCGCCTCGATCCTGACCCTGATCGCGGTGCCCGTGTTCTATTTCGCGATGTTCGGACGAGACCGCGCAACGCCGGCTTAGCCCTGCCTGCGTTTCCGCAGACCTAAAACGTCAAACAAAACGAAGCAGATTGCTGCCACACAAACGATGGACGGACCGGCGGGCGTGTCAAACACATAAGCCCCCTGCAATCCGGCAACTGCGGAAAACGCGCCGATTAGGGCAGCCGTTACAGCCATGGACTCCGGCGTGCGCGCCAATCCCCGAGCCGCGGCTGCCGGGATGATCAGCATGGCTGCGATCAAAAGCACACCCACCACCTTGATTGCCACGGCCACGGTAATGGCCAGGCTGAGCGTCAGAACCAGCTGCTCCCGCTTCGGGTCGAGCCCGCTGGCATAGGCCAGATCCTCGTTCAAGGTGGAGGCTAGCAGCGCCGACCAGCGCCACGCGATCAGGGCAACCACAAGGGCCGCGCCGCCCCAAATGACGGCGAGGTCGATGCGGGACACGGCAAGTATATCGCCAAAGAGATAGGCCATGAGGTCAATACGAATGCCCGACAGAAAAGAAACCGCAACCAGTCCAAAAGCCAAGGCGGAATGGGACAGCACTCCCAACAGTGTGTCCATCGCATATCCGCGCTGCGACAAAATCGTCACCACCAACGCCATCAAGAGCGCAACCATCAAGACGCCCGGAAATATCGACATTTCGAACATCAGCGACAAAGCCACACCCAGGATCGCCGCATGTGCGGTGGCGTCGCCGAAATAGGCCATCCGGCGCCAGACGACAAAACAGCCCAAAGGCGCTGCAGCGCAGGCCACGCCAACGCCCGCAAGGGTCGCGCGGGTCATGAAATCATCAAGCACTACTCCGCGGCCTCGTGGCTATGGTCATGGTCGTGATCATGCTCATGCCGGTAAAGTGCCAGCGCGCCGTCGCTGCCGGTTCCAAACAGAGCGCGGTATTCCGGCGCGGTCGCCACGACGGCAGGCGTGCCCTGACAACAGACATGGCCATTGAGACAAATCACCCGGTCCGAGGCGCTCATCACCACATGCAAATCATGGCTGATCATCAGAACGGCGCATCCGGTCCGCTGCTTCACCTCCTCAATCTGGCGGTAGAATGCGGCAGAGCCCGGCTGATCGAGCCCTTGCGTGGCCTCGTCAAGCAGCAGCACATCCGGTTTGCCCGTGATGGCGCGCGCCAGCAGGACCCGTTGAAATTGCCCGCCTGAGAGCTGCGACATTTGCCGCTCCATCAGGTCAGGCACCCCAGCGGCGCTCAAGGCCTCGACGCATTGCTGTTTCGTCAACTTGTCCGTCAAACGCAAAAACCGGCCAACGGTCATTGGCAGGGTCGGGTCTATATGCAGCTTTTGCGGAACATAGCCGATTTTGAGGCCCGGTTTCAGCTGTACTTTGCCTTTGCGCGCATCAATCGCCCCCAAAATGACGCGCAGCAGGCTGGTTTTGCCAGAACCGTTGGGCCCGACAATCGTGACGATCTCACCCGGCTCGAGCGCCATCGTCACATTGCTCAGGGCGGTCTTCGCACCATAGGCGACGCTCACGCCCTCAACCGATATCAATGTCACTGGGTCGCCTGTTCCGCGCAATCAGGGCAAATGCCTTCCGCTTCAACAACGGTCTTTTCGATCTGAAACCCAACCGCGCGCGCAGCCTCCCCCAAGGCGCCCTTCGCTGGAAACGCATGCGATTCCGAGACCCCGTCGCACAAGCGGCAGATCATGAAGGCCGGGGAGTGGTTCTCGCCCGGGTGGTTGCACGCGACAAAAGCGTTCAGCCGCTCGATCTTATGCGCAAACCCATGTGCTGTGAGGAACTCCAAAGCGCGGTAGGCCACCGGCGGTTGCGAACCGAAACCTGCCTCTCGCAACATGTCGAGAATGGCGTAAGCTCCAAGTGCTTTGTGCTCACGCAACAGGAACTCCAACACCTTCCGACGCACAGGAGTGAAGCGCAACGCATGCTCAGCACAATAAGCTTCAGCCGTCGCAATCGCGGTTTGAACGCAATAGGTATGGTCATGGTCCTGAAACCCAAGATCGGACCGTTTTTTGGCCTGTTCGGCGGGCGGCTTGGTTGTCATCGGAATGCTATTCGGGTAAGGGCGGTTAAGTGTTATAAAATCACATAGGGTGAAAGATGTCTAGAAAGCTGCTCTCCGTCTCAATTTCCACCGTGTTGCTCGGTAGCACAGCCATGGCGGATGTTCCGAGCGTTGCGGTTGATATCGCGCCGGTGCATTCGCTGGTCGCGCGTGTGATGGACGGCGTCGGCACCCCGAACCTGATCGTGCAGCCCGGTGCGTCCCCTCATGGCTACAACCTGCGCCCCTCCGACGCGGCCGCGCTGCAAGAGGCCGATGTGGTGTTCTGGATCGGCGAGGACCTGACCCCGCAGCTCGAAGATGCGATTGAGACACTGGCCGCAAATGCCTCTGTCACCGAACTGCTCGCAGTCGAAGACATCAAGCTGCTCGACTTCCGCGAAAACGCTCTCTTTGAGGCGCATGACCACAGTGATCATGACGATCATGGGCATGACGATCACGATGAGCACGGTCATGACGACCATGACCATGGCGAGGAAAAACACGCGGATCATGACGATCATGACCACGACAAAGAAGAGCATGCGGAGCATGATGATCACGGGCATGAAGGCCATGATCACGATAAAGAAGAACATGCCGAGCATGATCACGATCACGATCACGATCATGACAAAGAGGAACATGCAGAGCATGATGACCATGGGCATGACGATCATGACCATGACAAAGAAGAGCATGCGGAGCACGATGATCACGGGCATGATGACCACGATCACGACAAAGAAGAGCACGACGATCACGGGCATGACGAGCATGAGGACCATGCGGGACATGACGATCACGCCCATGGCGAGCATGATCCCCATGCTTGGCTGTCCCCTCAGAATGCGAGCATTTGGCTGAATGAAATCGCGGCCAAGCTGTCTGCCTCTGATCCCGACAATGCAGGCGCCTATTTCGCCAACGCCGCCGCCGCGCGGGAAGAAATGGCAGCGCTGTCCGCCGAAATCAGCGCGACCCTCGATCCGGTCCGTGGCGGCAGCTTCATCGTGTTCCATGACGCCTATCAGTATTTCGAAAGCGACTTTGACTTCCCCGCCTCCGGTGCGATCTCGCTCGGTGATGCGACTGACCCAAGCCCCGCACGGATCGCGGAAATCCAAGGGAGGGTTCAAAACGAGGGCGTCGATTGCGTCCTGTCAGAGCCGCAATTCAACCCCGGACTGGTCGCCACCGTGCTTAATGGTACCGAGGCTTCGACAGGTGTAATCGACCCGCTTGGGACCGATCTTGAACCCGGCGCCAACCTCTACCCGCAGCTCATCCGCAACATGGCCAAGACGTTGGCCGATTGCCTTTGATGTGAGCTCATGGTCGGGCCCTCACCGTGTCGGCCCGACTTTCACAAAACAGTGGCGATCTTGTATAGTGCCTCTGGAAAGTAATCGTTATATTATTACCTTAATGTCCGACGCCCTCGGCTTCTCATGAAGTCTTACAAAAATTGGAGCCCAACATGTCTGATACCCGCCTTCCCGTCACCGTCCTGTCCGGCTTTCTCGGCGCGGGCAAAACCACGCTCCTGAACCGCGTGCTCAACAATCGTGAAGGCCGTCGGGTTGCAGTGATCGTCAATGACATGTCCGAGGTGAATATCGACGCCGATCTCGTGCGCGCCGATACCGAGCTGTCGCGCACCGACGAGACGCTCGTGGAGATGTCAAACGGCTGCATCTGCTGCACCCTGCGTGACGACCTGCTGCAAGAGGTGCGCCGATTGGCAGAGGACGGTCGCTTCGACTACCTGCTGATCGAAGCCACCGGCATCTCCGAGCCGCTGCCCGTCGCCGCGACTTTTGACTTCCGCGATGAATATGGCGAAAGCCTCGCCGATGTCTCCCGCCTTGATACGATGGTGACGGTGGTCGACGCAGTGAACCTGCTCAATGACTATTCCAGCCATGACTTCCTGTCCGACCGTGGCGAGACTTTGGGCGAAGAGGACGATCGCACCCTGGTCAACTTACTGGTCGAGCAAATCGAATTTGCCGATGTGGTGATCTTGAACAAAGTCGCAGATGCCGGGCCGGAGCGTACAGACGCCGCCCGCAAGATCATCCGCAGCCTTAACGCCGACGCAACGATTATCGAGACGAACCATTCCGACGTGGCCGCCGAGAAAATCCTCGATACCGGCATGTTTGACTTCGAGAAAGCGCATGAGCACCCGATGTGGGCGAAGGAGCTTTACGGCTTCGCGGACCATGTGCCGGAGACCGAAGAATACGGCGTGGCGAGCTTCGTCTATCGCGCGCGTCAGCCTTTTGACCCTGAAAAGATCATGAAGACGCTGAACGGCGACATGCCCGGTGTCATCCGCGCCAAAGGGCATTTCTGGTTGGCTACGCGGCCTAATTGGGTGGCAGAATTCTCGCTCGCCGGCGCGCTCTCTTCCGTCAAGCCGCTCGGAACTTGGTGGGCCTCGGTCCCGCAGGACCGCTGGCCCGACCACGAAAGCGCGCGCGAATATATGAAAGCGCATTGGTCAGAGCCTTGGGGCGACCGCCGTCAGGAAATCGTCTTCATCGGCTCCGGAATTGACTGGCCAGCTTTGAAAGCGAGCCTCGATGCGTGCCTCGTGCCTGAATCCGTGGCCTCGGGCCCGGATGCCTTGCCCCTCGACATGCCTGATCCATTCCCCGGCTGGCGGCGCGCCGAGGAAGCGGCATGAATATGATGCAGGCGGCGCCCAAAGCGGGTGCCGCTGGCGTTCGGCTTGTGGACGATCTGCCAGAGCTTTCCGCTTTGCAGGAGCCTGATTGCGCGGCCGCGATCTGGCACCGTCAGATGCCGCAAGCTTTCTCGACTTGGATCAACGCGCTCCCGGTTGACCAGCTGCCCCGCGCCCGCGTCGTTCTGCGGCCCCATGATGTTGCTCAAACCCTGAGCGATCTCTGCACAAAAGCCGGTATGCCCGATCGCATGGAACGGCGTTGGTTCGAAGAGGATGTCGCCCAGATGAGCGCCAGTTTTGCCGCAATCATGGACGCGCCCTATCTGCGCCTGCGCCTCGATGTGATCGAGACCAATGCATGTCGCAAATTCCATATCGACGCGATCAAGGCCCGGCTCATCTGCACCTATCGCGGCACCGCAACGCAATATGGCAATGGCAGCCGTGAGATCGGGCCGTCGGAGATTTTCACGCTCGAAACGGGCTCGCCGATGGTGATGCGCGGGACCCGCTGGCCGGAGCATCCGTCAGCCGCGCTGCTGCACCGCTCCCCACCGATTGAAGGGACGGGCGAGACGCGGCTTGTCCTCGTGCTTGACCCGGTCGAGACGATGGATGACTGTTAGCTTGCGAGCTTTCCCAGCGTCCGCTTGAGCCGTGTCTCAGACAGATTGCGCGCGATGATCACTACTTTGGAATGGCGAATGCCGCCGCTCCAATTCTCCATACGCAACGGCCCTTCGAAGACATTCTGGACGGCATGAAACACCATGGGCTCTTCTTTTTCTTTCAAAAAGACCAGCCCCTTCACCCTTAAAATATCTTCCCCGCGCATCGCCAACAGCTCTTTAAGCCAAGTCTCCAGCTTAGTTCGGTCAAGGGGATGCTCAATCACGATGGAGGCGGTTTTGATCTGGCCATCATGCGCTGAGATGACGGGCCGGTCCACGCTCTGCGCTGGCGCGAGGCCGGAGAGATTGGCCAATGGATCAACCGTTGCGGCCTCCCCAGGCATGGCGAGCCAGTTGACCGCCTGTGCCGCCGTGATGTCTGGACGAAAGCCCGCACACCCCCAGAGCAGCGCCGGGTTCTCTCGCGCGCGCTTCACGTCGCGGATCTTGGCTTTGGCGTTCAGCGTTTCCAAACGCGCCCTTAAGGCCTGCACCTGCGCCACTTGTGCGATGTCGGCCTTCGTCAACAGCACCAGATCGGCCATCACAACCTGCGACACGGCTTCGAACTGCCGGTCCAGAGTACGCGCCCCGTTCATGCAGTCGACCAACGTGACGATTCCATCAAGAAAAGCTATCTTGCGTAGGCCCTTGTTTGTCACCAAGATCTGCTGAATAGGTGCCGGATCTGCGAGTCCGGTCGTTTCAATCACAATGCGCGAAAAGGTGAGCTCCCCCGCATCGCGCCGGGCGATCAGGTCATAGATCGTATGCTCTAGGTCGTCGCGGATGGTACAGCAAATGCAGCCCGATTCCAGCATCATCACCTCATCGTCCGGCGCATCGACGAGGTCCTGATCGAGGCCCACCTCCCCATATTCATTGATGATCACCGCAATTTTTTCCTTGCCCGGATTGGCAAGTATCACGTTCAGCAAGCTTGATTTACCCGCCCCGAGAAATCCGGTCAGCAAGGTTATCGGGGTGCGGGTCTCAGACATATGGCGCGGCTCTTTACCTTTGCTTAGCCATCAACAGGTGGCAGCCAAGTCAGGGAGGAATGATGCAGTGAGATAAGCACATCACCGTTAAGCTTGTGATAAGCGAAGGTATAATCGGCCCGCGTTGCGCTCCCTTCGCCATTCACAAAGGTGTAATGCCCCATATCCTTATATCCCAGGCCACCAGCTTTCAGGATTGGTCCCACAGCGCTTTGAAACTCGACGGTTTTCCAGCCGTTCTTCAAGAACCCATGATCATTGGGAAAGTCCGGATCGCCGCCAATAAAGTAGGATTTAGCACCTTTTCGATCCAACCGGATCACATCCGCCAGCGTCGGTTTGAACAAAACCGGCGCTTCTGCATCGCCAAAATCGTAGAGCGCCAAAAGCTCCTCGACATTTTGTTCTGTGACATGCTTTGCCCAAGCCCGTTGCGCCGCGACGACCTCAGCCTTGGTCATCGGTTCATAGTTGCGTTCGGACATGGTGCCGTCTCCCCGTTTCGGTTTTCGAGGGCGAACTTATTGCGAACTGGCGCGAAAACGCAATCGCAAGCGGCATCGGCTTGCGCCATAGTGGCCCTTTAGCGCCGTAGAGGGAGCAGAAAATGACCGATAGCAAACCACTTTGGCAGTGGAGCGCTTCCGAGCTGGTAGACGCCACTCAAACCGGCGCGCTGTCTGCGTTCGAAATCGCTGAGGCGGCCTTAGCACGTACGGAAGAGATCAACCCGGGGCTGAACGCGGTGGTCGAAACACTCGCGGATGAGGCCTTGATGCAAGCTGAGGCGCTAGACAAGAGCAGCGCCCCCAGAGGCCCGCTGCACGGCGTGCCGGTCACGATCAAGATCAACGTGGATCAAAAGGGATGCGCCACCAGCAACGGCGTCGTCGCATTCAAGAACAATTTCGCCCCGGATGACGCGCCAATCGTGCGCTCCTTGAAACAAGCCGGGGCTGTGATCATCGGGCGCACCAACACGCCTGAATTCTCTTTCCGCGCTGACACCGACAACCCGCTCCATGGGCGCACCTACAATCCTTGGGGGAAACATATTTCCGCAGGTGGGTCCTCTGGCGGGGCGGGGTCTGCTGTCATGGCCGGGATGGGCGCGCTGGCGCATGGCAATGACATCGGCGGATCACTGCGCTTCCCGGCTGCGGCCAACGGTGCGGTGACGGTGAAGCCGGGATTGGGACGGGTGCCGGCCTATAACCCAAGCCAAACAGCGGAGCGCGGGCTTTTGGCTCAGTCGATGTCCGTGCAAGGGCTGATCGTGCGAGAAGCCGCTGATCTGCATCTGGCAATGCCCACAATGGTTGCGCCAGACGCCTGCGATCCGTTCCACGCCCCGCTGCCCTGGCTTGGGCAGCCATTGGAAAGGCCAATCAAAGTAGCCTACACGCGCGACGATCTTGGCTTTGGACTGCACCCCGACGTGGCAACTGCTTTGGACAAAGCCGCCTCTGCGCTCTCCGATGCGGGCTATGCGGTTGAAGAGGTTGAACCGCCATTGGCCTTTGAAACCGGCGAGGTTGGCTATCGATGCCTTATGGGGGAAGTGTATGCGCTTTTGGACAAAGATATCCGGGCCTATGGATCAGAAACGCTGACTGCGATTTTTGATGAGTATTATAAGGAATACCCTCCCTTCGAGGGGGCGGAGCTGCTCGCCATGCTGGCCAAACGCTCTTACTACGCGCGGGAATGGTCGCTGTTTTTGGAAGACTACCCGCTGGTCTTGAGCCCGTTCATGATGAAGCCGTTTTTCACCGCAGGACGCGACGCGGAGGGACCTGAGGGCGTGCGCGATGCGCTTGGCGGCGCGCATTGGTCCTTCATCATGAATTTCACCGGGCTGCCTGCGGGCAATGTCCCAACCCACATCGCCGACCTGCCAAGCGGGCCACAGCCAATTGGCGTGCAGATTGCGGGCAGAAGATGGCGCGAAGATATGATCGTGGACGCAATGCAGGCGATCGAGGCCAAACTTCCACCAGTTTGTAACGTGCTCTGGGAGAACATGGCGAGATAGGTCACGTCAGGCCTTTCGCCGCCCCAAGAGCCAGACAAAGAACACCCCACCCACCAGGCCAGTGACGATGCCAATCGGCATGTCCTCTGGCCGCATGACGGTGCGCGCGGCGATGTCGGCCCAAAGCAGGAAGATCGCTCCCACAAGCGCGGATCCGGGCAGTACGCGCAGATAATCACCGCCCACCAGCATCCGTACGACATGGGGCACCATCAGCCCGACAAATCCAATGATGCCGGAAAAGGCGACCATGACCCCCGTGATGAGCGCGCCAACAACAAAAACCGTCAAGCGGAACCGCGCCACGGGTATGCCGAGTGTTGCGGCGGTCTCGTCCCCAACAGTCATCGCGTTGAGCTGCCGCGACCGGCTCAACAGCCAAAGCCCGCATAGAATGAGTACAATCAGCGGGTAAATGAGGTGGTTCCACTGCGCCAGCCCCAACCCCCCAAGCATCCAGAAGACAACGGTATGGGAGGCATGCGGCTCTCCAAGAAAAATCAGCGCATTGGCCCCTGCCATAATGATGAAGGAAACCGCGACCCCAGCGAGCACCAATCGATCTGCGCTTGACGCATCCGCAAGCCGTGAGACGCCAAGGACAATCAGCGTTGCCAGAAGTGAGCCGCAAAATGCCAAGATGGGTACGGTTAAAAGACCCAGGAAAAGTCCAGAGTGCAGCAGCGCGAAGATAGCGCCAAACGCGCCACCTGAGGAAATCCCAAGGAGATGCGGATCTGCGAGCGGGTTACGCGTGACTGCTTGTAAGGCCGCGCCAACGATCGCAAGACCGGCACCGACCAGAATGGCCAACAATGCCCGCGGGAAACGGATGTCCCAAACAATGGCTTCACGGCCTTGCGACCATGTTTGCTCCAACGTGCCGGGCATCAATTTATTCGCTAGGATCCCCCAGACCGTGCCCGTGGGCACCGGCACGGCCCCCACGGAAATCGCAATGGACAGCGAAATGACCAGCGCAACGCCCCCGCTGAGCGCGAGGAGTTTTCCACGCCTAAGACGCGAAGTGCGAGAGCTTTGCGCAGCCATGTCGCTCATCAGATCAGTTACCCCAGAACGCGTCTGCGAGAGTTTTGATGGCCTGAATGTTGCGCGGGCCTGGTGTGGCCTCGACATATTCCAGCGTCACGAAGCGGTCGTTCTTCACCGCGTCGATACCGGCAAAGGCGGGGTTGGACATCATGAACTCGCGCTTTTGCTCGGCCGTGACGTTGCCATAGTTCACGATAATGATGACTTCGGGATTCTGCTCCACAACTTCTTCCCAAGTCACGGTGCCCCAGCTTTTCTCAAACCCGTTCATCACGTTGGTGCCGCCAGCCGCTTCAATCAACGCCGTTGGCATGGCGTAAAGGCCCGCAGTGAAGGGCTTATCTTCGCCGCTATCATAGACGAAGGCACGCACGGGATCACCCTTTTCAAGGTTGCCCGTGAACTCCGCTAGGTCGGCTTTGTAGCCACCGACCAGCTCAGCAGCCTTGTCCTCGACATCGAAGATTTTGCCCAAGTTCATGAGGTCGGCATACATATCGTCGATGCTGGCTTTGGCCTTTTCCATGATATGGGTGCAGCTCTCGGTCAGCTCATAGACTTTGACGCCAAAGGGCTCCAATGTCTCAGGTGTAACCTCGCCACCGACCTTCATGCCGTAATTCCAGCCGGCGAAGAAGAAGTCGGCATCGGCGCCGACGATTACTTCTTTGCTTGGGTACTTCGCCGACAGCTCGGGCAGTTGCTCGACGCCGGCGCGCATTTCCTCATCCAGCGTTTTCCAGCCGGAGATGCCGGTGTAGCCGACCATGCGATCTGCCAGGCCGAGGACCAACATCATCTCGGTCAGGTTGACGTCATTGGAGATCGCGCGCTCTGGCGGCGCGTCGAAGCTGACGGTGCGGTTGCAGCTTTGCACGGACGTCTCGGCAAAGGCCGCGCCGCCCATGAGGGTGAGTGCCAGAGAGGCGGTTAGTATCTTCTTCATTGTCTGTTCCCTTACGTTTGAAGATGAAAAGTGAGGTGGTCGGTGCTGCTCGGCTCCAGCCGCTCGCGCCGCGCTTCGACTTGGAAGGCGCCGGTAACAGCTTGCTCAGTGAGCACTTGGTCTGGAGGGCCGAAGCCGATGGTTTGCCCGTTTTTGAGCGGCAAAATGTCGTCGCAGACCCCAGAGGCGAGGTTCAGGTCATGCAGCGAGGTGACGATGGTGAGCGGCAGCGTCCGAATGAGTTCGAGAATTTCGAGCTGATGGCGGATATCAAGGTGGTTGGTCGGCTCGTCGAGGATCAGAAGCCGCGGCTCCTGCGCGAGCGCGCGCGCGACCATGACGCGTTGCCGCTCCCCACCCGAAAGCGTGCCTAGATGCCTGTGTGCGAGGCCGTGCAGGTCGAGCTGCGCCAGCGCGCGCTCCACGATGTCGCGATCATGCGCACCGTTGGTGCCGCCGAAATTGGTGCGATGTGGCGTGCGTCCGAGCGACACGATCTCGCCCACTGTCAAAGCAAAATCGCTCGGCTGTTCCTGCAACACGGCGGCCACGGTTTGGGCGACCCGGCGCGCGGGAAGCTGCCAGATATCTTCGCCATCGACCAATACCTGGCCCGAGGTCGGCCTGTGAAAACGGTAGAGAAGACGTAAGAGCGTGGTTTTGCCCGCGCCATTTGGACCAACGATCCCAAGAACGCGGCCCGCTGCAAGATCAAAGCTGGTTTCATGCAACAGCGTGGCCCGCCCGCGCCCGGGGGACCAGGATAGGCCCTGCACCGAGAGTGCGGCGCTGCTCATGACACCATCACCTCGCTGTCCTCCAAGGCAATGATGGAGGCGGGCACGCGGGCCAATGTGGTTTTACGCAGCTTGCCCGGGCGGTCGACCGAGGAGCACCAACCGTCATGCAGATAGGCATATTGCTTGGCGAAGGCGACGAGGTCCTCGATATCCTCATCAGGGTCGATATCACCGAACAGATATGTCGCCTTGCGGCTGCCGTGGTACGCCACAGTGCACGGCCGGTCGCAGCCCGCCATGCAGGCCACGCCGGAAATCTCAAAGTCCTCCGGAACAGCGTCGCCGGCCGCCGCGATGGCTTTGCGCAGCCGCTCGATCAGTTCATAGCCGGGTCGACACGTGCTACCTTTGTGTTTGCACGATGTGCAGATTGTGATGCGATGTCCCATTTGGCCCTCCGCCAGACAGGCGGGCATGCCAAAAAGGGCCATGGTGTCGCGGAGTGAGCCGCTTGTTCATCATATGCTCCTGACCAGGCGCCCCGCCTGCATCGGTTAAAACATCGATGCGCGAAAACGCATCGCCGATGGCAGGTCTCCTGACTTGCGGGTCTGGGCGCCTCCGACCCTTCCCGGACAAATTGCCCAGTGGGTATTCTCGAAGGAGCTCGCCGCTCACAGTTGCGGGGGCAGTCACGGATTTGGTGCCTATTGGCTACGCCTCACCGTGTTCCCTTTTCATCTCATCCGCGCGTTTGGCATCCGAGAACCATCAACGATACGTCAACTTATTTCGATGCTAGATGCAAGAGCAAAAGCCAGACGATATGAGCACTCGGGACGCCGTAAGTGACGATTGGATAGCGACCAAGGTGCAGCCACTGCGCCTCTGCAGCGTTGATTTTCGAATGCGTTTCGTTCACTTCCTGCGGGATGTTTCGGAACCTTGGCCTCCTTTTGGTGATCTCATTGCTCGGCGCGGTCGCGCTTTTCTGGACTTCCTACAACTATTTCAAAGGGCAAGAGCTAACCAAGGCAGCAGCGCGTCTGACCTTATATCGCAGCACTGTCGAGACCGAGCTCCGCCATTTTGCACATCTTCCCTTTTTGCTGTCCCTGGACCCAATCGTTGTGGGCGCGCTGCAAGGCGGCGACCCGCGCATTCTGGACAAGCGCCTGGCGCGCATTTCGCAAAGCGCGGGGCTTGACGCAATTTACCTGATGGACCCCAACGGTCTTACCATTTCAGCCTCCAACGCGCGCTCGCCAGACAGTTTTGTTGGCCAGAACTACGGCTTTCGCCCGTATTTTCAGGCGGCGAAACGCGGGGAGCTCGGCGAATTTTACGGGATAGGTGCGACGACCGGCATTCCGGGGTATTTTTACGCGATTTCGGTCAAACCGGGCGCCGCGCAGGAAAAGGGCGTCATCGCAATCAAGCTTGATCTCTCCGAGCTGCAAGAGTCTTGGCAGGCCTCCGGCGAACGGATGATTTTGTCCAATTCCGACGGCGTGGTGTTGCTGGCGTCAAACCCGGACTGGCGGTACCGGTCGCTCGAACAACTATCTGAGGCGCAGCGGGCGCGGATCTTGGAGACACGTCAATTTGGAAGCGAACAGCTAAAACCTCTTGATTGGTCGCGAGATGAGGTGCAGCAAACAGCTTTGATTGGAGAAGAACGCTTTCTGTACTTACAGACCGCAGACCTTCCGAACAGCTGGTCGCTACATTTCTTTGTCCCCGATGATCAGGCTGTTACACGCGCTGGCCTAACGACGGGCGCGTTTATGTTGCTTTTGATGTCGAGCTTTATTGCGTGGCAAGTCGCGCGAGAGCGTCGGATTGGGGCAGCGCTCGAACGCTCCGAGATTGAGGAAAACAGGCTGCGCGTGGCCAACACGAAACTGGCGAAAAAGATTAATGTGCGCCGGGCGGCAGAAAAAACGCTACAAAAGACGCAAGCTGATTTGGAGCGCGCCGGGCGTCTTGCAGCCCTTGGCCAACTGGCATCATCTGTCACCCACGAGCTAGGGCAGCCAATCACAGCCATGCGCAACCAACTAACAGCCGCCGAGATGACGCAAGGCCCGTCACAGCTAAACGACAAAATGCAAGGTCTGGTGGCCCGAATGGAAGGGATCACACGGCAGCTGAAGTTTTTCTCGCGCAAGGGGCATGATAAACTCGAACCGGCGCATATGTCAGGGATCATCGAAAGCGCTCTTGAATTGCTAGAACCGACGATTGCCCAGATGGAGGCAACGGTTGATTTCGCTCCATCAGAACAGCCGCTCATGATCAGGGCAAATAAGCTGCGCATGGAACAGGTGGTCACAAACATTGTTCGAAACGCGCTACACGCCATCGAACAATCGGACGTCAAGCGCGTCGAGATCACCGCCGGGGAAAACGACACAGAGGTCTGGTTTGAGGTGGCCGATACGGGGCACGGCTTAGAGGACAAATCCCTGGAAGACCTGAGCGAACCTTTCGCTACCACCCGCGAAAGCGGGGAAGGCATGGGCCTTGGGCTTACGATATCAGCGGGTATCGTGGCAGATCATGATGGGACGATAGCAGCCCGCAACCGCGAGGCCGGGGGCGCAGTCTTTCGCGTGGTTTTACCGCGATTCATCGAAGGAGCCGCAGCGTGACGTCTAAACGGGTTTTGATCATCGACGACGACCACATGATGAGAAATTCGCTGACCGACCTCGTCGAGGCTGCGGGATGGACGGTCAAGGCACTCGCACGCGCAACCGATGTTGAGCGGTGGATCACGCAGTTCAACCCGGATGTGATCCTGTCAGATGTGCGCATGCCCGAGGTGAGTGGGATCGAGATGCTGCGTAGTCTGACCCATGCGCCACCCGTTGTCTTGATATCGGCCCATGGTGACATCCCGACCGCAGTGGAAGCGATGGCTGAGGGCGCCTACAGCTTTGTCGAAAAGCCTTACGATCCACGGCGGTTGCTTTTGATTTTGACGCACGCGGCTGATCAGCACCACATGCGCCAAAGCAATGATCGACTCAAAGAGCGTCTTCAGCAGCTTTCTGGCATTGATCGGATGCTGCTCGGCCAAACCCCCGACATGGTCGACCTTCGGAAGACAATTGCCACCGTCGCTCAAAGCACGGCTGCCGTCCTGGTGCGTGGGGAAACCGGCACTGGCAAAGACCTCGTCGCGCGCGCACTTCATGACATTTCGCCGCGATGCGATCGCGCCTTCATCGCTGTAAACGCAGCGCAGTTCAGTGCCGAGCAACTTCCACTCGTCGCGCAGAGCGCCAATGGGGGCACGTTGTTTCTCGACGAGGTATGCGCGTGCCCCGCGGACCTTCAACCGGCGCTTCTGCGCATCATCGAAGTATCCGTCTTGGTCAAGTTGGTTTTGGCGACCATTTTCGCTTCGCTTTGATAAGTGCGTTTGCAAGCTCGAGGAG
>JAPORH010000042.1 GCA_026710325.1 Litoreibacter sp. | reverse complement strand
GCCAATGCTGTTCTGGGCATTGATGGCATCGGGCCAAATCCAGATGCGCAAGGTCGATGGCTGGGAAACCCTCGATCAGCCGCTCAACGAAATCCTTGACCTCGCAGCATAACAAAGCCAAACAATAAGCCGCTCGGAAACGCCATGGAATAATTTCCACCACTTTCGAGACACAACCGATGAAGGACGCGGCGTCCGAACTCGCAGTGACACCGGGCGCGGTCAGTCAGCAGATCAAGTCCTTGGAAGAAGACCTCGGTGTTCAACTCTTTTTGCGAAAGACCCGTGCTATTGAGCTGACGGAGGAGGGTCACAAACTGCAGCCGGAGGTAACGGATAGCTTCATGAAACTGCGACATGCGGTGGATCAAGTGAGACCAAAAGATACAAGTGATCTCAAAATCTACGCTGCAGGCATGATCATCCGCAATTGGTTGCTCCCCCATTTGCATAGCTTTTCCGAGTTGGCGCCAAGTGTAAAAACGAACGTCAAAACTCTCCAGAGCTGGGAGGATTTCCAATGCGGAGAGGGCGAAGTCGCCTTTTGCTTGTCTCGAAAACCGCCAATAGACCTTCATTCGCGATGCATCCACCGTTTGCTCCTCATGCCGCTCGCGTCACCCGAATTTATCGCAGCGCACCCCGTTGCTTCTGCGCAAGACATACTGAACTTGCCGCTGCTCGAAGATGTCATTTTTGGATTGATGAGTGACAAGTCGGGTTGGGAAAGCTGGATCGAGGCGGCGGGTCTTAATGAGCAAACGCCAAACTATGCCATGACCTTCGATCCATTATCAGCAGACTATGCGCTCGACATGGCTCTTGAAGGCAAAGGGGTCATTCTGGGTTGGTCAATCCAAGTCTATCAAGCGTTAGCTCAAGGTCGACTGCGCATGCTCTGCGAACCTCTGCTCGAAACGGACTTTCATTATTACACCGTGTGCAACGAAACCGAGGCCGAAAAACCGCAGGTCAAAGCCTTCATGGACTGGGCACAAAAAGAGGCGGCGCTGATGTCCACTTTGAGATCAATGAAACATAGCGCCGCCTAGCATTTTCAGCTGAACAGCTCTTGCAAAGCTGTTACTTCGCTGTTTCGTAATTCATGCCCGCCCTCATGTGCATCCAGTTTTACGTCTGCACCGTTTTTGGATAACCATTCATGCAATCGCGAACTTGCCGACCATGGTGTTATCGGATCGTGGCGCCCTGCTGTCAGAAGCACTTTCGTACCTTGCAAACCGGGCTGCGCTTCAGGCTCCCAAGTCACCAAAGGGTGAAGAAGCCCAACACGTTCAAACAAATCAGGACGCTTCAACAGCACGGCGGCCAGAATGTTGGCCCCGTTTGAATACCCGAAGGCATAAACCGGATGTCCTTTGTTCTTATCCGCATGCGCTTCAATATACCCGATCATCTTGTCCGTCGCGCGCGAGAGATCGGCCATGTCATAGACACCTTCCGCAGCACGTTTAAAGAACCGCGAGGCACCCATTTCGGAAACATCACCCCGTGGAGAGACGACGCCTGCGTCGGGCACGAGCTTTTCCGCGAGATCAAATAGTTGATGCTCATCCCCACCCGTTCCATGAAACGCAAAAACGAGTGGCCTTGATGTTTGAGGCGCGCTCACGCGCGCCTCGTATGCATTGAGTGACATAGTGATACCTCCGACTACGCAGCGAGCGGAGGCAGCAACGCCTCGATCTTGTCGCGATGCGGCTCATAGCGCGTGGGCAGTTTCAAAGCTTGCCCAAGATGAGCGGTGTCCTCATCACGGTCGAAACCGGGTTCATTCGTCGCGATTTCAAACAACACGCCACCAGGTGTGCGGAAATAGATCGCCCAAAAGTAGTCGCGATCAATCACCGGTGTTACCTGATATCCGGTGTCCATCAGGGCTTGACGCACGCGCAGCTGCGCCACGCGATCCTCAACCGCAAAGGCGATATGGTGCACAGATCCAGCGCCTTGATCCGCAACAGGTGCCGCGCTTGGAAGGAGTTCAAGGTCAATCGTGTCGGCAGCATTTCCGCCTTCAATGACATACCTCGTGACATCGCCTTCCTTGTCGGCCTTCTGATAGCCCATGAAACCAAGCAACTCTGCGGTCGCATCGACATCGCGAAGCGCAAACCGCGCCCCTTGAAAACCGAGGATGCCGACATCCTTGGCGACGGTGTCCGTTGACCACGGCGTACGGTCACGTGCTTCCGCCTCAACCAACGCAAATGCATCGCCATCCGGACCCGCGAAGGACAAGCGGTTTTCACCGAAAAGAGTTCCTTCGGCCAGGCCTTGCACGCCCTTGCCAGCCAACTGGTCGCGCCAGTAAGGCAATGTGCCCATCGGAACGGCGAATTCGGTCACGCCTACTTCACCTGTGCCACGGCGGCCCTTCGCCATATGCCCGAATGGAAAATACGTCATGACTGAACCCGGCGTGCCGACCTCATCCCCGTAGTAGAGGTGATAGACATCTGGGGCGTCAAAGTTCACGGTTTTCTTCACACGTCGCATACCCAACGTGTCGGTGAAAAACTGGTTGTTGGTGCTGGCATCTGCCGCAATCGATGTGACGTGATGCAGTCCTTTGATATCCTTAATCATCCTGCTCTCCTATGATGATTGTCCAGCAGGACATTGATTTTGTTTGATTTTAAATTCGGTA
>JAPORH010000099.1 GCA_026710325.1 Litoreibacter sp. | reverse complement strand
GCCAATGCTGTTCTGGGCATTGATGGCATCGGGCCAAATCCAGATGCGCAAGGTCGATGGCTGGGAAACCCTCGATCAGCCGCTCAACGAAATCCTTGACCTCGCAGCATAACAAAGCCAAACAATAAGCCGCTCGGAGACGCCATGGAATAATTTCCACCACTTTCGAGACACAACCGCACCCGCCGCCCCATCGTAGTCAACAGCGGCAAGACGCGCTCAAACGTAGCGCGGTCGCACCCGGCAAAGATAGAAATATTGCCAGTATCAGCCCTGTGGCAGCCGCCCGAAACAGGGCAATCGACCGCAGCAGCCCCACTGGCGATGACCTTTCCGCCGAGCCGTTTGATCTCTGCCTCATCGGTGGTCGACATCTCGAGCCAGGCTTTACCGGGGCCACAGGCGTCAAGAAGACCGTCCCGTCCCTCAACCACTTCGGCGGAGATACTAGGATGCGGCAGGCAGGTGATCACCACGTCACAGTCACGCATCATTTGGGCCGGGCTCTCCCCCGATTTTGCCCCCCTGGAAACTGCCGCGGCGACGAGTTCTCGGTTGAGATCGCGCACCGTCACGTCGAACCCGTTCCGGATGAGTGACCCAGAGAGCTTGCCCCCGACATTGCCCAAACCAATAAAACCGATCTTCATGTCACCACTCTCCCTCGTGTCAGACAGAGCTAGTTTGACCGAGCATGAGCTTCTGTCGAGGCAGTTTGCGACAGCCTTATTGTTTCAATGTCGCGCAGATGCACAGGACCCGTTCTCCCCTCCGGTTTGCGTCTCCCCTCATTTGCCTTACCTAGAAAGGCGAAGGAGGCCCGCCCCATGTCCATAAGACCCGTCAAAGCCACGTCCAACGCTGTTCCCACCATGGAAGGGGCCGGCGTGCACTTGCATCGTGCATTTGGCTTCAGCGACCCGACCATGCTCGACCCGTTTCTCTTGTTCGATGACTTCCGCAACGATGACCCCGCCCAATATGAGCAGGGCTTCCCTTGGCATCCGCATCGCGGGATCGAAACAATCACTTACGTGCTCAAGGGCGAGGTCGAGCACGGGGACAGCCTTGGCAATAAGGGCGTCTTAAGCGACGGCTCTGTGCAATGGATGACGGCCGGGTCGGGCATTCTTCATCAGGAGATGCCGAAAGGAAACGCCCAAGGCCAGATGCACGGGTTCCAGCTTTGGGCCAACCTGCCAGGCTCGCTTAAAATGACAGCTCCACGCTACCAGGATGTGGAAGGCAAAGAGATACCCGAGATCATAGATGATGACGGCACCAAAGTCCGTGTCGTCATAGGGGAGTTCTGGGGCAAGACAGGCCCGGTCGACGGCATCGCCGCTGATCCACAGTTCCTTGACATCACCGTGCCAGCAGGTTTGCGCAAAACCTTCAAGGTCGATACCTATCGCAAAGCGTTTGCCTATGTGTTCGAGGGGGCAGGCAGCTTTCGCGATGCCTCCGCGCCGTCCGGTGTTTTGCTCGAAAAAGAAGTGCGGGGGGAGGAGGTCAATATCCGCGATCTCTCAGGCGACCGCACTCTGGTTCAATTCGATACGGGCGATGAAATCACGATTCAGGCTGGCGAAGAAGGCGTGAGGTTTCTGCTGATATCCGGCGCGCCTATAGAGGAACCTGTCGCCTGGCACGGTCCGATTGTCATGAATACACAGGAAGAACTGATGCAGGCCATGCGCGAGCTACGCAACAACACGTTCATTAAGCCCGCGCATTAAAAACGCGCCTACAGTATTCCCTGCCACGCAAAGACACCAACCGTCGCGCCCGCGACAACCAGCATTTGCGCGGCGGTTTGTGCTGCGAAATTATACCGCTTTCTGGAGCGTTCCGCAGCGACATCTATCGACGTCAGGTGGCGCACGATACGGTCGTAAGCCTTTGAAACCGTTGGGCCATCGACCGTAATCGCCAGTTTCGGATGCTGGATATGGTCCTGCGCCCGGGCAAGGTCGTAACCCGCGCGGCGAGCTGACCTCGGAAGCTTCCGCCCAGCATATTTCAGACGTTTTTCGAGCGTATCGCCTTTTGCTCCAAGGCGCTCGCCAAGCAAATCGTATACACGCGCTGCAAGTTGATGAATGACAACTGGTTCCATAATAAATCCACCCTTTAACTAATCGTTAATTTAGTTCAATGCCCCGAGCTAGCCAAGGCCGAGCCTGCGTGATACCGGAAACAGTATGTTGAATAGAGTGACCATTGGCGATGCCGGGCGCCCCAACCTACTGATCGCGCATGGCCTGTTCGGTTCGGCGCGCAACTGGGGCGTGATCACCAAAAGGCTTTCAGATCAATACCTTGTCACGACTGTCGACATGCGAAACCATGGCGCAAGCCCGCGCGCCGACACCCAAAGCTATCACGATATGGCAGGCGATCTGGCGGAGGTGTTGAAGGCGGTTGGACCGGCGAATGTGGTGGGGCATTCGATGGGGGGGAAGGCGTCGATGGTGCTGGCTTTGGAGTATCCGGAGCTGGTGGAGCGGCTGGTGGTGGCCGATATTGCGCCGGTGACGTATTCCCACACGCAGGCGCATCTCATTGAATTTATGAGAAAAATTGACCTCTCAAAGGTCGATACGCGCGGGGATGCGGATCGGCAATTGGCTGAATTCATTGAGGAAGATGGAATCGGGGCGTTTTTGCTGCAGTCTTTGGATGTGAAGGCCAAGGAATGGCGGCTGAATCTGGACGTTCTAGACGCGCAAATGTCTGATATTATTGGATTCCCTGAGGTCTCGGGCCAATTTGAAAAGCCGACGCTGTTTTTGTCGGGGGCGGTATCTGATTACGTGCTTCCAGAACACCGGCCAGCGATTAAACGGCTGTTTCCAAAAGCTAATTTCGCGAAAATCCCAGGTGCGGGGCATTGGTTGCATGCGGAAAAGCCGCGAGAATTTGAGGCAACGGTCCGAGCCTTCTTCGAGCGGACCTGAAGCTGGCGTTTTGTACAAATTGTACAGACTTTCAGACCCCCAAAACCCATTTTGTACAGAATTTTCGGGGGTCAAATCCTAACGAGGCGTTAAATTCCACAGGCGCATAGGAAAAGGCGCCAGGTGATCTGGGGCGAGCCCCGCGATCCATGTGCCTTGCGGCACACCCTGACGCCTTCTGGAACCTCATGTCCCCCCAGAGGGCGAGTTTTGGCCCAGCTTGCTTTGAGGCTTACACCTCATCGCCGGGATACCAAGTTCTGCAACCTTGCATCCCCCGCATCCTCCCTACTGACACCGGCCTCCGGCATGGCGCCTTCGCCCCTACCCGGTCTGACCTGCATCCCTGTGGTCTTTACGGATCGAACCTGAAGCCTAGGGCCCCTATCCCGTTCCGCCAGTTCCCCCAGAGGGTCTTCCGCGTCCACCGCTTCGTTCTGAGAACTACGCTGCGGTGAGTACAGGTTGGGGTTTTGGGGCGGGTTCTGGCAAATGGTTTTTGTTCAGAACGTCGCATTTCTTGGGGACGAAAACCTGCACGGACGGTGGACCGTGCTGTGGATGATTTGGGGATGGTTTCAAATTTTTGAGCGGATACGCCAAGCTGCCGCATGAGCAAAAATCGCGCCGCTTTGCGGCATGGGCCGTGAGGCGTTCATAGAAGAAAAATGACGTTTGAGGGCTTGGGAGGCGTCAGGAGCCTTCGAATCGCACCGTGTAGCGGACCAAAGCCTCCCGCCCGTCCTGGGTACGAGCGCGCAGGATGAAGCCATCTTCGCCGCTCGCATCGGGTTCGGCGCGGAAGCGCAGTTGCAGACCGAAGGTGTCTTACCCCAAGCACGACACGTCATCACCACCGGAGACGAGATTGCCCGCACCAAAATCGCCGATCTTATAATTCGCGGTTGTGAAGATCAGCTGGCCCTGCGCGGGCATCTCAACCGGCTCGATCTGCATGGGCCGGGTAGAGCAATCGCGCTGCCAGTTATGCGGTTGGGAGACGACGATCTCCGCCCCCGGCGCGACGGTGAGCTCCCGCAGCTCCTCCGCCCACGCGGCACTGGCGCAGGTGATGGCGATCAGGCTTGCAAGACAATGACGAAACATGGCGCCCCCTTTTGCCTTAGCATCACGAAGCGGGCGCCTGAAAACAAGCCTGACCGAGTGCGGGTCAGGCGGCAGCTTTCTCGGGTTTGGCCTCTTCTTTTTCAGGCTCGGGTGCGGCGTCGTCGGATTTGGCTTCTTCCTTCGCGGCTTCCTCCGGTTTGGCGTCGTGTTTTGTGTCTTCCTTCGGAGCCTCCGCTTTGGCCTCCTCCGGCTTTGGCAGGGCGAGCGCTTCGTCGGGCATTTGCTCGGGCAGGTCGATCTCCAACAGGCCTGTCTCCAGGTTCACGGCGATCTTGGCCTTCACCGCCATCGCGCCGAGGATTTCATTCACCTCCCCCAAAGCGCGCTCCACCGTCTCGCGCTGCGTTTCCTTGACGACGGCCTCTTCGGGTTTCTTGCCGAATAGAAATCTGAACATTTGGGGTCCCCTCATGAATGGCTTTGGAGATGATATAGGTGGGATGGGCCCGGGTTTTAGGGGGAAAACGGGGGTTTTGGTGGCTTATCGAGGGGGAGTGCGTGGTTTTTGGGCGAGGTGCGTAGGGATTGGGCAGTTGGCAGTGATCCGGGCAAAGCCCGGCAATTGATCCGGAGGATCAATTGAGCTGACAACGGGCGGAGCCCAAGGAGAAAGGCGCTTCAGATGTGAGACGGTTGCGCTTAGGCCAGCGACCGAACTGGCCGTGAAAGTGCCCGGAAAATGCCTAAAACCAAAAAAGAAAAAGTTAATCCTATTAGAAATTTGAAGCATTACTTGTTGAAGAAACTCTTTTACAATTGAAGATATTTATCAAAATGCTAAACCGAATATGTGCACAGTGAAAAAAGCCCAAGTAATTGGTGATCGATGACATACAAAGACGAACTAAGGCCAATCGATTTCCAACAAAAAGAGCCAGGTGCCGCTCCATTCCCAGAGTTGGTATATCGCTTTCGTCCACTCAATACGGAATACACTTTCGAGGAGTTACGAAGAGCAGTCAAAGATAATGCTTTCAGATTTTCATCTCTCGAGAGTTTCAATGACCCTTTTGAGTCATCTCCAAGGTATGTAGGTAGCAAACCTAAGGACGTAAAAGAATATATTTTGAACTTCAAAAGCAACGTATCTGGTCAATTTGATGTATTTGGGAACCCAATTGAAATAGTTGCACAGAAATATGATGTAACAGAAAGAAAAGCAAAGAAACTTATTCAACCAACAATTTTAGGCGCAAATAAATATCTCGAAGAGATAAAGAAATGGCACAATTACATTGTAACAGACAACTTAGCTCTGTCAGCGTCTATCAGCTGGGATTCGATCCTTATGTGGTCTCATTATACAAACTCTCATAATGGAATTTGTATGGAATTAGAAGTAGACTCAGACCTGATGCATATGTTCGGGCGAAGCCTCGAGCCAATGCAATACACTGATGAAAGACCACATATAGATACAATTGAGCTGATGAAATATGCTAGCATGCCGATCGCGACTGACTATCCTGATTTCTTCAATATGGAGGAACTCTTCGCAACCGGGCGGCGCTTATCAACAACTAAGTCTGAAGCGTGGCGATATGAAGGTGAGGAGAGGATTATAATTAAATCGCCGGACGGACCGGGATACTACGAAGTAAAATCGCTCTCGGTAAAATCTATCCTTCTTGGAGTGAATTTAGATACTGACGCGCGAAAGAAAATTCGCCAAGAGTTTTCAGATTTCTGCAAAGTTGAAGACCTAGTGCTGCACGCATCCAAGTATGAATTGGTGCGTGTTCCAAACGAAAATTGATCGAAACACGCGAACAAAGGTTCAATCTATAAAGTATGATCTTTTCGTCCAACTATAACCGGGTTTGAGCCCGCAATTTTTCTTCGAAAAACCGCTTACCTACTAGCACCCAGATTTTCAGGGGTGTGGGCCCGCAATTTTGCTTCGCAAAACCGCTTACGCCCACCGAGGCATTTAGCAGCGCCGAAAATGGATTAGGAATCCATTTTCAGTGCGCTGATAAATGCCTCTTGAGGAATATCCACCTTCCCAAACTGCCGCATCTTCTTTTTCCCTGCCTTCTGCTTGTCCAGCAGCTTGCGCTTCCGGGACGCGTCGCCGCCGTAGCATTTGGCGGTGACGTCTTTGCGCATGGCGGCCAGCGTCTCCCGCGCGATGATGCGGCCTCCGATAGCGGCCTGGATCGGGATTTTGAACATGTGGCGAGGGATGAGGTCTTTGAGCTTTTCGACCATGGCGCGGCCGCGCGCCTCGGCCCGGTCGCGGTGGACCATGATGGAGAGCGCGTCGACGGGCTCGTCATTGACCAGGATTTGCATTTTGACCAGAAAATCCTCCCGGTAGCCGGTCATCTGATAGTCGAATGACGCGTAGCCCTTGGTGACGGATTTCAGCCGGTCGTAGAAGTCGAACACCACCTCGTTGAGCGGTAGGTCATAGACCACCATGGCGCGGCTGCCGGCATAGGTCAGGTCCTCCTGTATCCCCCGGCGGTCCTGGCAGAGCTTGAGCACATCGCCCAGGTACTCGTCGGGGACCAGGATGGTAGCCTTGATGCGCGGCTCCTCCAGATGGTCGACATGGGTGAGGTCGGGCATGTCGGCGGGGTTGTGCAGCTCGATCATCTCGCCGTCGCGCATGTGGACGTGGTAGATGACCGACGGCGCGGTGGTGATGAGCTCGATATCATATTCGCGCTCCAGCCGGTCGCGGATGACCTCCAAGTGGAGAAGCCCCAGGAAGCCGCAGCGGAAGCCGAAGCCGAGAGCGGCGGAGGTTTCCATCTCGTGGCTGAAGGAGGCGTCGTTGAGGGCGAGCTTCTCGATGGCATCGCGCAGGTCCTCGAACTGGGCGGAGTCCACCGGGAAGAGGCCGCAGAACACCACGGGCTGGGAGGGCTTAAACCCGGGCAGCGGGGTGTCGGTGCCCTTCTTCTCATGGGTGATGGTGTCGCCGACGCGGGTGTCGCGGACCTGCTTGATCGACGCCGTCAGGAAGCCGATCTCCCCGGGGCCGAGCTCCGCTATGTCCTCCCGCTCGGGCTTGAAGACGCCGATGCGGTCCACGTGGTGGACGGAGCCGTTCGACATCATCTTGATCTTCTCGCCCTTCTTCAGGACGCCGTCGATGATGCGGACGAGGACGATGACGCCGAGGTAGCTGTCATACCAGCTGTCGACCAGCATGGCTTTGAGCGGCGCATCGCGGGTGCCTTGGGGGGCGGGCAGCTCGGTGACGATGGCCTCCAGCGTCTCATGGATGCCCTGCCCCGTCTTGGCGGAGACCTGGATGGCGCCGGTGGCATCGATGCCGATCACGTCCTCGATCTGCTCCGCCACGCGGTCGCAGTCCGATGCGGGCAGGTCGATCTTGTTGAGGACCGGGACGATCTCGTGGTCGGCGTCGATGGCGTGGTAGACATTGGCCAGCGTCTGCGCTTCCACCCCTTGGGAGCTGTCGACGACCAGCAGCGAGCCCTCCACCGCGCGCATCGACCGCGAGACCTCATAGGCGAAATCGACGTGGCCGGGGGTGTCGATCAGGTTCAGGACGTAATCCTGCCCGTCATCGGCCTTGTACTCGATCCGGACCGTGTTGGCCTTGATCGTGATCCCGCGCTCCCGCTCGATATCCATGCTGTCGAGCATCTGCTCCTTCATGTCCCGTTCGGCCACGGTGTTCGTCTCCTGAATGAGACGGTCGGCGAGCGTGGATTTCCCGTGGTCAATATGAGCCACGATGGAGAAATTGCGGATATGGGCGAGATCAGTCATGGGGAGGATATGCGGTGGAAAGCCCCTCTGGTCAAGAACCCGCCTCCCCCGCACGCGTGGATTCTTGTAGGGTTATGATTTTAAACGGATTTAGAAATTTATTTACGGGTTGTAAAGGGTTTGGCAGTGGCGCTTGCGATTGGGGTCGGTATGAGGGCCCCAATGGCGGGTAGACTGAAGTAGCGACAGCGGTATTGTTAGATATGGCTGAGGGAAGCGCGCCGGGTGGGCGGATTACAAATAACGGGGAGCTGCAAGAGTGGCTCGAGAGCGTAGAAGATCGTCGGGTCCTCTGTGCGTTTGCCGCGCGAAACGCGTTGCGATGCACCCCTGCCGTATTGTCTCCATTGTTCGAAAACAGACTTAGTGCCAATAAGAACAAGCTAACTTTGGGCGCTTTGCGCGCGACCCTAGTTTCAGCCGTAGCCGGCGCTTCCCCCTCCCAACCAAATCTTGCTGAGCAATTCGCTACAGCACGTAAGGTCTATGACATAAAGCTAGGAGGAGCATATTATCAGGCAGACTTTGGTGATGCCATGCGTTCAGCTGTGTACGCGTGTCGAACAGTTTATTCATCAAATCCCGCGCACTCTAGCCTAGCCGCTTATTCTTCCGCATATGCTGCAAGAGCAAGATATTCAAAGGCAGAGTCTGGTGCGCTCGCAGCTTTTTCCGATGCAAACGCCCTTAACTCTATGACGCCAACACGTGTGATGGAACTTCCACTTTGGCTAGCAGGCCAACGTTCGGCGGTTTGGAACGAGATGTGGCAGAGCTTTTGCATTATTGAAGAAACAAATGAAGATTGGAATTTCTGGCGTCGCTGGTATCAAGCCTTTCTCGGCGAGCAGCCATTAGCTTGGGATCTACAACGTCGAATTTCAGTCGGCGTTAAAGATGAGGCGTGGAACCAAGGGATCGAAGCCGTCTCGTTCGAAATTGCACAGATTGAGGCAGATTGGGAGAAAGAGAATTTTGAAGAACCTGCGTCGGAATTAACTGCAGGCGAAGACCCTTATTGGAACGATGAGACCGCGCGCGGTCTGCCAATCATATCGGAAGGTGAAGCGAAGTCCTTGCGGGAAGAGCTTCATCTGAGAGCTGAGGTCACGCTTCCAGAGACTACAGCACGTTTTGACGTCACGACGGTTAAAGTTACCTCGGAACGCGCGGTCAGGCTTGCCGTTGACCGGGTCATTGACGCTTTTGACGACGCGAAGCGGCTCTGTGGCCATAACGGGTTTAATGAACAGAGGGTTGAGGTTGTAATCCTCGACCGTGCACACGCCAAGTACCTCGAAGATGCTGAGCGGTTGGCATTCGATTATACCGACGCGCGGCTATCGCTGACGCAGGCAATCGAGGATGAGCTGCCTGCCGATAGCGCCCTGCAAATTCTGATCTCAGCCCTCGGTGTTGCCGTGACCGAGATTTGCGCGGCCGACCCGGAGATCGAGAAGGCGCTGGAACGCAATTATAAACGCGACGACACAGATGATGATGACGAACCACCGACGCGAGATGGGGAGACCACGCTGCTGCTCACCGATGCGATGCGCGTTTTCCCCGAGATTTCGAGCGACGCCTTGGCTGAGCGCTTGCAGGACGGATTGTCCGAGGTTTTGACGGGAGAGATCGTTTCAGACACACCGTTTGATACTGTGGATGGCGAGACGCAGTTGCGCCATGCCGCGCGTCGCAGCGTCGTCGCAGAGATGGCGAGCCTCACCTCAGATATGTATCTGAAGCTGCGAGCCGCTCCGAAATCGGTTCAAGAGAAACTTGCCAAGCATTCCGATTCGGAAGTGTTCAAAGCGGTTGGAGTAACAGCCCGGTACAGCGGCGCACTAGCCTTGATTGGTGCAGTCGCAAAATACCTCGCCGGACTGCTCGGGCTCTGAGCCGGGACAACGCCTGACCGCGGGTAGGTGTTCCAGCGAGTATTCGATGGTGCTTTATGGCAGCCAAACACAACCGACAGAAATTCTGATTGCGCGAGTTGCAAAAACACCTGCCCGTGCGGGCGGTCAGGTGTTGGCCCGGCGCCTTCGGCTTGATTCCGGGCCTGACGCGCTTTGAAACTATTTCAAGCTGGGGCTGCCTCTGCCCGTGGGGTGGCGCTGCGAGGTGATTTCGGCAGAGCTTTATGGTAGCCAAGCACCTCTTCCGAATATATGGCGCGCTTTGATAGCAAAAGCGCCAGCCCGTCGGGGCAGGCAGACGCTGGTCCGGCGCCTGCGGCTTGAATCCGGACCACAAGGCGCTCCGAAGCAGCGTTTTGCGCTGAGCCTAGAAAACACCTGACCGCGGGCTGGTGTTCTGGCGGGCTTTCGGCGGTGCTTAATGGTTGCCAAGCACACTCAATAGAAATTCTGATCGCGAGAGTTGCAAAAACACCTGCCCGTTCGGGCGCCTCACGGGCATCTGCAATGCCCAGCCGATAATAGTCCGGTGTTGGCCCGGCGCCTCCGGCTTGATTCCGGGCCATTGCCGCGCTTCTAAATCAAGGACGGCTTGAACTTTCTGCCCGTTCGGGCGCCTCTCGAGCATCTGCGATGCACTGCCGCTTCCCCAAGGCGGTTTTTAGGGCGTTTCAGGGCATATAAATGCGCTTGGTTTGTCGAGACGTGCAATCGTGATCGCTCGCCGGATTGATTTTTTGGCCTAGTTTTTGCACTCTATCCACAAATGATCCGGTACAACCGGGCGAGAGCAGGAGTTGGGCAATGATGAAAGCGGCAATCGTAGTATCGGCGGCCTTGGTGCTTGCGGGATGTGGGGGCTCGGGCAATTCGACCTCCCGCGGGGCCCCAAGTGTTGGACTTGCGACAGGGCCTATTTCGGCCGCGTGCAACCGCTCTGACAGGCGGGCGGCGAACCCACGGATTTGCGGCTGCGCCCAAACCATGGCGGACCGGCATTTGAGCGCGAATGACCAGCGGAAGGCGGCCAGTTTCTTTGCAGACCCGCAACGCGCGCAAGATACCCGGCAGTCAGACCGTCGATCTGATGAGTTGTTCTGGGACCGCTACAAGGTCTTTGTCGCCAGCAGCGAGCGCTACTGCGCTGCGATCCGCTGATCCAAGAGACCTGCGATACAGTCTTCCAGCATCGCAATGACCGGCTCAAATTTGCTGGAATAATAGGGATCTGGAATATCGGTTGGGCCGGGCGTTTTGCGGAAATCCGTGATCAAGTTCACCGGGGTCATGACGCCAGCGGGCCTGCGGGCGAGCACATCCACCAGGTTTTGCTCATCCATAGCCAGGATCTGATCAAATTTGTCGAAATCCTCAGCCCTAATTTTCCGGGCGCGTTGATCACCGATTTCGATGCCATGCACGCGGCCCGCAGCAATAGCTCGAGGGTCCGGCGGGTCACCTGCGTGCCAACTGCCAGTCCCGGCGCTGTCCACAAAAACGGAAAGCCCGACCTCCTGCGCGCGTTTGCGCAATATCCCTTCTGCCAATGGTGACCGGCAAATATTGCCGGCGCACACCACCAAAATGCGATACATGCTCACCCCTCATCGCCTGGTAAGGAATTCCTTACCTTTTTTAAGGGGGGTCTGAAAAGAGTAATTTTATTAGAAAGTTAACGAGCAGCGAGAACTTGCCTTTAGTCGAAGGCCAGCTTGTCAAAGTGTGATATAATCACACAAATTGGCCTTCGACTGATTACCTTGAGTTAACCGTCGGCATTGTGATTATGGGACCCGTGATCATGCGAGCCGTGGCCATGCCCGCCATGTTTGGGCTTGCGTTCGAGATCGACCGGCACCTCGACCGTGACCTCGCCAGCGTTCTCGAACACCAAGGTGAGAGGGACCGTATCGCCTTGTTCAAGCGGGCCTTCAAGCCCAAGCAGCATAACATGTTTCCCGCCGCGTTTGAGCATGAGCGTTTCGCCGGCCGGCACGTCAAAGCCTTCTTCGACATGGATCATTTTCATGACCCCGTTTGCATCTTCTTCATGGGTGTGCAGCTCGGTCTTGTTTGCCACATCGCTGCGTACTGCGATCAGGCGGTCTGCGCTGCCGTGGTTCATCAGCTCGAAAAAGATCGCGCCGCTCTTTGAGGAGGTTGTCGAGGCCCGCGCATAAGGGTCCATAATTTTAAGCTTGGCCTCGCCAGCAAATGCCGGGAGCGCCAATAGGGAGAGTGCCGCCGCTGCGGCCATAGATTTGAAAGACATCTTTTCGTCCTTTGAGTGGGATTTTGTTTTGTTTGGCTTACTGCTCGTAAGCGGGTGGGCCTCTTGCGACCTCGCGTAACGCCAGCTGAGGCGCGACGCGAAGCTGCGTTACAATCGGGGAGACGCGTTGCATCTGCCCGACCCGGAACGCCACATCTTGCATGAAAGGCAAGGCTATATGGGGCTGGGTCACACAGTCCGGGCAATGCGGCACCGGCATGATCGGGTCGCCATTCTTATCGAGCGCGACCACCTGGATGCCGTCAGGCGAACAGATTTCAACCCATTCCCCTTGCGCGGTGACATGCGCAAGCGATCTGACCCCGGATGTCGCCACCAGAGCCATAGCCAACACCATCAACAGAATGGAACGCAGCAAGATCATGAGCGCAAAGCTACGCACGCAACCTGCCCTTGTGAAGATGGGCTGGGATTGGCTCACGCAAGAGTGCGCATTTGCCACATCACCTATCAACAAAGAAAAAGCCCCGCCTGCAAGCAGACGGGGCTTAAATCTATCGAGGCTGCTTCGCTTAAGCGGAGGCCGCCTGCTTGGTGATGTCTTTCTTGACCTTCAGCGCCTTGGCCGAAAGCTCGCTGTCTTTTGCCTTGGCCATGAAGCCATCAAGACCGCCACGGTGGTCGACGGTGCGCAGCGCTGCTGCCGAGATGCGGAATTTGAACGACTGCCCCAGCACATCGGAGGTCAGCGTCACATCGTTCAGGTTCGGCAGAAAACGGCGCTTGGTTTTGTTGTTGGCGTGGCTGACATTGTTGCCAGTCATCGGACCTTTACCAGTAAGTTCGCAAACGCGAGACATGACGTTTCCTTTTCGTGAGCTAAAAAGGGCGGAGGCCCGCCCTGAATTCTGTCCGCGGGGTTTAGCCAGCGATGCGTGTCCCGTCAAGCGAGGAATCCTTTTGTTTTTGTTGGTTGGGGGCTCTGCCCCCGGGCTGCGCCCTCCCCCGGAGTAATTTGGACCAAATGGAGACTACTTCAGCCCGTCAAGGAGCGCGGCGGCCGCGAGATCGGGTGCGGTTTCGCCACTTTGGACATCCTGAGCGAGCCTTTGCATTTGCGTTTTGACGCCCGCGTCCTCTGAAAGCCGCGCCAGAAGCCCGGTGCGCACCGCTTCCTCGAACCAATGAACGGCTTGGCGCGCGCGAGTTTTGTCCCAGTGGCCATGCTCTTTGCGCCAATTGACCAGCGTCTGGATATCTTGCCAGACCTGGGCGAGCCCGTCTTCATGCAGCGCCGAGACCGGCTGCGCCTTGGGAAACCCATCGGGGTCTTGCGCCCGTTTCCGTAAAAGCCGAAGCGCGCCCGCGTAATCCGCCACAGTGCGGATGGCAGCGGGTTTGAGATCGCCATCGGCTTTGTTGACGAGGATCATGTCAGCGATCTCCATGATGCCCCGCTTGACGCCTTGCAGCTCGTCCCCGCCCGCGGGTGCCAGAAGCAGCGTGAAAATGTCGGACATTTCCGCGACCATTGTCTCCGACTGGCCGACGCCAACGGTTTCGATAAGGATCACATCGAAACCCGCCGCCTCGCATAGCGAGACCACCGCGCGGGAGCGGCGCGCAACTCCGCCCAGATGCGCGCCGGAAGGCGAAGGCCGAATGAAGGCGTTCGGATCACGGCTGAGCCGTTCCATCCTTGTCTTGTCACCCAGAATTGAGCCGCCCGACCGTGTCGAGCTGGGATCAACCGCGAGCACTGCAACTTTGAGGCCTTGTGCGGTCAACATCATCCCCAAAGCTTCTATAAAGGTGGATTTGCCAACGCCTGGCGTGCCAGAGAGCCCGATGCGCAGGGCCTGCCGTTTTTCGCGCGCAAGCCGGTCGAGAAGCGCCTGCGCGTCGCGTTGATGATCGGCGCGGATGCTTTCGGCCAGCGTAATGGCGCGGGCCAGCGCACGGCGTTGGCCAGCCAAGATCTGGGCGCTCAAGTCTTCAATATGTTTCACGTCTCAGCGGTCTTCTGCCTGTTTCTGGCGCATCCTCCCCCTCACCTTTTCGCGCACGGGGTGGTAGGCCTTTGTGAGCGCCCCAATATGAAGGGGCAAGCGAGAAATGATTGGTTTTGGGTTTTTGCCATGAAACGATTGGGAATTGCGGCCCTGTGCGGCCTTGTTTTGACGGGGGCCGCCTGGGCGGACGGACGGACAGATGCGGTGTTTGGCGTCACAATTCGCGGGATTTCCGCAGGCACGTTGAGCGTCAAAGGCGCCGAACAGGCTGGACGGTATGAGACCACGGGCATTCTGAAATCAGGCGGTTTGCTTGGGCTTGTGGCCTCAGTCAAATATACGGCGAAGGCCTCTGGCGCGGTACGAGGGGCTGCCTTCCGCCCATCGCGCTATGACGAGGATGCGGACACGGGCAAGCGCAAGTCGCGCACCACGATGACCTACTCCGGGGGCGTGCCGAAGGTTGTGGCGGGATCGACCGGGGATTTGTCGCCTGCAAGCCAAGGCGGGACGGTGGACCCGCAGACCGCGATTTACGCGGCGTTTCGGGATGTGGATGCCGATCAGGTTTGCAAGCTGAACGTACAGATGTTTGACGGCAAGCGCCGATCGCAGGTGCGGCTGCGCAGCCCGCGACCAGACGGAGATCGGATCCTTTGCAACGGGGAGTACCGCCGCCTGGCCGGGTTTTCGGACTCGGATATGGCGGAGAAGTCCCGGTTTCCGTTCAACCTGTATTATTCCAAGACCGCGGACGGGCGCTTCCGGGTGGAGCGGGTTGTGACCGAGACGCTTTATGGCACGGCGGTGATGACGCGGCGCTAGCTCTGTCATAGTAAGGCGGGCATGACGGCCCTTCCGATTGATGACGTTCTGGATGATTTAACGCGCGAGATGCGCGCTGGCGGCGTTTGCGTGCTGCAAGCGCCACCTGGCGCGGGAAAGACCACGCGGGTACCCCTGGCGCTTTTGCAGGCCGGGGCGTTTGAAGGGCGGCTGATCATGCTTGAACCCCGGCGGCTGGCGGCGCGCGGCGCTGCCGAGAGGATGGCGGAGGTTCTGGGCGAGCGGGTTGGGGAGACCGTGGGCTACCGGATGCGCGGGGAGAGCAAGGTCTCTGAGACGACGCGGGTCGAGGTGGTGACCGAGGGCGTTCTGAACCGCATGGTGCAATCGGACCCGGAGCTTCCCGGCGTGGGTTGCGTGGTGTTTGACGAATTTCATGAACGGTCCTTGAATGGCGATCTGGGGCTCGCGCTTGTGTGGGAGGCGCGGCAGGCGCTGCGCGAGGATTTGAAGCTTCTGGTGATGTCGGCGACCTTGGATGCGGCGCCAGTGGCCGCACTATTGGGCGGTGCGCGGGTTGTGACCTCAGAGGGGCGCAGCTTTGACGTAGAGACAAGGTGGCTCGCCACACCCCGGCGCGCGAGCGCGCCGATGGTGGCGGATATGGCCGCGCTGATCACGCGAGCGGTTTCGGAAACAGAAGGTGGCGTCCTGGCGTTTCTGCCGGGGGCGGGGGAGATCGCACGGGTTCAAGCGGCGTTGGATTTGGGGGATGTGCAGGTGCGACCGCTCTATGGCGCCCTGCCCTTTGCCGAGCAGCGCACGGCGATTGCGCCTGCAGCGCCGGGCAAGCGGAAACTGGTCCTGGCGACTTCGATCGCGGAGACATCCCTGACGATCGAGGATGTGCGGGTTGTGGTCGATGCGGGGCTGGCGCGGCGCGCGCGCTATGACCCCGGCACGGGCATGTCGCGGCTGGTGACCGAGCGCGCCTCCAAGGCGGAGGCGACGCAGCGACGAGGCCGCGCGGGCCGAGTGGCCGAAGGGGTCTGCTACCGGCTTTGGACGCGCGCAGAGGAAGGCGTGATGCCCGCTTTCGCGCCGCCCGAGATTGAAACAGCGGATTTGGCGGGGCTCGCGCTGGAGCTGGCGGCCTGGGGCGCAGAGCCGCAGGACTTGGCGCTACTGACCCAGCCACCAGAGGGCGCGTTGCGCGAGGCGCGTGAGGTGTTGCGCATGTTGGGCACTTTGGATGGGGCTGGCCGGATCACGGAGCATGGCCGCGCGCTTGGCAGGGTGCCGCTGCACCCAAGGCTCGCGCATATGTTGGCCGGGGCCGATGAAAAGGCAGCAAAGCTCGCTGCGATTTTGGCAGCGCGGCCCGGCGCGCGCGCGGGGGCTGATCTGGCGAAAAGATTGGCGATGCCCCTGTCGCGCGAAGTGAAGGCGGAGGCCAAGCGGCTCGCACGATTTGCAAAGGGGCCGGCGCGGTCCTTGGGCGAAATGGTTGCGCTGGCCTATCCCGACCGGGTGGCGCTCAGGCGCAAGGGGGGCGAAGCGCGGTTCCATTTGTCGGGCGGCAAAGGCGCGAAGCTGCCGGGCGAGGATGCGCTGGCGGGCGAGCGGCTTTTGGCGGTGGCGGATTTGGACGGGGACGCGCGGGAGGCGCAGATACGGGCGGCCGCACATCTGAGCGAGGCGGAGCTACGTGGGCTTTATGGCGACCAGATCGGATGGGTTGAGATTTGTGAGTGGTCCCGGCGGGAGGGCCGCGTGCTGACCCGTAAGCAGGAGCGGTTTGGTGCGATTGTACTGGATGACCGGATTTGGGCCGACCCGAGTCCTGACCGGGTCGCTTTGGCACTCTTGGACGGGGTGCGCGATCTGGGCCTGTCCTGCTTGAGTTGGAACAAATCCGCGACCCTACTGCGCGCAAGGGGCCGCTATCTGGGCGACCGTCTGGATTGGTCGGATGAGGGGCTATTGGCGGGGCTTGAAGAGTGGCTTCTGCCCTATCTGGCGGGCAAGAAAACGGCGGCAGATTTGAAATCGGTGGACTTGGCGGAGGCGCTGCGGGGCAGTCTCGATTGGGAGACCGCGCAAGAGCTCGACCGGCTCGCACCAGCGCATGTCACCACACCCTTGGGCCGACGGGCGGCGGTCAACTATGACGGCGAGGTACCGGGGATCGAGGTGCGCCTGCAGGAGATGTTTGGTTGCACCACCCACCCGACCGTGGGGCCGGACCGTTTGCCGCTGAAGATCACGCTTCTGTCGCCGGGGCAAAAGCCGGTTCAGGTGACGCAGGATTTGCCGGGGTTCTGGGCCACTTCCTATGCGGATGTGCGCAAGGACATGCGCGGGCGCTACCCCAAGCACCCCTGGCCGGAGGACCCGACGCAGGCAGAGCCTACGGTGCGCGCAAAACCCCGGAAGTAGACATCGCGTGTAGACGCGCGCCCCCTTTCGGGTAGGCTCGCCAAAATTGTCTTGAAAGGCCCGCGCCCCATGTCCGACCCGCATCTCAATTCCATGATGGAAAACCTCTACTGGTGGGGAATCCCCACCCTGTTTCGCTGCCCCAATAAGGGGCCGGAGGGGGCGGATATCGCGCTGGTGGGCGTGCCGCACTCCACAGGCAATGGCACGACAGAGCGGGACCAGCATCTGGGGCCGCGCGCGCTGCGCAATGTCTCTTCCGTGTCGCGGCGCATGCATGGCGGCTTCGGGATTGACCCTTGGACCGCCGCCAAAATTGTCGATGTGGGCGACGTCCCCCTGCCCCGCGCCAATGACAACGAGGCCTGCATTGCCGATATCACTGCGTTTTACGAAAAGATCGACGCGGCAGGGGCACGGCCGGTCTCGATCGGGGGCGACCATTCGATCACGGGCGGCATCGTGCAGGCCATCGGGCGCGGAAAGATCAGCAATGGCGAGCCCGTCTGCTTTCTACATCTCGACGCGCATACGGATGTGTTCACGAAGGTCGACCATTTCTTGGGCGCCAAGAAGTCTGCCGCGCATTGGGGGGCCTATTTGGCGGATCAGGGCCATGTCGACCCGACCCATTCGATGCAAATCGGGCTAAGGGGTCATACGCGGACGCTGGATTGGCTGCAGCCTTCCTACGACTACGGGTATAACGTGGTGACGATGAAGGAGTTTCGCGCCCGCGGGCTCGCGGATGTGGCGGCGCAGGTGCGGGAGGTTTTGCAAGACCGCCCGGTCTATATCACCTTTGATCTTGATTGCCTTGACCCGACCATTGCGCCCGGCGTGTCCAATATCGAGGCGGGCGAAAAAGGTTTCGATATTGATGAGGCCGTGGGGCTTTTGCACAGCGTGCGCGGGCTCAATATTGTGGGCGGCGACGTGGTTTGCATGATGCCCACCAAGGACAGCCCCAACCAGATCACGGCCTTGACGGCGGCGGCGGTGATGTTCGAGATGATTTCGATGATGGCCGAAAACGTTTAGGAGCAACGATGTTCGAGCAACTGCGCGCCCTGTTTCAAGACCCTGCAGGCTATGAAACACCTCTTCCGCCGACTGATGCGCAGCATGCGCTTGGCGCGCTGATGGTGCGGGCGGCCAAAGCGGATGACGCCTACCTTTTTGCCGAGATCGAGCTGGTGGACCGTATCCTGGCCACGCTGCATGGGCTCAACCCGGTAGAGGCCGCTCAAATGCGGGCGGCCTGCGAGCGGTTGGAGGCGGAAATGCCGGACACGGCAAATCTGAGCGCAATCCTGGCGCGAGCGATCAGTGCGGAGGAGCGGGACGCCATGCTCAGCGCACTTTGGTCGGTCGTTTTTGCTGATGGGGTCGAACATGAGGCCGAGGACCGCGTGCTGCATCAGATCGAGGCGGTTCTGGGCGTCCCGAAGCCCCGCGCCCGCGACATATACGAAGTGGTGGCCAAAGCGCATCAAAAGCACTAATGTGAGCTTATTGGAGTTTGGGGGAATTTCGATGAAGCATCTGACAATGCTTGCATCTTTGGTGTGGGTTACGTTTCAAAGCGGCGCCGTTCAGGCGCAAGACATACGCAGCGTTCAGGACATTTTAGACTGCGTGAACGCGCGCACCGCGCGGGGATTGGCGGAACATGAGGATTTTGCCCGTACCCGCGATTACTACGAGCCGCCGTACTACTTTGTCAGCGGGCCAAGCGCCAAGTATGACACATGGGGGGTCATTCTTGACATGTCCAAGACGCCCGCCCAGGCTTACGACAGTTACAATCCGAAGGAAGACCGTGTCATACCGACATTCCGGCGCCTCGTCAGCAAGCAGGTCTGGCAGGCGCTTCACCTATGCGGCGTGCGCAGGAAGTGGGGTTTTCCCGGCGGCGTCAAGCCGGTGCGCATCTACGCGCCTGAGCTGACCGACACGAGAATGGTAGCTTCCAAGCAATAGCTTCCCTGTGCTTTTGCACCTATCGTTTAGCCCTAGACAGCGCGCGCGCTGCGGCTAGTTATTACGGTGTCCAGCGAAGGAGTTTGCCATGAACCGCCCCGTCACCAAATTCGGCACGTCGCAACCTGTCAGACGCGTGGAAGACACGCGGTTTTTGACCGGCGCCGGGCAGTACACGGAGGACGTGGCCCCGGAAGGCGCGCTGTTTGGATATGTGCTGCGCTCCGCCGTGGCGCATGGCGAGATCACCGAGCTTGACGTCTCCGACGCGCGGGAGGCGGACGGGGTGCATATGGTTCTGACCGCCGCCGATTTGGAGGCGGCTGGCGTCAAGAACGCAATGAACGCGTCGATCATTGACAATCAGGACGGCTCCAAGGGAGCGGCGCCCGTGCGGCCGATCCTTGCAACGGGCCGGGTGCGTTTTGTGGGCGAGCCGCTGGCCTTTGTTGTGGCCGACACGGCGGAGCAGGCCAAGGACGCGGCCGAAATGATCCTTTTTGACTATGACGACCTTGATGTCAGCGTCGTCCTCACGCCGGGCGGTCCGACTATCCATGACGAAGCCCCTGACAATGTGGCCTATGACTGGGCCATTGGTGACAAGGCGGCCACCGAGGCGGCATTTGTCGAGGCCGCGCATCACGTCAGCCTTGAGGTGATCGACAACCGCGTCATCGCCAACGCGATGGAGACGCGCGGGTGCTGGGCGCAGATGAGCGGCGGGCGGTTGCACTTCAATTACACAGGCCAAGGCGTCTGGGGGACGCGGGATTCTATCGCCAAAACGCTCGGTCTCGCTAAGGAAGACGTGCATGTCACCACGCCGGATGTTGGCGGCGGCTTTGGCATGAAAGCCTTTGATTATCCTGAATATTTCCTTACAGCACATGCCTGCCACGCGCTTGGCAAACCGGTCCGTTGGCAGGCAGAACGCACGGAATCGATGCTGGCGGACAATGGCGGGCGCGACCTCGTCTCTACTGTCGAGATCGCCTTCGACGCGGATCACAAGATGACCGCCTACCGCGTCGACACGATCTCCAACATGGGGGCGTATAACTCGGGCTATGCGCAGTACATCCAGTCGGAGCTCGCTTCAAAGGTGCTGACCGGCGTCTATGACGTGCAGACCACCTGGTTCCGCAATGCCGGCATTTACACCAACACCACCCAGATCGACGCCTATCGCGGCGCCGGGCGGCCAGAGGCGATTTACAAGCTGGAACGCGCCATGGATTTCGCCGCGCGTGAGCTGGGCGTTGACCCGCTGGAGCTACGCCGCAAGAATTTCATCCGCGGTGCGCAGTTTCCTTACACGACCGCAACCGGCGAGCTCTATGACGTGGGCGATTTCGACAAGGTGCTGGCCCGTGCCGAGGCCGAGGCCGATTTGGCCGGGTTTGCCGCACGCAAAGCCGCATCGGAAGCGGATGGCAAGCTGCGGGGCTTGGGCATCTGCTATTATATCGAGAGCATTCTGGGCGCCCCGGACGAGACCGCGAAGGTTGAGTTCACCGGAACGGGCGGCGCGCGGCTTTATGTAGGTACGCAGTCCAACGGACAGGGCCACGAGACCGTTTACCGCCAGCTTTTGCATGAATATACCGCGATCCCACTCGATGCGATTGAGATCGTCCAGGGCGACAGCGATCGGATTGCCAAAGGCGGCGGCACGGGCGGCTCCCGCTCGGTCACAACGCAAGGCACCGCGATCAAAGGCACGTCTGAGGCGCTGATCGACAAGTTCAAACCTTTTGTGGCCGATGAGCTGGGCGTGTCTGAAGTGGCGTTTGAGGACGGCGTCTTTCGCGCCGATGGCTCGAACGTCGTGATGACGATGATCGAAGCGGCGGATGCGGCGGCTGAGGCGGGCAAGACCGATCTGCTGACCACGTCGCAAACGACCACCCTGCCCGGTCGGTCCTTCCCCAACGGATGCCACATCGCAGAGGTAGAATGCGACCCGGAGACCGGCGTGACCGAAGTGGTGAAATTCACCGTTGTTGATGACTTCGGGGTACTGATGAACCCGATGTTGGCCGAGGGTCAGGTCCATGGCGGCGTTGTGCAGGGCATCGGTCAGGCTGTGAGCGAGCACGTGGTCTATGACGAGGACGGCCAGCTTCTGACAGCCAGCTTTATGGATTACGGCATCCCGCGCGCAGGCGACGTGCCGATGATTGATTTCCATTCGGAGCCCACCCCCTCCACCGCCAATGTTCTGGGAATGAAAGGCTGTGGGGAGGCTGGCACTGTCGGCGCGTTGGCAGCGGTTTCCAACGCGGTGTTGGACGCGCTTTGGGAGAAAGGCGTGCGGCGTGCGGATATGCCGTTTACCGCTGAGCGGGTGTGGCGCTGGTTGAATAGCGCGGGCTAGCCCCGGCGCGGCGCGAGACAATGCGGGCCCAAGTGGTCTAACCTGAAGAGGGTACCGCAATTGTGTCTGACGCATTGCTTGTTCTTCAAGATTTAGGGGGAATTATCGCAGAGCAGTGACGCTCGTTTCCAAAATAAGCAAAATCAGCGGGCTTCTTCCTTACTGTTTTCAATAACTTGGCAGAAATTAACTAAATTCCTGTATAGTCTCCGTTTTGGTCGGCAAATTCTTGCCACATCGCGTTTCTGTGATTATCGCTGAGCGTGGGGAGCGGCGCGTGGCGCCTGTTCTTGAATGAGTAATCTGTTTGCTAGGAACAAAAATGTCCAAACTTCTGAAATCGACCGCGATCATCGCCGCGGTTTTGGCTGCCGCACCTGCAGCTGCAACAACATGGCAATACGATTCGAAAAACAATGTCGGGGCCTATAGCAAAACCAAGGACGTTTTCGACTCGACCTATATCTACCAAGATTCGACCGAGCGCTTTAAGATGACGTTCGACGTCTCCACCAGCGCGGGCGTCGACGGCTTTTGGGTCGTGATCAACGATGGCCCTATGCCCGTAGGCGGCGTTGAGGGCCAATATGCCATCCTGTATTCCGACCTGAACGACATCTGGGCCTACCAGTATAAAGGCAGCGGCAACAACAATGGTTCCTACAACACTGGCCCTGTGCTTGAGAAATGGGAGAATGCCGTTTCGTCCTCGACCAATGGCGACCTGACGACCTACAGCATGCTGCTGGATGTGGCTGGCCTGAACTCGATCGCCGATGACGCGCTTGACGGGCTGGAAGGCGACCAGAAAAACTGGAAAGGCTTGCGCCTTGACGACGTGATTGGCACCTGGCTTCACCCAACCATCAATACATTCGCCAATTGCGGCGGCTCTTATGAGACCAATGGCGACCTGACCTGCTTCAGCTCCAACAATTGGATCGGCTGGGATGAAACCAACAAGCAAACGACACGTGTGAGCGACAGCGTTCTGCCACCTGTTGTTCCGCTGCCTGCTGGTCTGCCGCTCTTGATTGCGGGGCTTGGCGCCTTTGGCGTCGCGCGCCGTTTCAAACAAGGCTAACCAAACTCTTCATCTCGAAAGATGCCCGCCCGGAAGGAACCGCGGCGGGCATTTTTGTGCATTCGCTTTATAAGCAAATTTTTGCCACTAGCTTGCGCCGTGTACTTCCTGCACACGCTATTTTCTATCTAACTCATTGAAATTTATAGGTTAAAATGTCGCAGCATTTCATATGACAAATTGCTTTTTGTTAACAATTTGTTTACCTTTGCGTAACCGGGAGGCGGTAACGAGCTTTTTCGGTATCAAGAGTAACTGTTTTGCCGGGGAAACCATGACAAAATTTCTGACTACGGCTGCATTCATTGCAGGCGCTTTTGCGGCCACCGCTACAACGGCCGCAACCTTCAAACACACCGCTGCGGCCAACCGCAATGGCGTAGAAAACGCGAACTTCGTCTATAACGAAGACAACGAAACCTTCAAACCGACATTCCCCAAGTGGCCTTCCGTCCGACATCAAGATCGCCTGATTTTGTCCT
>JAPORH010000218.1 GCA_026710325.1 Litoreibacter sp. | reverse complement strand
CGGGCGCTTTCAAGCCCAAAATCGAAGGCTATTTCGCCGTGAGTCGTGTACCGTGAGGTATTTCATAACATAAAAATGCGATTCGGGGAGAAACGCGTGATCGAAGGTCGGCGCTCACATTTCCTCTCCCAGCCGGTGCGACTTCCCGTTACCTTAGCGCTCATGATCCGCGTCAACGACCAAATCACAATTGAAGATTGGGAACTTTCCGAAAGCTTCATCCGCGCGTCTGGGCCGGGCGGGCAGAACGTGAACAAGGTCTCAACCGCCGTGGAATTGCGGTTCGAGGCCGAGCGCTCCCCGAACCTTTCGGCCCCTGTCAAAGCCCGGCTCAAACGGCTCGCAGGGCGGCGCTGGACCAATGAGGGCGCGCTGATTTTGCAGGTTCAAGACACCCGCAGCCAGGCCCGCAACCGCGAGATCGCTGAAACCAGGCTAAAAGAACTGGTCCTCAAGGCCTGCGAGACGCCCAAAAAACGCCGCCCAACCCGACCCACCCTAGGCTCCCAAAGGCGCCGCATTGCGGCCAAAAAGCAGCGCGGCGAGGTGAAATCCATGCGCGGGAAAGTGCGCTATGACGACTGATCTTCTGGCCCGCCGCGCAGCCCGGCTCGGACCAAACGTGCCCACATTCTACAACGACCCGGTTCATATCGTGCGTGGGGAGGGCGTCTGGCTCTGGGACGCGGCGGGGCGCAAATATCTCGACTGCTACAACAATGTCCCCCATGTGGGCCACTGCCACCCACATGTGGTCGAGGCCATCACGCGGCAGGCCGCAACCTTGAACACCCATACCCGCTATTTGCATGACGCCATTCTGGACTATGCCGACCGGCTGACCGCTAATCTGAAGCATGACATCAGCCAGATGATCATGGTCTGCACCGGGTCGGAGGCTAATGACATTGCCCTGCGCATGGCCCAAGCAGTCACTGGCAAAACCGGCTTTATCGCGACGGACAACACCTATCATGGCAACACCACCGCCGTCGCCCAGCTTTCGACCCGGCGCCCCCCAATTGGTGGATACCCCGGACATGTGCGGCTGGTGCCAGCACCCGAGTCCGTGGCCCCTTTGGGCGGGAGCGCCGAGGCGCAACCGCAGGTTTTTGCCGAAAACATCGCGCGCGCCATCGCGGAGTTGGAGGCTACCGGACAAGGCTTTGCCGGGCTTATGCTCTGCCCCAGCTTCGCCAATGAGGGCTTTCCAACTGTCTCCCCAGGCTTTCTTGACCCAACGGTTGAGGTCGTCAAACGGGCGGGCGGGCTCATCCTCTGTGACGAGGTGCAACCCGGCTTCGGCCGCCTCGGGTCCCACTTCTGGGGCCATGACTGGCTGGGCTTTGCGCCAGATGTCGTCACCATCGGCAAGCCCATGGCCAATGGCCACCCGGTCGCGGCCGTGCTGACTCGCCCCGACATTATGGAAACCTTCCGCACAGCTTTCGGGTATTTCAACACGTTCGGCGGCAACCCGGTCAGCTGCGCCGCTGCCATGGCCACATTGGACGTGCTGGAGCATGAAGGCATGCAGCAAAACGCCTTGAATGTCGGCACCTACGCGCTGTCCCAGCTTGCCCAAATTGAGCACCCGTTGAAGGCGGAGGCGCGCGGCCAAGGCTTGTTCTTCGGCATTGAGTTTACACATCCCGATGGCAGCCCGGCCACAACCTTCACCGCCCGCGTCGTGGAAGGCATGCGCGCCCGCGGCGTCTTGCTGAACCGGATCGGGCGCCACATGAACACACTCAAAATGCGCCCACCCATGCCTTTCGCGCAGGCGCATGCCGATCTAGCCATCAACACATTGCGTGAGGTGTTGTCGGAGCTGCCAGTTGACTGACCTTGCAGCGAAGGCACTGGAAGCGGGAAAGGCCTGGGGCGGGTTCGCAACCCAGCCGCGCCTCATAGCAGAACGCGAAAACGCGGTGTTCGACGTCACGCTTCATGACGGGCGCCGGGCGGCACTTCGCCTGCACCGCCCCGGCTATCAAAGCGGCGCGTCCATCTGGTCAGAACTTGCCTGGATCGCAGAATTGGCCAAGCGCGGTTTCCCGTGCCCGACGCCGATCGAGACGGAGTTCGAGGCCTCCCTCGTCAGCTTTGGCTCTGGCCACAAAGCCTCCCTTGTCACCTGGATTGACGCCACCCCTCTGGCCGATTTGGATGATGCCACCTGCATGGCGCAGATGGAAAACCTTGGTGCGCTGATCCGGCAAATGCATGATGCGACCGACCAGATCGAAACCGCTCATTTCAAACGCCCCAACTGGGACGCCGAGGCCCTATTGGGCGCAGATCCGCATTGGGGGCGCTTTTGGGAAAACCCAAGCCTCGACGCGACAGAAGTCAAAACGTTGCTCGCCGCACGTGATGAGGCCGCGCGCCAACTTGCCGGTCTTGCGTCACTAGAGACCGGCCTGATCCATGCCGATCTGCTCCGCGAAAACATCCTGCTCAATGCGCAAGGTCTGCACATCATTGATTTCGACGATTCAGGTTTTGGATTTCGGCTTTATGATTTGGGCACCGCATTGGTCCAATACGCGTCCCACCCGCAACTGGCCGCGTTTACCGCTAAGCTGTGCAAGGGCTACGGCTGCGACCCCAGCCTGATGCCGCTTTTCATTTCGTTACGCGCTTTTGCGTCCTGCGGCTGGGTCATAAATCGACTGCCCACGGACGACCCGCGCCAACGGCTCTATGCCGATCGCGCTCTACATTGCAGCGCACTCCAGACATAAAAAACGCCCTCCCGGGGACAGTCGAGAGGGCGTTTGAAGTCACCAGCGGGGGAGGGTGGTGGTGGCTTATTTCACGTGGCGCTCAGCAGCGGAGTCGTTGCCCAGTGCGAAGAAAGCCTG
>JAPORH010000208.1 GCA_026710325.1 Litoreibacter sp. | reverse complement strand
AGCTTCAATTCGAATCCTTTTCGCTCCTCGTTTCAAGTAGCGTCGTGTACTATGTCGGTTTCCATAATAACTCACCCCAACACCTTGGAGGTAAGTTTATTCAGGACCGGTGGCGAAAATCAATCTTTCGTCCGTGGGCGCTACACGCAGGATGTTTGTGGTGCCCGGCTGGTTGAACGGCACGCCCGCGGTGACGACGATCTGCTCATCCTCTCCGGCGAACCCGTACTCACGCGCCGCCCGCGCGGCAGCAACAACCGCCATTTTGAACCGCTCGACAGATTCCGTCATGACGCAATGCATGCCCCAGCTCAGGCAGAGCCTGCGCGCAGTCCCCGTCAACGTGGTGAGCGCAATGATCGGAACATGCGGCCGCTCGCGCGACACCAGCTGTGCTGTTGTTCCGGATTGGGAGAAACAGCAGATTGCCTTAATATCTGTTGTCTCCGCAATCTCACGTGCCGCAACAACGATACTGTCGGCCACAGTGTGCTTCTTGCCGCCACGCTGCGCTGCAATGATTTCGAGGTAGACCGGATCGCTCTCCACCTCGATCGCGACGTTGTTCATAGTCGTGACGGCCTCGATCGGGAAGGAACCCGCAGCGCTTTCCGCGCTCAGCATGATCGCGTCCGAGCCCTCGTAAATGGCCGTGGCCACGTCGGAGACCTCCGCCCGTGTCGGCATTGGGCTGTCGATCATGCTCTCCAGCATTTGCGTTGCTACGATCACGGGCTTGGCAACGGCGCGGCATTTCCGGACCAACCGCTTCTGGATGGGCGGTACATTTTGAACCGGAAGCTCGACGCCAAGATCGCCGCGCGCAACCATGATGCCGTCAGAAACCGCAAGGATCTCATCGAAGCTCTTAACCGCAGCAGGCTTTTCGATTTTGGACAGGATCGCGGCGCGGCCATCGGCCAAAACGCGAGCTTCCGCCACATCCGCCGCGCGCTGCACGAAGGAGAGCGCAAGCCAGTCGACGCCAAGCTGGCAGACGAATTCCAAATCCTTGCGGTCTTTCTCCGATAGGGCCGCCAGCGGCAGCACCACGTCAGGCACGTTGACGCCCTTGCGGTTGGAGATCACACCACCAACGGTGACTTCACAATCAGCATAGTCAGCACCGCAATCTTTCACCTTCAGGCGAATCTTACCGTCATTAACCAAAAGCGAGGCGCCGGGCTCAAGGGCGTCGAAAATCTCTTTATGTGGAAGCTGGACGCGGGTCGCGTCGCCTTCGGCATCGTCTAGGTCAAGACGGAAAGCCTGACCAACCTCAAGCTCATGCCCATCATCATCGGCAAAGGTGCCGACCCGCAGTTTAGGGCCTTGCAAATCCGCTAGGATCGCGATTGGGCGGCCCGTGTCTTTCTCAATCTGACGAATGATCTCGTGGCGCACCCGGATCTCGGAGTGATCGCCATGGCTCATGTTCAGCCGGAACACATCCGCGCCAGCTTCAAAAAGCGCTTTGATCGTATCGTAATCGTTGGAGGCCGGGCCCAAAGTGGCAACAATCTTAACCTTGCGGAGGCGTCTCATACAGGCGTCTTCCCTCATAGTGTTTTCAGTTTCGTCTTGGGCCGGGGCCACATATGGCGCAATCGAGATGGCATCGCAACTGGCGCTTTTTGTTAAGGCGGGATAATTCACCAAGCGTGTAACGGGAATATTTTGATCATGAGCTTTGCTGCCTTTGACTTTGAGGCCCCCGACGGCGCCAGCCGCTGGGTGATCACATGCGACCATGCGCGAAACACGGTCCCGGATTTTGTAGCCGGTGGCGATCTTGGGATCGCGTCCGAGGATATGGCGCGCCACATTGCCTTCGACATTGGCGCCGAAGGCGTGAGCCGCGCTTTGGCGCAGCGTTTGGGTGGACCAGCGGTGCTTACGAACTTCTCCCGTCTGGTGATCGATCCGAACCGGGGCGAGGATGATCCGACGCTAATCATGCGGCTTTATGACGGCACGATCATCCCGGCCAACAAGAGGGTCACGCCAACCGAACGGCAAGAGCGGTTGGAGCGGCTTTACCTTCCATATCATGAGGCCAAAGCGGGGCTGCTGTCCGCGCGCGACACCCCGGTGATCGTCTCCGTGCATTCCTTCACACCGCAACTGCGCGGCCGCCCGCCCCGGCCATGGCAGATTGGCATCTTGTCGGCGCAGGATCGCAGGCTGGCCGATCCTTTGTTGGCACGACTGCGCGCTGAACCAGATCTGTGTGTAGGCGATAATGAGCCCTATAACGGCGCGCTGATTGGCGACAGCATGGATCGCCACGCTTTGCAGCATGGACGACCCCATGTCTTGATCGAGCTGCGCAATGACCTCATATCTGACGAAATACAACAAAAGGCCTGGGCCGACCGGCTTGCGCCGATTTTACAGGATGCGCTGGCCGTCTCAGGGCTCTAGGGAGGACAAGACATGGATGAGCAAACCCAACTTGAGCTGGAGGCCGCCGCTTTCCGCACCTTGCGTGATCATCTGCAAAAACGCACCGATGTGCAAAATATCGACATGATGAATCTCGCGGGCTTCTGCCGCAACTGCCTCAGCCGTTGGGTTCAGGAAGCGGCCGTCGAGCGCGGGATTGAGATCGGCAAGATGGAAGCGCGGGAAATGTTCTACGGCATGCCGTTTGATGAATGGAAAGCCAAATACCAGACCGACGCGTCCGACGCTCAGAAAGCGGCGTTCGAGGTTTCCCACAAGGACGCCACCTAACGCGCGCGTGAACCCTCGTGTTTTGGCAAGGCGCCCCGATGTGTTATGTTAAGGTTATCGGATTAAGGAGAATACTGTGAGCTTTCATAGTACACGACGCTACTTGAAACGAGGAGCGAAAAGGATTCGAATTGAAGCTT
>JAPORH010000156.1 GCA_026710325.1 Litoreibacter sp. | reverse complement strand
GGCTCAAACCGCGTGAAGTTCAAGAAAGCTGGCTGGAACAACGACTTCCTGCGCAAACTCATACAAGGCTTCTGAAGCGCGATTGCCCTGATCATCGGCACCAGCACCCTTGCCAAATCGCTCTTGTGTAGCGCAAGGTGCGAACAAACTGAAAACCAATAGGGTGGCAGGCATGAGGCGATGAGCGGCGCATACGATCCGAGGGTGATTGCAAACCTCATGCTCGATGTGGCGGATCGGCGCGGCTTGAAGATAACCAACCTCGCTCTCCAGAAATTTCTTTACTTCGCCCATGGCATTCATCTCACCAAGACCAAGCGCCCGCTTGTCTCTGGATACTTCGAGGCGTGGCAGTACGGACCTGTCCATCCAGCCGTTTACCGTGCTTTCAAGCAAGCAGGTTCATCGGCCATTTCCACGCGTGCTGCTGGCAAAGACCCTTTGACAGGAAAAAGCCGGGAACTGCCGCCGCCATCTGATCTGTCTGTCTTCGATCTTGTTTCGGACGTGATGCGTTCTTATGGTCATCTACCGCCTGGACGGCTTGTTGACCTTTCACACGCCAAGCATTCACCTTGGTCGGTCGTGGTGGACAAAGCAAGAACAGATGTTGCTTTTGGGATGCAGATACCGGATGATGTGATCATCGACCGATTCCGCCACCACAAAGTGTCTATCGGCGCTAGTCCTCTTGCAGGAGAGCCTCCCAGTGACGATACGCCCTTTACCTGATATCGACCTTGCTCGCATCGCGCCTCAGCGAGACGACATGAAGCGTAAGAGTTTGGAGCAGATGAAGGGCGGCTTTTCACCTTTCTCCTACAAACCAGTTCGCGCCTGTTTCGATGACATTTTCAATGTTCAGCCAGAGCTTGATCTGGATGTCGCGGAGCCGACTCCTTGGTCGATCATAGAAGCTACGCTAAAGAGAAAATGTCAGGCCGACAAACTCGACAAACAAGGTCGAAAGATCAGCGAGTTTGAGATGAACCGTCGTGTCGCTCTTGGCTTACATGATCTTGCGACGTCTGGACGCGTCTTCGGGCGGAAGCAAGAGTTCTTTCCGCTATCGATGGGTATGGGACGCAAGGTATCGTTCTGGTTGCCCATGATCCTTGCCATCGATGAAAAGGCTAGTGCGATATTCATTGAACCGCGCCGATCCCGCGGCCTTACAGCCGAAGGACGTAGGTTTGCCTTCTCGATGATGCACGAGCGTATCCGCGCTGCTGACGAAGACTTCGCCGAGGTTCGGTTGACCATCGCTCAGTTTGGCGAACCCTCGGACGGACGTCGCGCGGTAAGACTTCACACGGATGAAGGCGTAGACCTATACAGCCGTGAGGAACTCGAACGGATGGTTGCATCAACATACGAGATGTGGCGCGAAGTGCTGGAAGAGCGCGAACGGGAGGCGCGGGGCAGAGCTACGGGCACAGGGCCTTTGATCTAGAGCAGTTAGGCCAAATTGCACATTTGATTGCACACGCCGAAACTGAACCGCCCCGGGTTTACCGGAGGGTCTTTGGTTTAGCCAGGCTTCAGATAGGCAAGGATTAAGTTACGCAGCACTGTGGATGCTGGTCTCCCATCAAGTTTGCGCTCGAATTCTTCCCACTCAGTTTGAGCCAAGTATGCGCTCACCTGCTTCTGGCGCACTCCTGCATCAGAGCTTGGCTTGCGACCAGGTTTTGCGGCCGGCTTTGGTTTAGGTGTTTCCGGCACGGCATGAGGAAGAGCTTCAACGTCAGTGTTTTTCTTGAAGGAAAAGGCGCTTGTTGGCTGTTTCATGTTCATGATCACATTGGGTTAGGAGATAGCTTTGATCAGGTTGCGAACCTGTTCGAGAGGCTTGGAATAGTGGAAGCTGAAGAGCGGACTTTCATCGACTATCTGCTGAAGTGATTTCTTGTGCTCGATGGCTCTACTGAAGGCTGTAGACTGTTTCACCTCAAAAATCGGATATTCGTAGTCGAACTCCGCAAGAACGGTCTGTGCTCTCTCGAAGTCCCCTGGCTTCGCCTTGTTCAACACGATAATAATACGGTCCGAGTATTTCTCGATTTCGGACAACGCGTTGATCGTTACCTGCATTTCCAGTGGTGACTCGTAGATGATCGGGACGACAACACAATCAGCTTGCTTGGCAGCCTGAATAATACGTGCATCGGGGTAGCCTCCAAAGTCATAGATAAGATCAAGCTCTATCGGTACGTCTGGCAGCTCATCGCGCATTCCCATGCGAAGGGCTCGATCTTCTCCGAGAACCTCGTCAATCGGGCTGTGAACGTCATTGGTGACGACATAAAAGCCCTCAAGCATCGCGATGGCGATTGAAAGCACGGTCTTCCCCTGCCCTCCCTTCAGATTCCAGACAACGATTTTCATAGCGTTCCAGCCTAATTGATATGGTATTTATGCTAAATAGTTTCTATATGTTTACAAGTTTTATCTCAATTACTGAAAGATAAATAGTATTTACCATACTAATGGTGTAAATACTATTAATGATTAGTAAAGTTTTTATGATCATTAATATTTTTAGGGTTCTTTGGACCGTAAGACAAATAACACGCTGCTCCTTTGGAGTGGGGTAGGGAGCTACATCGCCTGCCTAACTCGCAGGGTAGTCTGCCTGCTGACGCCCATGTCACGTGCAATCGCTGCAACCGGCTTGCCTACCATGAGCGCCACACGGACAAAGTCTTGGTCGTCATCTGAAAGGGCAGGGGGACGACCGATGCGCTTGCGTTCAGCTTTTGCGCGGGTAAGCTCAGCTTTCTCAATGAGCAGATTGTGTTCAAACTGGGCAACAGCGTTAATCTCCCTAAGACCCTTGATTGTCCGATCAATGTTGATTTTGTTGAGGGCGCGCTCCAGCCCTTCGATGAAGATAATCGGTGATCCCGCTGAG
>JAPORH010000139.1 GCA_026710325.1 Litoreibacter sp. | reverse complement strand
AATCTCTGGACGTGCAGCGCGAAAAGCTGGTGGGCTGCGACAAGCTTTTCGAAGAAAAGCGCAGTGGCACTACCGACGCCCGCCCGCAATTGAAAGAATGCCTGAATTACGTCCGTGATGGTGACCAGCTGGTCGTGACCCGTATCGACCGGCTGGCGAGATCCACACTGCATCTCTGTCAGATCGCGGAGACCCTACGCGAAAAAGGTGTCGATCTCGTCGTGCTCGATCAGAACATCGACACGTCAGACGCAACCGGGCGGCTTCTGTTCAATATGCTGGGTGCCATCGGACAGTTCGAAACCGAAATCCGCGCCGAGCGTCAGATGGACGGAATCAAAAAGGCCAAAGAGCGCGGCGTTCAATTCGGTAAGAGACCCGCGCTTTCAGAAGAACAGATTGCTGAGCTTCGCGAAAAGCGCGCAGCCGGAACGCTGATCAAAGATTTGATGGCTCACTACAGCCTCTCAAAGGCCACCATCTATCGATATCTCGAAGCGACAGAGACGTAAGAGCCAATCTCAGGCCCCAAACAACACGCCAAAATCCTTAAAGAGGTTTTCTGCACTCAGCACCACTCGACCCCCTGTTGCGCTTTGAAGAAGAGATGCCGCTCAAGGCTGAATTGGAATCCGACTTGGAACTGTTCGAACGCAAGCAGACGGCTGCAGGCAACGAGATAATTGCCCAAGGGCGCAAAGCGGGGTCGCACGGAGACCTCGCCATCGCGGCTGCCCTTGCGTGTTTCAGCGCGACACACTTGCGACCGGGGCACCAAGGCCAGGGGACAGCGACAGGCTTCTGGTGACCGGGCAAAGCGCCTCGTCTCTGTACGTCCGGCGCAATGGCCGTGCCGTCATAGGGTAATCGGGCGTCTACGCGCGTGTCTGCGCAGTACCTCAGGTCGCGGTCGACCATGCGTCAATAGTCGAAGGCATCAAACAGCGAAGCGATGTCAAATGAGGAATCATAGCCCGGTGCCTGCACTCCCTCTAGGCCGAACGTGAAGAAGTGTTTCCGAGCAGCCCGCCACCCCCTCACAAGGCTCGGAAACTTGACTTCAACCGAATCCTTTTCGCCATCTTCGTCTCGCCAAGCTGACCCCGAGAACCACGTTCCTAAGATCAGTTCTTCATTTGACGGTGTCGGGCAATTTCGTTTGTACTGCCGTCTTAGAATTTGGCGTCTGATGACACAGGCACGCCGGACCATATTCAAGGTCCAGCCATCCAATTCCTTCAAGACTTCTGCGTCCTCGATTAGGCAGTAAAAACCCATTAGGCCGCGCATATTCTTCAGTTTGCCTTGATGGTACAGAAAATCTTGGATGTCTTGCTCTCTCAGGCCCCCGTAGAAACCGCGCCGCAACTCGTAGATCAAGCCCAGCAAATCCCAATCATATTGCTTCTTCCGGTTCGCTCTACCCTCAGCATACCCGTGCTTGAGCGCGTTGATCAGGTAGACATTGATCAGCCGAGAAACCTTCTGTTGCAGCTTCCGTTTGGTTTTGTCGGGCATCGTCAAACCCGCATCTCGGAACCCGTAGCCTAGGTAGGTAAAATCGTTGATTGTGCGAACTTCATGCTGGTGATCCGAAATGACAGCGATCCCCGGCGACTTCTTACGGTTCACAATCAGTCCGCTTTCTGAGCAGTGCCGGTCAAAGCATCGCTCGAGCCGTTGCGCCTCTTCATAACTGCCGCAGATCGCAACCACGTCGTCCGCGAACCGCACAAACTTGCCAGACTCCGCAGACAGCTTCCTATCAAGGTCGTGGTTGGCGAGATTGGCTAAGAACAATGATGCAGATGACCCTTGCGGCGTGCCCTTAACTTTCCGCATATAGGTGGCCGCGCGGTGCGCTTCGGAATTCCCGTATCTGTGATGTAAGAACGCCTCGAACACATGACGCTCGTGTGGCGTCAGGCTCACAGTTGAGCGATCCCCGATTTTCTTCTTCAAGTAATTGGCTGGAATGTTGTCGAAGTATTTCTCGAAGTCGATTTGAACGGCAAAGAGCTTCCCGTCCTTGTCAAAATCACGAAGCGCAAGAATGGCATCAAAGACATTCTTGTCTGGGTGGTAGGCGTATGAATGGGGCGACAGACGCTTCTTGTTCCTGTTCAGTGTCCGTCTAAGCAGGACATTGGCAACGGCGGCGTCCGGTATCCCAAATGTGGTTACAATTCGCTTGCTGCCATCTGGCTTTGGAATCTCGAAAGTAACGGCAGGCATTGGATCGTACCGCTCATCGAGTATCTTTCGCCAAATAGCGGTCGCAATGACATTGGCATTTCGCTTGCAGTGCTTTGGGTCAAAATGCCGATGAAGCGGCATGCGATGCCTGACCGTCGGTAGCGTCGGTGTCTCGCCCGTGCGTCTTAGAAATTTCTCGCGATACTTCTCTTCCTTTTCTGCCTGCTTCCGGTCTTTGTCGAAGGCTCGCTTACTCAGCCGTTTGATTTCTGCTCTTAATTCATTGCGCATTATTTTTCTCATCAAATTCGGTGGGGCGCATAGAGTAAGGGTAAACGACAAACGGGTCGCCGCCACCATCCAGTAGATACTGTCGCCTAATCAGTCATCCCGATAAGGGCGTCATCGAACTCATAAAGGCCGGGTAGGTCGCGCCCCACCTAGGCTCCGCGCCATACGCGAAAGAGAGCAAAGGCTCTCTTGGGAGTCAATCGTGGATTGTATGGGCGCGGTGACGTCATTTCCGCGCCCCAAACCAAGGATACCAGCTTGTTTCGGCGGACCGTTTCTTCTTGCAAACGAGGTGTCTCGGACGTAAATCCTGCGCCATGCCGATGTAGCTTAGCTGGTAGAGCAACGCATTCGTAATGCGTGGGTGGTAGGTTCAAGTCCTATCATCGGCACAGGGCAATCGCACTTAAGCTTTGACAGTTGGGACGAACTGGATTCTTTAG
>JAPORH010000064.1 GCA_026710325.1 Litoreibacter sp. | reverse complement strand
CCACTAACAAATTCAGGGCGTTTGGCCGATCACAAATCATTCATACCCCCTCCTTGAGGTCTTGATACCTATCGCCAATCCGATGATGCGGTCGGCCACCGATCGAGGCTCCGAGCGCGATCAGGATTTCATCTGCTGCGGGCGCATCTGCGACACTGGTCTGGATTGTCAGATAGTGCGACCGCCGCCCTCCATCATGCTTGTCCATGAGTGGAATCATCAGGGGCGCATTGGCGGGCCCGCGTGTGTTGCAAAAGGAAAGGTAGGATTTTGCGCCCACAGCATCGCGGTAGCGGTTGCCGAAATGAAGTGTGTGGATCAGAGCCGAGGCATGTTCAACCTCCCCGTTCAACCCGACGATAGCCGACTTTCCATAGCCTTCGACTTTGTCGCCACCGCCCACGGCATCGAGGATCATCTCTGTCAAAAGTTCCCCCAGACCCGGAGCGCATTCCCGTATCTCGGGTGTCAGGTCTTCGACAAAACCGCGTCCGGCCCAAGGGTTTGCAATCACGGCCATGGCGGCGATCAGAGTCAGCGGGGTTTCTGCCGCTTTGCCGCCTTCGATCAGCGTGTTTTCAACATGCAGCAGGGTTTTTCGAATGAGGGCGGGCATTGGCGAGGCTTTCGATATCAGGTTATGTACAGAATTTATGGTATACCATCATACCATATGTCAATAATTGTTGTGCCACCTCCTTGGCACTGTTAGGCGTAACGCCATGCAAGACGCGCCGCCCAGCCTTCAAAAGATCGAAAAAGCCCCGCAAACTTTGCGCGATATCGTGCAGGAGCGGATGCGGGAGGCGATCATTGACGGCCATTTTGCGCCCGGTGCGCGTTTGGTGGAGCGTCCGCTCTGCGACCAGCTCGGTGTCAGCCGAACAGTCGTGCGCGAGACGATCAGATATCTTGAGGCCGAAGGTTTGGTCGAGATCGTCCCAAATCGGGGTCCGATCGTTGCAACGCTCAATTGGGATCAAGCCCGTCAGATTTACGAAATTCGCCGCCAGCTTGAAGGGTTTGCGGCTGAAGAGGCGGCTTTGCGGACGGACGAGCCATTCGCGTCGCAACTTGGGGACGCTCTCCAAACTCTGCGGTCCACAATGGATGACAGCGTCTGGTCAAACCTTCTGCAGGCGACAAGCCGGTTTTATGAGCTCATTTTTCATCAGGCCGGTCATGACATCGCATGGGAGGTCGTCCAACGCCTCAATGGCCGCATCAGCCGCCTGCGCGCCTTGACCATTTCGGCCAAGGATCGCGCCACGCCTGGGATTGACCATATGGAGGCGATCCGGGAGGCAATCGTGGCGGGCGACCCGGCGCGCGCGCGTTTTGCCGTTGAAACGCATATCGCCGATGCAGCGGCGACGGCAGAACGGTTCCTGGCTGACGACAAGTGAAGTTCCGCGTCGAACGCGTCTTTCTAAATCAACGCACCATAGGCGTATTGGCGGCCGTCATGTTTTAAGATGTTGTCCCAGCCAAGGCCCGTGATGAGCACCGTCGCGGTCGACGCGTTCAAAGCTATGCGCACCAAAATAGTCGCGTTGTGCCTGCAGCATATTAGCAGTCGTTCGCGCGCTTGTAAGCGTATCAAAATAAGCAAGTGCCGCGCTGAGCGCAGGAACTGGCTGGCCAGCACCGATTGCAGTCACAGCCACTTTTCGCAAAGCCGCGATGCTGTCCTTCAACAAATCAGCAAAATAGGGCGCAACGGCGAGGTTGCGCTCGGGCGCTTCGCTCAAAGCTTGACTCATATCGTTGAGCATGGCGGAGCGGATGATGCATCCCTCCCGCCAGACCTCGGCAATAGCCGGCATGGGAAGGTCCCAGCCGTTCTCTGAGCTGGCTTTACCCAGCAGATCGAAGCCCTGCGCGTAGCACAGGATTTTGCCTGCCACCAAAGCGGCCTCCAAATCCTTCATGCTGAGCGCACCCGCGATATCAGAGGAACGGGCTGCAGGAAACGCGTCAGCGCCGGACAAGCGTAGGTCGCGCGCAGCGGACATATTGCGCGCCATCACGGCCGCCTCGATCACCGGCACCGGCGCGCCCAGCATTTGCGCCTCGATCGCGGTCCAACGCCCGGTGCCCTTTTGTCCTGCCCGGTCAAGGATCATATCGAGGATCGGGTTACCGGTCTCAAGGTCGCTGGCGGCTGCAACTTTGCCGGAGATTTCGATCAGGTAGCTTTGCAAGCGACCCTCGTTCCAGCCGTCGAACACCGCGCCAATTGCGGCGGCCTCCATCCCCATCCCGTCGCGCATCACGCCATAAACCTCGGCAATCAGCTGCATGTCGGCGTATTCAATACCGTTGTGCACCGTTTTGACGAAATGGCCGGCGCCGCCGGGTCCCATATATGTCGCGCACGGCTGGCCTTCATACTTGGCGGAAATCGCTTCAAGGATATGGGCAACTCTGTCCCAAGCCTCAGCCGTGCCGCCGCCCATTATGGAGGGGCCGAACCGCGCGCCTTCCGCTCCGCCAGAAACGCCGATGCCAAGGAAGGGAACGCCCGCTTCGGCGGCCTCATCTGCGCGGCGCTGGCTTTCGTGGAAATTAGCGTTTCCAGCGTCGATGATCATGTCGTCTTTGTCCAGAAGCGGGCGCAGCGCGGCAATCTGGCTGTCGACCGGAGAGCCAGCAGGAACCATCAGGATGATGTTGCGCGGTGTCGCCAAGCCTTGGACGAAGGCGTCCAACGTCTCATGCCCGCTGATCCGTTCTGCCAAGTCGCCAGCCTCTTCAAGGAAACCCGGAATGCGCGACGCAGTGCGATTATGAACGGCGACCTTAAAGCCGTTATCTGCGATATTCATCGCCAGCATGGCGCCCATGGTCCCCAAACCAATAACCCCGATCTCCGCGTCTGACATGTGCTTCTCCTATGATGATTGTCCAGCAGGACATTGATTTTGTTTGATTTTAAATTCGGTA
>JAPORH010000121.1 GCA_026710325.1 Litoreibacter sp. | reverse complement strand
CCCGCGACAAGAAGTCGATCCGTATCGACAACAAATACAAAGTCATCATGCATGTTGGAGATGATGCGATGGAGGTCTACGATCTGGAACACGACCCTCTTGAGCGAACCAACCTGGCCGCATCTTCTGACGACAACTGATGGCCAAAATACAACCAAAGGCTCACCCGCTTTATTGGGCGGTGCTGCTCTTGTCAGGGGTCACATTCGGCGCATCCTTTTCGTTATTCAAGATCGCGACCGATGCCAGAAATGATCCTCTGAGTCTGGCATTCTGGTATGCGGCACTTTCAGCAGTTTTGCTTGCTCCGCTGTCCATGAAAACTGGCGGGAGATGGCGCTGGCTCAACCGCTCCGCTCTGATTTTCTGCTTTATCTGGGGCCTGTTCAGTACAACCCTCCCGTCGGTCTTCTTTTTCTATGCGGCGCGGGAATTGCCCGCAGGGATCGTAGCGCTGGCCATCGCTCTTGTTCCGATGGCGACATTTGCCGGTGCCATTTGGTTAAAGCATGATCAACCCTCTTTGAAACGTTACACAGGCATCGGTTTGGGGGCGGTTGCCGCCTTGCTGGTCGTGCTTCCGGAAACCAGCCTGCCCGAACGCGGCGATGTGGTCTGGATGTTGCTGCCATTTGGAGTGGTGCTCTGTTATGCTGGAGAACATCTTTATTATGCGCTCAAAGCCCCGGCGCATGCGCCGTCCCAGGGACTGCTAAATGTTATGTTTATCGAGGCGGCTCTGACGCTGCTGCCCATAACCCTGGTGACATCGACTTTCCACGTACCGGACTTTCCTCCGAACAAGGCCGATCTGGCGCTTTTGGGAGTCGCGGTGGTTACAGTGCTTGACTATTTCTTGTTCATGTTTCTGATGGCTAGGGCAGGCCCGGTTTTTACAAGTCAGGCGGCCTATATCGTCACCCTGGCGGGTGTGGGTTGGGGTATGGTGCTGTTCGGGGAAAGCCATTTAATCTGGATCTGGACCGCATTGGTCGTTGCACTTCTGGGGATAACGCTGGTTCAGCCAAAACGGTTCTCGACCTGAAGTTTTGGTATGATTTTGGAGCAGGAGATAAGTGTCTTTATCGGCGCAGGTAACCCATGTCGACTAATCCCGTGGCGATATCTTTTGTAATAGTGCCGCCCTTCCGCTTTCCGCCCTGCGTTCGGGCTGCCAGCATCGGCTCCAATTCTTGTCTGAGGCTTTTGGCGGTATGAGGAAACTTGTCTTTGACATCGGTTGTCTCGTTGGGATCGGCTTTCAGATCAAAAAGGCAGGCTTCTTCGGTTCCGGCCTTCAGATCTCTGAATACGAGGTACCGCCAACGTGCATCGCGTGCAGACATCAGGTGCCGTTCGGCGATTGAAGGCCATTCCAGCAATCGACTTGCGGCGTGGCAAGCATTCAGATGATCCCGGGCCTTGAGAAAATCCCCGAACCAAGCCTCACACAAAGACATTAACCCCAAAGGCATCTTCGTATCCAACCGGGTGTTCAAACTTACACCGTCCATGTCCGTATCTGTTTCCACGCCGGCCAGATTCAGCAATGTCGGAGCGATGTCGATAGATCGGACCAAGTGATCATCAACACATCCAGCAGGGATATCAGGACCGATCAGAATGAGCGGCATGTTTACTACCCCGTTCCAGATGGAACCAAAATGTTCATAGCCGCGCGGGCTGTGCTCTTCGCCGTGATCGCCGGTGATAGCGATCAACGCATCGTCGTACCAGCCAATGTCACGCATAGTCTCGACTGCGGCGGCAAGGCGTCCCTGGTCAAACCGCTCCACACCGCGGAGATAGAGATCCATCAGCGTGTCGTATTGGCTGGCGGCATAGAGTTACTCCGCAGCATCGTAGTACCACAGCCGCAAACTGCGCTCTTCGTCGGTTCTGTTACGTTCCAGAAGCCAGTCTTCGCTCTCCGGTTTGGTGGCTTCTAAACCGGCCAATTTCATGACATGCTCCGTCGTCTCAGCGAAATCGCAGCCATAGCGTTCGATGCTCGATAGTCCATAGGGCATGTGCGGATCGGCAAAATGCCAGAAACAGAATACATTCTGGTCCGAGAGTTCGGCGAGCAATTCACATAACGAGCCGTCATCTTCATCGATGAAATGATCCACATCTTCTGTAAAGCCCAGGATGGGTCCGATCAATGTAGGGAAATCTGTTGCAAGAATGGTGACGAACCCGGCCCGTTTGAAATGGTTGAACAGCGTGTCAATGTTTTCGCGAAGCGGCGTGAAGAAGTATTCACGAATGCCATGATTGTGAGGCCAGCACCCTGTCAGCATAGACCCATGGGAAGACGTTGTGTAAGGGGCCTGGGCCTGGCAATTGGGAAAAAACGTTCCCTTCGCGCACAAGCGGTCCAGGGTTGGAGTTTTGATTTGTGTATTCGCATCGAATCGGGAAATGGAATCGCGATACGGGTTCATAGCAATTGCGTCAGAACGAAGCGTGTCGATTGACATTAGCATGATACGTCTGCCCATTTCGGTCTCCAATTCCGTCGGGTGTCAGGCCAACTTCAAGCCTGGTTCACTTTAACTCCGAATTTACCCTTATGAACAGAAATCGGCTCGCCTCGTATTCCGTTGAAAAACTCGGCTTGATTGAGGTGTTGGTCGCTGATTGAATTCTCATAACGAGTGGTAGGATCAGCCATGATGGGACCGAGGCAGGAAGCGCAAGCTGCGCTGTTTTATGAGTTCTCGCTGGAAGATCATATTCCGCAAGATCACCTTCTGCGTTCGATTGATCGGTTCGTTGATCTCAGCAGTATCCGCGCCCATCTGTCGGACTTCTACAGCCATACGGGCCGCCCGTCGGTCGATCCAGAGTTGCTCATAGTAGAGTCAGGGAGAGGCGCGCCCTGCTGTAGGTGCGGGGAGTTGCTGTTTTCCGGTGGCTTTCGCCCTTTACCGGTGCCTCAATCCTCACCTTGGCCAC
>JAPORH010000193.1 GCA_026710325.1 Litoreibacter sp. | reverse complement strand
TCGTGGTGTGTTTCTGGGCATCATTTCTAAGGAGCGCTTTGCTTGCCGGATGCTTAGGGCGGGGCGTTCCGGCGCGGCGCGGGCTTCGGCTTCATCGCGCAACGAAAGCTGGAAATAGTTGGCATCGGAAGCCTTGATCCGGCGGCGGAAACCATCTTGCTGAGACAACCACAAAATAAACGAGCGCATCGTTTCCATGATCGCGCGGGTGGTAGATTTTGCCAGCGGTTGGCCGGTTTGGCCTTTAGCTGTATCCAATTAGGCGCGGAAGCCCACGGCCCAATCAAGATGGAACTTGGCAAAATCTTTGCGCCCGTTCCAGATGTCGAAGCGTTCGATAGCGGCGATTTCCCGGTCCAATGTCTTATCCGAAACCTGCTTGGAATGTTTACGATAGGTCAGAAAAGCTCGCTTGATCCGTTCGTTCTTTTCGTTCGGTTTTTTGGTCATGCCAGAGCCTCCTGCGGCTGATGGTTTGGTGTGGTTTATGGCCTGCAAAAAGCCTGCCATTCGTGTGGGTGTTGATGCGGAAATTCAGGGGGGCGCATGTCCACCACCTTAAACTGTGATCCACGACATCCCCTTTACATGGGATGGGCCAGTGTTTTCTTTGGGTACGGGCTGGGACGACTGGGCCAATCTTGTCGCAGCGGAATGAATTTCGTCTACCTGACGGGTATCCAAGTTATCTGAAACGCTTTGTTTTCCGGACGCGAGCATGGCGAACGCCTGCGCCGCGCCGCAGGCACACATTCTACGAACGAACTGGAAGCATCCAATCCAGAAAAAATGGCCATCTGGAGCACAGGTTTTGAACTTAGATTTGACATGAAGTGGTGCCAGAATTCGCAGCTTAAGCGGCGTTGGGGAGCAAGCCAGCTCTCTTATCTGCCAGCACAGCGGAAGATTTGAGCAAAGAAGCAAATGATCACAGTCACGAACTTCAGTAAGCAGTACAAAGGGTTCACTGCCGTGAAGAACCTCAGCTTTTCGGTCGAACCCGGCCAGATCCTCGGATTGCTCGGGCCGAACGGGGCGGGAAAGACAACAACCTTGCGTACATTGTGCGGAATCATTCCTCCGAGCTTGGGGAGCCTCTTGATTGCGGGCCATGATGTTGGCGAGGCGCCAATCGAGGCCAAAAAGAACCTCGGCTACATTCCTGACGACCCACGGCTCTTTGACACTATGACGGTATGGGAACACCTGGCGTTCACCGCGGCGGCACACAAACTCGCAGATTTCGAAAAAGATGCCGAAGAGCTTCTTGCCTCATTCGAACTCACACACAAACGCGATACGCTCGTCCATAACTTGTCGCGCGGCATGCGCCAAAAGGTGGCGATTGCCTGTGCTTTTTTACATGATCCGAAAGTCATCTTGTTCGATGAGCCACTTACAGGGCTTGACCCGCAAGGTATTCGCGGGATCCAACAAGCGATCCGCGACCGCGCGCGGGCTGGCGCATCCATTATTATCAGCTCTCATCTTTTGAGCCTGTTCGAGAATTTGTGCACGCATATCATGGTGCTCAATCTTGGGGAGTGCCGTCGATTTGGCACTATGGAGGACCTGTTGAGCGAGGTCGGCCATACCGACAGCACGTCTGCCCTTGAAGAAGTTTATTTCTCAATCACGCAAGGGTCGGATCAGACCTCCAAACCAGCGGCGGCCTAAAAAATGGATGCCGCACTTTGCCAACTTCTCATGTTGCGCCTGCGTGGCGGTCTACGCCAGCGTTTGCTTCAGCTGGCAAGCCTGCGCGGTCTGCTGTTCTCCCTCGCGTTCGGGGTGATCATCTGGTTTCTGATCGCGTCAAACGGCTCCTCGGATACGAGCTTTTTAGGGGCCGCTTCTCTGGACCAACAGGCTTTGAGCGAGCAAATCATGACGTTTATGCCGCTCAGCATGTTGGGGCTTTCTCTGCTCACCGTCTTGATGACGACCGGTCCCACGTTTCATTTCTCACCAAATGAGATCAATTTTCTCTTTACCGGGCCGTTCAAACGACGAGACCTGATCCTCTATAAGTTTGGCGCCTATGCCGCCGGGGTCACCTTGACGAGCGTGTTCATCACGCTCATTGCGCCGTCCCAAATAGGATCGGCTCTGTCGGTCTTTATCGCCACGTTTTTGACGCTGGTGTTTGTTCAGTTGAACAGTGCCGTTATTGGTATGACTGGGCATGTGCTCGACGGAAGTAAGCTTGCAAAGATTAGGTGGCCTGCGACGGTTTTGCTGTCCGCAATTGGTGTGGCGACCGTGTTTTACGCATGGATGACGCCCGATCTTGGCATTTTCGACCTTTTGTCAGATTTCCGGCACTCGTGGATCGGGACCATAATCTTGCTCCCCTACATCGTATTTGCCGAACTTTACGTAGCGCAATCGTTGTCTCAGCAAGCCCTTTGGGCGCTGGTCGCACTTGTTATCAACGCGGCGCTGTTGCGCGCTGTCATCCTACTTGATGCACGCACGACCGACCGCTCGCTCGCGGAAAACGCCCGGCTCAGCAACAGATGGGACCGCATCAAGCAAGGGGGCTCTTTCTTCGCGACACAAAGGACCGAGGTGCGTTAGTTCCGTCGCGCGCCAGTCCTTGGCGGCTTAGGACCCATTGCATGGCGTCAAACCCTTAATGCTTTGCGGAATTCATTCAAACTTATCGCCATATTTGCTGGTCTCGCCGCCTCGATCGCGCCGATATCCCTCGCACTCGGCGCGCCGGTCACACAGCCACAGACCTTGATGATAATTTATATCTTCATCGCATTCATCCTACCACGAAATTTGGTCTGCGACTTTCGCGGTGATCTGAGCCGAATGGAGATCTACAAGACACTGCCAATCGCTCCGTGGCGCATTTGCGCAGGCCAACTCGTGGTTCAAACACTGCTGGCTTATGTCATCACTTTGACAATTATCGTGAGCGCACTTGTTGGTGGTGTCGCGAATTTGGTGGAAATTTGAAGTTGGCGTAATCTCCGGGTGAA
>JAPORH010000081.1 GCA_026710325.1 Litoreibacter sp. | reverse complement strand
TTAGGCCTGCCGCCAGCGTTCGTTCTGAGCCAGGATCAAACTCTCAAGTTGAAAAGCTCTTACGAGCTTATCCTTGACGTCGAACCTCTGCACATATCAATCAACAAAGCTTACTGAACTTTGCTGACCATTCTTTCTGTTTGTTGTGCTTGGTTTCAAAGAAACCGAAGCCGTTCAAACAGTGAAGCTGACCTGCTATCATCGACCGAAGTCTAAGCAGTCGATATGTAAGAAGTTGATCCATCGAAATGGCCAAACCGCCCACATATCTCTTCAGATGCTATCAATTTCAAAGAGCGTAGAGACAAAAACGAACCGAAGCGCCTTGATCTTTCTGGCGCAACTGCCTGCATAAGTCTCTGTTTTTGTTCCGCTTTCTTGACCGTGTGGCCCGTCTGGCGCCCCGTTGGTGCATCTCTGCGCCGCCGGTGAGGGGGTATTTAGGCCCCACGGCTGAGACCCGCAAGTGGTTTTTTGCAGAAAGATGACATTTTTTGCGGTTAATTCATTTTCGTTTTTATTTTCAATAGCTTAGATCTGAATTTCTTTTCAAAAAACCTATCATTTCTCTTCGGCGAAACAGCCCCCCTGCCATTATTTCGCCGCATGATATGGGTTTTCCACAGCAGAAACACAAAATGTGGATGAATCTCCGGGTTTCGAGGCCAGACTCACCCGCCGAGTCACGTGAATCGGTCGACGAAGCGACTCGCGACGCCATCGATTCACCCAAATTTCGGCAAAAGCGTCTTTCCGCGTGCCAGAAGCAGCCCGGAAATCACTGCGAGGTAGATCAGCGGCTCAATCTCCCAGACCTTCTGCACCATCACATAGTGTACCGCGCCCAAAAGGACCGCTGGGTAGACCAGCTTGTGCAGGTTTTGCCAAAGCTTGGGGCCAAGCCTGCGGATTGCGCTGTCATTGGAGGTCAGCATGACCGGAATCAAAATCAGGAACGAAACCATCCCGATCGTAATATAGGGGCGCTTCAGAATATCGGCCCATATCTCAGCCCAGCGCCATTGCAGATCGAGCCCGATCCAGACGCCCAAATGCAGTACTATATAATAGAAGGTCAGATGCCCCAGCGTGCGGCGGAATTTGATCAGCTTGATCTTGAACCAATCCCGCAGAACCCGGATCGCCATCGTCGCAATGAAGAACTGAAGCGCCAGCTCGCCGAGCCAGTGCTCTATCGTTTTGACCGGATCGATACCAAGCCGGGTTCCAAACAGGTCGTAGGTCCCAGTTAACGCTAGAACGAGGCCCGCTATTATATAGACCCCTGGCAGCGCCCCCACCAAAAAGACCAGCCAAACCGGGATCGGGCGCAAGACCTCATTGATCCGCTCGGCAAGCGTCAGCTGGCGGGGTATCTGCATTTCGGGCTCGCTCTTGGCCTTAAAAGTTCTCGGTGAGGTCCATACCCTCGTAAAGGCTGGCCACCTCCGCCTCATACCCGTTGAACATTAAGGTAGGGATACGCTTCGCCAACAACCCGCCACCGACACGACGTTCAGACGCTTGGCTCCAGCGTGGATGGTCCACCTCAGGGTTCACATTACTATAGAACCCATATTCATGCGGAGCGATCTGGTTCCAGCTGGCCACAGGCTGCTCATCGGTGAGGGTGATCTTCACAATCGACTTGATCGATTTGAACCCGTATTTCCAAGGCACCACCAAACGCAAAGGCGCGCCGTTCTGGTTGGGAATGTCCTTACCGTAAATTCCGGTCGCCATGATCGTTAGCGGGTGCATGGCCTCATCCAGCCGCAAACCTTCGCGGTAAGGCCAAGGGATGAAGTTGCGCTTTTGGCCCCACATCTCCTCCGGCCGGTAAAGCGTCTCAAAGGCCACGTATTTCGCGCCCTCCTGAACACCTGCCATATTCAGCAGATCAGCAAGTTCGAACCCGTTCCAGGGGATCACCATCGACCAGGCCTCAACACAGCGGAAGCGGTAGATGCGCTCCTCAATAGTCATAGCTGACATGATATCTTCGAAAGAATAGGAGCCGGGCTTATCGACCATCCCGTCAATCTCAACCGCCCAAGGCGTCGTTGTCAGCGCGTCCGCATATTCAGCAGGGTCGCTCTTGCCGGTGCCGAACTCGTAGAAATTGTTGTACTGGGTGATCTCATCCCAGGCATTCGGCTCCTCATCTGTCGAGAAGGCAGATGTTGCAGCCAAACCCGGTGCGGCGATGCTGCCCGCGGCCAATGCCGTCGCGCCCGTCATAAACGCGCGGCGGTTCAGATAAACGGTCTCAGGTGTTACGTCCGACCAGCTCAGATCAGATTTGAAGCGATGCGCCATAGGGTGTCCTTTTTTCTCTTGCCTGACGGTATGGACCGGGCGAGGCAAAGCACAAAGAAAAACCTTATCGCTTCACGAAGTTGTTGTGTGGCTGTGATCAGGCCTTTTGGGCGACGACATAGGGGCGCTCTGGCACATGGCGCTCTTGGCTGCGCGCGTTGTTTTTGCGGTCATCACTGAAAGCGCGCAGAAGCTGCATCGTATTCATCGGCGCCAGCACCCCATGCAAAAACAGAATCGGCGCCAGCTCGTGGTAATAGCCGTAAATCACAAAGCAGATGTTGGAGCAAAGGGAGGCCAGACGAAACCATTTGGCGGTGTTGGTGGTCGCGGAAAAAAAACACAAAGCCGCAGGCCACATAGGCAAAAATGTCCGTCATAACGTCACTCTATAAAAATGAGCTGGGTGGCCCCAACTTCAACAATTGAAACGATGCTAGGGTCAGCACGGTAGTCCCACAATCGCCCACGCACCGTTTTCACAATCGGCTAACGGAAAGCGCTTGGCATTTAACGCTGAGTTCATAGTGACCGCGCCGAAGAGGCTAAATCTTGCATAAAGATAGTCCTTGTCCAAAAGCGCGGCGCGCGGCGCATGACCGAAGTATCCGTCTTGGTCAAGTTAGTTTTGGCGACCATTTTCGCTTCGCTTTGATAAGTGCGTTTGCAAGCTCGAGGAG
>JAPORH010000160.1 GCA_026710325.1 Litoreibacter sp. | reverse complement strand
GAAGATGTCTCGCTGGCTACGCCAAAATACCCAAACTCTGGGAGATCTGGATAAACTGAGGGGTGGTAAGAATATCCATGAAATATAGCTCTCATCCGGGTCTAAGCTGGCTAAAGTTGGAATCCGCGAAAGATCGCTTTTTACGGAAAACTCCCCGAGGCCGGCGAGCTCAAGGAAAATATGAATGGGGTCATGTCCGTTCCGGTACATTGCGGCGACCGGTGTAAACGAAATGACATATTTTGCGTATCGCTGCGAAGTTTCAATCTCAATTGGAGCGAAAGGCAACGCTTCAAAGACAAATTCGGTTGTTTCCTCTGCCTTTTCCTGTTCGGGCTGTTCGCCGGCAAGCGCAATCAGATTTTCGGTGATTTTGTCATGTGCTTCTGGAACTTCATCCGACCCTTCGCGCGCCAAATCCACGAGGTCTGCGAGGCAATCAGCGGAGCGTGTGATGAGGTGCAATACTTGTTCATCGATCGCAAGTGTTTCGGCACGAATGAGGTCAAGAACCGTTTCGTATTTATGGGCGAAGCCGACGAGATTTTCTAACGCGAAGGCGCCTGCGGCGCCCTTAATAGAGTGAACAGCACGAAAAATGGCGTTGATGGTCTCTAGGTCCTCATCGCCGTCTTCTATGACTGCGAGCCCTTCCGTCAAGCTGTCGAGAAGGTCCTCGCATTCCGCAAAAAATGTATCTCTTAATGAATCGCTCATGTGACTGATCCAGCCCCGGTCACGCGTCGCAATACTCCCAAGAGCCCCTCGTCATCGAAAGGCTTGACCAACCAGCCGGTAGCACCTGCATCCCGTGCCCGACTTTTGAGTTCTGCGCCACTTTCCGTTGTCAGCACTAAAATTGGCACGCGCCGATTCACCGAACCGCCGCGTATTCCCTCGATTACGCCAAAACCATCGAGGTTTGGCATATTGATGTCGGTGATGACTGCATCGTAACGGTCACCAGCAAATGTCTCCAACCCCTCAACCCCATCGCAAGCTGTAGTTATTTCAAATCCAGCTGATTTAATGGTTTGGGAAAGCAGTTCACGGATGGTTAGGGAATCATCAATGGCAAGAATATGTTTAGACATTGTTATCCTTCAGCAGGTGCGAATTTTGAAGAAATACCGAGAAGTTCTAACTCGCGTTTGAGCCTGTCGGAGATGTTCAGCAGGTTCAAATTTGCGCCCCTTTTCTGAGCGCTGAGTTGTGCTGCAAGCAAGATTTGGGCTGTCTGTGCGCCCATTACATCACATCCGGCGGCATCTATGATGATGTTGCCGTCCTCGATGCCGCCGAGTTCGTTGACAATCGTGTCTGGTGTTTCCAGCCAGTCTTTTGGTCTCAAAGCAAACTCGGTCATGTTACTCCCCATGAATGAAAAGTGCGCGGAGCAGGAGGTTTGCCACGCCGGTTTCGTATAAAGCGGAGAAAGTGAATAACTTCTGAATGGCTGCATTTTTACAGGTGCTAGATCATGAAAATCTTAGATAAACGCGATTGAACGTGCCCACGCGCGCCGCGCTAAGAAATCCTTTACCCAGGTGTATCTTGTACCTTGCGGACGGGTGTAGTTTTGTATACATTGGCATACAAAGCGTGGAAGCGGCATCTTCAGGTGCGATCCGACCTGCCGCCAAAGCCAACAGATGAACAGCAAAGTCGAGACCGTCATGAGCCTTTTCGAAGCCTATTTGGAAGAAATTGAAACCCGCAAAGGGGAGGGGCTCAGCCCTAAGCCTATCGATGATGGCGCGCTTACGCGGGAGGTAATCGCGCAGGTGAGAGATAGAGCTCACCCTCATAGAGAACAGTCTTTGCAATTTTTGATCTACAACACCCTGCCGGGCACAACCAGCGCGGCTGGTGAAAAAGCCGGCTTCCTGAAAGAAATCGTTTTGGGCGAAGTCGAGGTGCCAGAGATATCCAAGGGCTTCGCTTTTGAACTGCTTTCTCACATGAAAGGTGGCCCCTCGGTCGAAGTTCTATTGGACTTGGCTCTGGGTGCGGAACCTACCATCGCGAAAGAGGCCGCTGAGGTGCTGAAGACACAGGTCTTCTTATATGAAGCCGACACTGATCGTTTGGCAGAGGCTTTCAAAGCTGGGAACGCCGTCGCCGAAGAGATCCTGAACAGCTACGCAGAGGCCGAGTTCTTCACTAAGCTGCCGCAGGTCGATGAAGAGATCGAGGTCGTCACCTATATTGCCGCCGAAGGCGATATTTCGACTGACCTTTTGTCGCCTGGTAACCAAGCCCATTCCCGATCCGACAGGGAGCTGCACGGCAAATGCATGATCTCCGAGCAAGCGCAGAAAGAGATCGAGACGCTTAAACTGCAGCATCCAGGCAAACGCGTGATGCTGATTGCCGAGAAGGGTACGATGGGTGTTGGCTCTTCGCGCATGTCGGGCGTGAACAATGTGGCGCTTTGGACAGGCACTCAGGCATCGCCTTACGTGCCTTTCGTCAATATCGCGCCGGTGGTCGCAGGCACCAACGGTATTTCGCCGATTTTCCTGACCACCGTCGGTGTGACCGGTGGGATCGGGGTCGACCTGAAAAACTGGGTCAAGAAGATGGGAGAGGATGGCAAGCCTATCCTCAACAATGACGGCAACCCGGTGCTGGAGCAGAAGTATTCGGTCGAGACGGGCACCGTGCTCAAGATCAACACCAAAGAGAAAAAGCTCTACAGCGCGGATGGCGGAGAAGAGCTGGTCGATATGTCCGACAGCTTTTCCGCGCAAAAGCTTGAGTTTATGCGGGCGGGGGGCGGTGGTGTCGCGAATTTGGTGGAAATTTGAAGTTGGCGTAATCTCCGGGTGAACAAAAACACCCAAACCTGGCGGTAGAAGCCGCCATAGGAGATCACACCATGACAAAGACTACAGCAACATCTGCCGTTTCGCTCCTCTCGCATGAGGAGGGCTACGATCCGATTGAGGATCGTCTTCGCGCGAACATCCGCGCCACGATCGAAGCGGTTTTTGAAGAAGAGCTTGAGGGTGTTCTCGGCCGCTGTCGCTACGGACG
>JAPORH010000150.1 GCA_026710325.1 Litoreibacter sp. | reverse complement strand
AAGCTTCAATTCGAATCCTTTTCGCTCCTCGTTTCAAGTAGCGTCGTGTACTATGGCTCATAGCAATTTTTTGGGCATCTCAAAGCCCAATCAGTGAAGTCATTACAGGTAATGGAAAAATCACAACTGTTTATTCGGTCCTTAGAGTTGAACATCCTGATGGTGGTTTGGTTACAGAGGTATTTGTTCAACCGGGAGATGCGGTAAAAAAGGGCGATCCGCTCGTTGCGCTCGACACAGAAGTCCTTGAGAGAGAAAAAGCAAAAAGGGTCGCTCGCCTGAAAACCCTGACAGCTGAATCCAAAAGGGTCGTACACATTCTTGAAAATAAAGTAACGGTCCCCTTTGATAATTTTCAGATCGACCAGTTCGCGCTTAGCGAGCAAGATCAAGTATTCTGGGCCGAGCAAGAATACTTGGAGGCGCAATTAGAGCTGCTGGCTACCAGCGCAACGGGCATTCGAAATCAAATAGCGGCCCAAATTGAGGTTGCGCAGCGCTTAGAAGCGGAGCTCGAACTTGCGATGTCACGCGAAGCACGGATCGAAGGCCTCTTCCAGAATGGTGCAGCTATCCGCGGTGACTCGGAGAACGCGAAAAAAGAAGTTCTAAGACTCGAACGGGAGCTCCTCGACTTAGACGCAACAAGAATTGCGGCAGAAGACCGCCTTGCTCAGAATAGCGCAGAACGGCGAGAGTTGTTGGCCGCGCGCTTCCGGGATGCGACGCAACGGAGAGCTGAACTGGCAGAAGCAACGATTACGGTTGAACAAGAACTCGGAGCGATCAACTCGCAAATTGCACGTGCTCTTGTCATTGCCCCAGTATCTGGAAAAGTTCAGAGTCTTCCAGTTGCTGGCGCGGGCGATGTAATTTTGCGAAGTGAACTTATTGCCGAGCTTGTTCCTGACAATAGTCCGATTCAAACAGAAATCGAAATCTCCGCAGATAAAATAGGAGGGATCCAAATCGGTATGGAGGCGCGAATCAAAGTAGCAACATTTGATTTTGCTTGGTTCGGAACTGTCATGGGCGAAGTCACATCAATCTCTCCTACAAGTACAGAAAACCCTTCGGGAGAAATTGTTTACGCCGTGATTGTTACCTTCCAAGGCGCCGATAAAGATCTTTCACTTGGTGGTCGCCTTTTGAAACCAGGAATGACAATCACGGCTGATTTGTTGGGTGAAACTAAGACAGTTCTATCCTATATATTGAAACCCTTGCGGTCGCTTCGAGATCGAGCCTTTACTGAGGCGTGAGATTGAAACTTCCTGCGTTTTTCATGGTGATCTCGTATGCTGTGAGGGCTAGAGCCTAAAATAAAGTATGCTCTACCAATCCGCGAGTCCGCGTTTCTGTGTTGGCTCTGTTCAGGTTTTGGTCTTCCTTTGACCGGTTAGCATATTCTGTCGGTGTCATGCCAGCGAGGCTGGAATGGGGGCGGTGGTTATTGAAGTTTGTGCGCCATGCCGCCACCAAATTGCGGGCATGGCGCAGGCTGTCGAAAAAATGTTCGTTCAGGCATTCGTCGCGCAGTCTGCCATTGAAGCTCTCGACGAACCCGTTCTGCATCGGTTTGCCTGGAGCGACGTAGTGCCAGTCAACCTTGCGGTCTTCTTGCCATTTCAGGATTGTGTTTGAAGTCAGTTCGGTTCCAATATCGCTGACCACCATGCAAGGTTATCCACGCATCTCGGCGATCCGGTCCAGCTCACGGGCAACCCTCTCGCCTGAGAGGGACGTATCAACCACGGCGGCGAGGCATTCGCGATTGAAGTCATCAATTACATTCAAGATACGGAAGCGACGCCCGCAGAAAGGCTGTCAGAGACGAAGTCCAGCGACCAGCGTTGGTTGGGCCCCTGCGGGATCGCCATCGGTGTCCTTGTGCCTAAAGCTCGCTTGCGTCCGCCCCGTTTACGAACGGTTAACCCTTCCTCGCGGTAGATCCGGTACAGCTTTTTCCAATTCACCTGCCAGCCTTCGCGCTTCAGCAGAATGTGCAGCCGACGGTCGCCAAAGCGTCGCCGTTCAGACGACAGTTTTTTCAATCGACCACGCAGCTCTTTGTCCGCTGGCCACTTCGACACACGCCGATAGACCCGTGGATCAATCCTAGCCAATACACAGGCGCGGTGTTGAGTGTAGCCCTTGCTCTTCATCGCCCTTCGGACACTTCTATGCTACTATACTTGGACCGTCATTTGTAGAATGTCGTATCACTTGTCCCATACTTGCGACTGAGCTCCTGCGCACCAAGCCCGGCATGATGCTCTCTCACGATGCATATGATATGCTCTTCGCAGAAACGACTTCTCTTCATCATCTGCCTCCTCGGCTGGAGAGCCGGTTGGCCTCAATTCGAGGACATTTCAGGGGAGAAGGTCACGAGTGATCAAATTGAATCTACTCAAAGAAATTTTTCTCCCGCCGCTGGGGTTAAAGATGGTCATTGGCGCAGGTTTCTTCAGACAACACTTATCGCCCGAACCCTACCAGCTACAGTCACAAGTTAATTTAGAAAGAGCGGTATGTTAGCTTTTGTATCTTCACTTGGTAAAATCTCTACGCAGTACATATTTTTGAATTTTGTATATGCGAGCGAGCTCTCGATGAAGCGTTGGAGCAGCAAAAGATAGAAACGTAGCTCGTTAAGAGCACTCTCATTTCTCGAAGAAACCTGGATATCCACAATATTTTTTGCGTCATTCGCCGGTTTGAAACCGGCATTGGCCTTTAATAGATCTATCGTCGGCATGCAAAAATCAATAAGTGCTTCAAGGTCGGCGCGTTCTTTTACTTCAATGATGGGGTATGGAAATGTTCCCTTGGATTTCAAAAGCGCATTTGCGTTGCCTACAAAAAACGAAAAGCGAACCGTGGCTCGCCGTTGAAGCCCGTCTGTTGTTCCGGAAATGATCGAAATACGCCCGACAACGGCGCCTGGAAGGTCAACAATGAGCGAGTCGTCTCGCACGACACCACCAGTCGCGAGCTCGGACAGGCGCAAAAAGTTAAGCGCGGTTGCAGCAAGCGTTTCGTCAAGCAATTGATCCAGCTCTTTTCCATCACGAAGTGTCAGGCGATGCGAAAAATTCGGTTGTTCGATCATTAAGCGATGCACGAGGTAGGCGTCATGGCCAACAGGTTGGCTGACCTGCATCACGATCATTTCGTTGTTGTGCGTTTCCAAGAACGGTCCTCTCTACTCGCAGCTTTGTCCCTTGTGATGCCACAAAAGCCATAGGATTTTAGATCCTGATTTATGATCGTATTCGACTAGGCCCTTGCCATCACTGATTGAGCCTGACCGACCTCTTGGTAGAGGTGTTTTTCGTCCTGCCCCGTTTTCGCGCGGTCGACGTGGCGTTTCAAAATTTCCAGGTTAAAAAGAAGCGTATCTATGTCGCGCTCCAGTCGCTTACGACTTTTGTGAAGTTCAGGTCTATGTTCCGGCGAGTGTGAGGCGCTTTGGTTGGCTTCTGTCAAAGCCAATCCGGTTTGAAACACGCGCTCGTAAGCGTTCACGGCCACATCTTGAATGGTTGACGTGAGGTTTTCGGCGCTTGCACGAAGCACTGTCTGCGGGTTGCCTGAAATTTCGGTGAACCTTACCAGCGCCAGGTGAGAGCGCGTTTCGCTAAACGACACGTGCGTTTGCAAGTTGGCAAGGGTCACGTGAGGGAGGGTGACAGTTGCGTCGGGTTCGTGAAGTACCATGCGCGGTTTCGACACTTTTGTAAGATGTGCATCAACAAAACTTGCCAGACGTCGATCGACACTCCCAGCAAGGGTTAGGTCACGTCGCGGGGTCACTCTGTACCGGACGTCAGACCTTACAATTTCAACAAAGCGTACACTCGGGGTATCCCCCAAGCGCTGCATCTCGACGGAAATGTTAAAAAAGGTCTGGTTTGGCGCGGCTCGCATCACGTTTCCCACCCAAGTTCACAACTTTGCCGAATAAGCGCCCAAATTCTTAATTTCACGTTAACGACCGCTTTGTTTGGTTAAGTGATCTTCATTGATGTTTCAGTTTCCTTCGCTCGACCCGACTGGCCAGGCTAAAAATCCGCCAAATCAACTTTCAACCTCACGAAACCCCCCAACAAGGTAAATCGGTGTTTGATCTTGGTCGACGATGATCTTGCAGATGGAATTTACGCGAATCTCGCTTCCGTCAGCTCGGATCAGTTTGGCGGTAAAGGTGAAAGGCTCATTTTTCTCAATCGCGCGCGTAACTAGTTCGCTGACGCGCTCTCGGTCATCAGGGTGATAAAACGCTAAGGCGTCCTCGACGGTCGGCGCAGTTGGCGCCGGCGGCAACCCATGAATTTCATAGACGCGGTTCGACCATCTTAGCTCACCACTGGCGAGATTGACGCTCCAATGGGCCACACCGCCCATCTGGTCAAGCAAATCGGCCATTACATGGAATTGAGCAGTAACGAACTCTGATACCGATAGCTTCAGTCCGAGCGTATTGTGCTCTTCATCAAAAAAAGGCGCTATGGTGATCTTTTCGATCGTGCTTTCGGCATCTATGGCGAAGGACTTTGGTTCGCCAGATTTCATCACTTCGATACAGATCTCTGACATGGGCGGCATGCCGGGAGGCAGTGCGCACTGCGTTACATGCAATCCCTGTTCTGGCAAGGTGCTAAGACCAAAGTAGTTAAGAGCAGCCTTTGACGCGCGCCGGATCAGCAATGCCGGGTCAATGATTAGAAGCGGATAAGGCGTGTGCAACAGGACCGCCGATAGCTCCATAGTGACACGCTGTAGCGCTAAAGTGTTGGCATGCATCTCTTCATTGACTGTGATCAACTCCTCATTGGTCGATTGAAGCTCTTCATTTGAGGTCTCAAACTCCTCGTTTGTGGCCTGTAGCTCTTCATTCGTGGATTGATACTCCTCATTCATAGCCTGCATGTCTTCTTTGGCTTTTTGAAGCTCCTCTGTCGTCTGGTAGAGGGTTTCGCGCATCGCACTTACCTGCGCTTCGAGTGACTGAATGTATTCAGACCTTGCGCCATCTGGCAGTTCCTCAGCACTTGTCGGCTGCGCCTTGCGCTCGCGCTTCTCTATCGCACAGATCACAGTTGCATCTTCAATCGACCCTGAGATGATCGGGTAGCAATTGAGCCGATACTCATGATTGTCTGAGCTCGAAAAGTTATGCCATTGACCCACCCGTTTTTCGCCTGAGCGTAAAGCTATGGTGATCATACTGGCTGCTTCATTGCTGAGTGGGCCGCGCAAAATGCGTGTGCTGAGCGCCAGTGGCATCGCTTCGTTGAGCTGCAGGACTTCTTCGATGCGACCAAAGACGCGTAAAATATCCAAGGCACCATTTGCAACAAAACCATTAGGCGCGACGGCCCGCGCAAGCGCTTCGAATTGCCTGTCATCGCCGTGTTGCGATGCCGTTGCCCCTTCGCTCGCCCTTTTGCGCAAGGTTTGCGCCCTCATGTCGATCCCATCCAACTTCATTCGGGTTTTGCTGGTTGCCGCAATATTGCGTTTAAGGAAAATGCGTTCATTTCCCTCAAAAGAGTCAAAACGGGCGCTGGAAGACACAGCTGTCTCGGAGGTCCCTAAAAACAGCACCCCATGCGGCTGCAAGGCGTATTCGATCCGGGCAAAAACCCGTTCTTGCAAGACAGCCTTGAAGTAAATCAACACATTGCGCAGGCTGACCATATCAACGGCGATAAATGGGGGGTCGGAGACCAGGTTGTGTTTTGAAAACAAAACCACACTTTTTACCTCGCTCCGTACACGCAGATGTTGGCCGTCTACAACGAAATACTTGTCCACGAAGGCCTCGGGAATATCGTCAATCGCCGAGATCGGATAAGTACCGCGCCGCGCCGTTTCTAGCGCGGCTTCATCCACATCTGTTGCGAAAAAGGTCACCGCAGACTTTGACAGCTCTTTCAGACCTCCGAGCGCTTCCGCAAAGAGGATCACGAGCGAGTAGGCCTCTTCCCCGGTGGCACATCCCGCCACCCATATGCGTAAGGGCTCATCGCCTCGTTCCCTGACCAATCGTTTAATAGCCGGAAATATGCGATCAAACTGAGTGGGATCACGGAAAAACTTAGTCACAGAGATGAGCAGGTCTTTCCCTAGAGCGTCCACCTCATCAATAGAACTCCGACACAGGTCGACATAGTCTTCATAGCTCTCGATGTCGTTCGCAACCATTCGGCGCGCGACCCGGCGGTTGATAGTCGTTTCTTTGTAGTCGCGAAAATTGATGCCGGTTCGGCTTTCGAGGATTTGGAACAGGTCCTTTAAACCTAGTTCATCTTCGTCCAAATTGAGGAGCGATTGTACATTATGCGGGCGTTCCAAAATGCGTTCGAGGTTTTGGCCTATCTTATCTGGCGACAAAACAAAATCAACGCAGCCGGTTTCAATGGCCGAGCTTGGCATACCAGCATACTTAGCGGTCTTTGGTTCTTGTGCCACAGAGATGCCGCCGCTTTCGCGGATCGATGTGACACCATAAGTGCCATCCGTCCCGGTGCCGGACAGAACGATGCCGACCGAGCGTTCCCCAAAAGCGAGGGCAAGACTGTTGAACATGCGGTCGCCCGAGGGCTTTGGCACAGCCAGCTTTTCGCTCGGCGGTTTCAGGCAGACCTTACCATCCAAAAAAACGATGTCTGAGTTCGGTGGTGGTAGATAGATCGTGCTGGTTTGGGGCCGGGTATCTTCCGTTATCTCTACAACATCTAAATCTGTCTCGCGTGACAGCAGGACAGCCAGCATGCTTTTGTGATCGGGTGCCATATGCTGAGCGATCATGTAGGAGACATTGTCGAAATTTGGCAGGTGTTTGAGCAATTGCGTCGTTGCTTCCAGCCCACCTGCGGACGCGGTAATCCCGACCATCTGGAGTTCTGCACGCCGCGATTTTTCTGCTTCCGCCAACACGATCCCCCGATCTAAATGCTCAAACTATAAGTCAGAGGCCTAGAGTGTGACGCGGCGTGAGTCGACTCTTTTGATGCGCCTGTTCTTCGCAATCCACCTACTGCGTTGCCTTCAACGCGCTCTTAAGTGTTTCTCGCAACACATTCTTTTGCACCTTACCCATGGCGTTGCGTGGCAGGTTGTCTAGGATAATAAGCCTTCGCGGATGTTTGAACCGGGCAAGTTCGTTGCGGGCAGCTTCCATGATAGCGTCGGTTTGGATATCGGCATTCGGTTCTGGCACAATTACCCCCAATACAGCTTCGCCGAAGTCGCTGTCTGGTACGCCAATAACCGCGCTTTCGAGCACACCAGGCTGCGCGTCGAGGACAAGCTCAACCTCCTTTGGGTAAATGTTGTAGCCGCCAGAAATAATCAGGTCTTTGCCTCGCCCGACGATCTGCACATAGCCTTGCTCGTCTATCAGCCCAAGATCGCCAGTTATGAAGAACCCGTCTTCGCGCAGCTCATCAGCAGTTTTCTTGGGCATCTGCCAATAGCCTTGGAACACATTGTCGCCTCGCACTTCAATTTGGCCGACTTCGCCGTTGGAGAGGAGTGCCCCAGTGTCCGGGTCTGTGATCTTCAATTCAACCCCCGGCAGGGGCAGGCCGACAGTACCTGCTCGCCTGTCGCCGTCATACGGGTTTGAGGTGTTCATATTCGTTTCTGTCATGCCGTAGCGCTCAAGTATTCTATGCCCGCTAAGCGCTTCAAACTGCTTGTGTGTCTCTGCCAACAAAGGCGCAGAGCCAGAAATGAACAGTCGCATTCCTGCGGCCAATTCTTTTGTAAACCGCGCATCATCCAGCAGCCGCGTGTAAAAGGTCGGCACACCCATCATTGTGGTGGCTCGCGGCAGCGCCGAAATCATCTGATCGATGTCGAACTTCGGCAAAAACACCATCGAGCAACCGGCCAATAGCGTGATGTTGGTTGCCACAAATAGCCCGTGCGTGTGGAAGATGGGCAGAGCATGAAGCAGCACGTCGTCCGGAGAGAAGTGCCAACACTCTTTCAGCACCTCGGCATTCGAAAGGAGATTGCGTTGCGAGAGCATGGCCCCTTTGGAGCGGCCGGTCGTGCCGGACGTATAGAGTAGAGCAGCTAGGTCGTTGGCTTCGCGTGGAACAGTGTCAAACACCTTCTGCTGGCGAGCCGATAGATCAACAAGGCTTCCGCTACCATCGCCTTCGAGCGTCAAAACGCGGGGCGCAAGTGACGAGAGTTCGGCTTCTTGCGCGCCACCGCATACCAAAAGGGACGCGCCGCTGTTTTCAAGAAAATAGCTCAGTTCGTGCGTCGTATAGCCGGTGTTGAGTGGCAGGAAAACCAACCCGGATTGAACACAGGCCGCGTAAAGCGCCAGCGCTTGAGGCGACTTTTCGACTTGTACCGCAACCCGATCACCAGCGACCAGCCCAAGCGAGGTTAACGCATTGGCCATCTGCGCCGCCTGTCGCAAGAAGGCTGCATAGCTGATCTGCGATCTATCGGCTAAAATCAAGAATGGGCGTTCGCTGCCAATATTCGGAGCAAAGAGAGCGTCAAAAAGCGGGTTGGTCATATGGGCTATCTGTCTCAGGTTTGGAGCATAACACGGCTGGTTCCAGGTCCATTTGACTGGACCCCAGCCCAGATTTACCTACTGTCTGCAGGCGCAACAAGGGATGGAATGGCCATGCAACTCTCCGATAGCCGCACTATTAATGCTGACATTGAAACTGTTTGGGCCGCTCTTTTGAGCGTCGACGTGTTGCGCGAATGCGTCCCCGGCTGCACTGAAATGACAGGATCTCCCGACGAAGGGTTTGAAGCGACAGTTGTGCAAAAAGTGGGTCCCGTCAAAGCGACCTTCAAAGGCAAGGTTGATCTTGAGGATCGCAATCCCCCCAATAGCTTGCGGATCAGCGGCGCAGGCAAGGGCGGTGCGGCAGGCTTTGCAAAGGGCGCCGCCGACGTGCGCCTTGAAGCGGAGGGTGACCAGACCATTTTGCATTACGATGTTGAGGCAAAGGTTGGCGGCAAGCTTGCTCAACTGGGCTCTCGCATCATTGACGGGTTCGCCAAGAAAATGGCGGATGAGTTCTTTACGCGCTTCCAAAATGCTCTTGAACCGGAGGAAGAAGGCGCCGAAGAGGAAGAGGCAGACGACAAGCCCAAAAAGGGTTGGTTCAAGCGGCTGGTCTCGTAGGAAGGGCTCGAAATGGACATCTCTCTCACCGTCAATGGCCATAAGGTCACAGCCGAGGTTGAAGGCCGTAAGCTGCTTGTGTCTCTGCTGCGAGAGCAGTTGAAATTAACCGGCACCCATCAGGGGTGCGATACCTCCCAATGCGGGGCCTGCATGGTCCACGTCGACGGGCTTGCCGTAAAATCCTGCGCAATGCTGGCAGTTGAGGCAGACGGCGCGGAGATCACGACGATCGAAGGCATTGCAGCGCCCGATGGCTCCCTGTCGCCAGTACAAGCCGCGTTTCAGGAATATCATGGGCTGCAATGCGGTTTTTGCACCCCGGGCATGGTGATGGCCGCGACGGCGCTTCTGGCAGAGAACCCCAAGCCGACGGAGGCAGAGGTGCGTGACTACCTTGAAGGCAATATCTGCCGCTGTACGGGCTACCATAATATCGTCAAATCTATCATGGCGGCTTCGGGCCAGAGTGTCGCCCCGGTCGCGGCAGCGGAGTAAGCCAAGATGTATGAATTCGACGTGATCCGCCCCGCAACTATTTCCGAGGCCGTTGAAGCCCTCGCCGATGAAGACGCGCAAGCGCTTGGCGGCGGGCAAACCTTGATCCCGACGCTGAAAGCCCGGCTCGCCAGCCCCTCGGCTTTGGTGAGCCTGTCGAAAGTCGCCGAGATGATCGGCATCTGCTACGACGATCAAGGCCGCCTTTGCATCGGCGCGGCCACGACCCACGCTGCCGTGGCGCGCGACACCAGTTACCCTGCATTGTCCGCGATGGCCGCCCATATAGGCGATCCAGCCGTGCGCAATCGGGGTACTATTGGCGGCAGCCTTGCCAATAACGACCCGGCGGCTTGCTATCCAGCCGGCGTGCTCGCCTCAAACGCCACGATCACCACCAACAAACGCGAAATCGCGGCCGATGACTTTTTCCAGGGCCTGTTTGAGACGGCGTTGGAGGAGGGCGAGATCGTCACCGAGGTGAAATTCACCATCCCCCAGGCCGCGAACTACCAGAAATTCATCCAACCCGCCTCCCGCTTCGCTTTGGTGGGCGTGTTTGTTGCCAAGTTCGCCGATGGCGTCCGCGTGGCCGTCACTGGCGCGTCGGAGGAAGGCGTTCACCGTTGGACCGCCGCCGAGGAGGCACTGTCATCGGAGTTCACCCCCGAGGCCATCGCCGACCTCACAGTCCTCTCTGACACCCTTATCTCCGACGCCCACGCCATCGCCGACTACCGCTCGCATTTGGTGAAGGTGATGACGGGGCGGGCGGTGAAGGCGGCGGGGTGAGCCCAGCCCGGAATCAAGCCGAAGGCGCCGGGCATCGCCAGACCGGCCCGCGGTCTGGCGATTTGTCTCAGTCGCGCAGTCACATTTTCGGAAGATGTGTTTTGCAGCCATAAAACGCTTTTGAAGTACCGTTTCCTCGCCAGCCCCCGCTCCGGCGACGCCCGGCTTGAGTGGTAGTTTAGATCGCGAGCCTAAAATGAAATTTCTTAGAAGACTGTTTGAAAAAGCAAACTCAGAGGAAGAACCGGAACAACTTGTTCAGGTCTACATTCCGCCGTTAATCGATATTCTCAAACAGGCCGAGGACCAAAAGGGTGCACCGCTTGAAGAAGAGGAAGTTCTTTCTTTTAGCGACAACTCTATTTGCATGAATATGTCGACGTCTCGGGCAAAGCAGTTTGCCGAGGAGCGCGGTTATCCTGATTTGAGCTACGAAACAGCTTGGGAAGAGTGGCAAGAACTGCGGTCCTCAACGAAATAAAGTCCTGCCTCCGAGCGCCCGGCGCCTTCGGCCTGAGCTCGGGCGCCTAAGACACCGTCTGCACCCCGGCCTCCACAGCTGCAATGATTGTGTCGACCTCAGCTTCAGTAATCACCAAGGGAGGCGACATCAGCAGGTTGTTCCCTCCGATCCGCACCATGGCTCCGGCCCCGTAAGCAGTCTCAAACGCGGTTTTGAGCGTCGCGGGCGCGGCGGGGGTTTTCTCAGTATCGCTCACAAGCTCCACGGCCGTCATTAACCCATGGCCGCCGCGCACGTCGCCGATCACCTCGTATTTCTCTTTCAGCGCCAACAACCCCTCGTAAAGCTGCGTCCCGCGCGGGGCGGCGTTTTCGTTGATCTTCATGCGCTGGCTTTCGCGGATGCAGGCCAAAGCCGCCGCCGCGCCAACCGGATGGGCGGAGTAGGTGTAGCCATGCCAGATACTGGCCGTGTCCGGGTCTCCGTTCTCAAACACCTCCGCCACGGCCTCGCTCACCATGCAAGCGCCAAACGGGAAATAACCAGAGGTGATGCCCTTGGCCATCGTCATCATATCCGGCTGCACGCCCCAATGGCGCGAACCGCACCAATCGCCGGTGCGCCCGAACCCGCAAATCACCTCATCGGCGATCATCAGGATGCCGTAGCGATCACACACGTCCCGCATGGTAGGCATGTAGTGAGCAGGCGGCACGATTACCCCGCCTGCACCTTGGATGGGCTCCATGATGAAACAGGCAATGCTGTCGGGCCCTTGAAATTCGATCTCGTCAATCGCCGCCTTCACACAAAGATCACCTAGTTTTTGCGGGTCAGTCTCGTCAAACGGGTTGCGGTAAGCATAGGGCGTGGGCAGGTGGAAGCAGCCGGGCATCAGCGGCTCGTAATTGATGCGGAAGCGGTTGTTGCCATTGACCGAGGCGCCGCCGAAATGGGTGCCGTGATAGCCCTTCTTCAGGGACAAAAACTTGGTGCGCCCCGGGTTGCCTTTCACCCGGTGGTACTGCCGCGCCAGCCGCAAAGCTGTCTCCACTGCGTCGGACCCGCCAGAGGTGAAGAAGGCCCGCGCCATCCCTTCTGGCGCGTACATCTCCCGCAGCTCGTAACTCAGCTCAATCGCGGGCTCATTGGTGGTGCCGCCAAAGGCAGAATAATAGGGCAGGATGCGCACCTGCTCGGCAATCGCGTCCATGATCGGCTCGCAGGAGTAGCCCACGTTGACGCACCACAAACCGCCAACGCCGTCCACCACCGTGTTGCCATCGGCATCCGTGATGGTCGAGCCTTGAGCCGTTTTGATGATGCGCGGTGGATGGTCCTGCATGGCGCCGGGATGGGCCATCGGGTGCCAGATATGCCGGGCGTTGTTCTCTTTCAGAAAATTGTCGTCCTTCATGTGGCACCTTTTTCGTCTCAGTTTCTGACCTACGGTGGAATAACTCCGCCTTTGTCGCAAGCCCGTTTCCGACAATGGGCGTCGCGCCCTTGTTTCGCCCGCTGGCCCCCTCTACATCAGACCTCATGAAACGTTTCATACCATTCATGAAATCCGACCCGCTTGTCGCAGTCGTCAAGCTCAACGGAGTCATCGCGGCCGGCGGTCGCGGACAGGTTTTAAGCGACGCCAGCACTGCGCCGCTTCTTGAAAAGGCGTTTCGCAAGGGCAAGCCCAAGGCGGTCGCGCTGGTCATAAATTCGCCGGGCGGCAGCCCTGTACAATCCTCTTTGATCGGCGCACGGATCAAGCGGCTTTCACAAGAGCTAGAGGTCAAAACCTTCGCCTTTGTTGAGGATGTCGCGGCCTCTGGTGGGTATTGGCTGGCCGCCAGTGCCGATGAGATCTGGGTGGATGAAAGCTCGATCACGGGCTCCATTGGCGTCATCTCTGCGAGTTTCGGTTTCAATGAACTTTTGGACCGCTACGGGATCGAACGCAGGGTACATACGGCGGGCAAGGACAAGAGCATGCTCGATCCGTTTCGCCCCGAACGCCCTGAAGATGTTGAGCGCCTCAAGGCGCTACAAAAGAAAATCCATGACAATTTCATTGCTCATGTCAAAGCCGGGCGCGGCGACAGCCTATCGGATGACAAAGACCTGTTTACCGGCGAGATCTGGGTCGGAAATGATGCGCAAAAAGTGGGTCTGGTCGATGGCATTGGTCACGTGGTCCCAAAAATGAAAGAGCTCTACGGCGACAAGGTGCGCTTCCAGGTCTACGGCCAAAAACGTCCGTTTTTTGCACGGTTTGGCGCGCAGATGATGGGCGAGGCGATTGGGCAGATGGACGACCGCGCGCTCTGGGCGCGTTACGGGCTCTAGATGCTGTTCAAGATCATCACCTTCTTCCTCATCGGCATGGCAGTGCTTGCCATGTTCGGGAAGCTGCGGATGCCGAAACTTCCAAGACTTGCAACGAAGAAATGTCCGAAATGCGGGGCGTTCAAAATCGGTAAATCCCCCTGCGTCTGTAAGAGCAAGAAATAAACATGCATCTATTTCTCAACGAGTACACCCTGGTCGGAATTGGGCTTTTGATCCTGCTCTTTGCGGGTGATGCATTGGTCAAAGGCGCGGTAAACCTATCACTGCGCCTCGGTGTTCCGGCGCTGATTGTCAGTTTGACAGTGGTGGCATTCGGTACGTCCGCGCCCGAATTGTTGATTTCGGTCCAGTCGATTCTGGATGGAGAACCCGGGCTGGCGATCGGAAATGTTGTGGGCTCGAATACGGCTAACATCCTTCTTGTACTGGGTATTCCAGCGCTTCTTGCAGGTCTCGGCGCGTCGCAAACAGACTCGCGTAAAAGCTACATCGTCATGATGGCAGGTAGCCTACTTTTTATCGCCTTGTGCTACTTTGGCCCAATCACATGGTGGCATGGCCTCATCCTTCTGGCAGCGCTTGCACTGGCCCTTTGGGACAATTTCCGTGACGCGCGCGGGCATATGAAAAAGGATGAGTTGGAGGAGGAGCTAGAAGGCGCTGACCCAAGCCTTGCCGGTTGGAAGATTGCGGCCTTCTTGGTTGTGGGGCTGATAGGTTTGCCACTTGGCGCAAAGCTACTAGTCGACAATGCAATTATCATCGCCACGGAATTCGGCGTTTCGGCAACTGTCATCGGTCTGACACTGGTGGCCATTGGTACCTCCTTACCAGAGCTTGCAACCACCGTCATGGCCGCTTTTCGGCGTGAAACAGATGTGGCAATCGGCAATGTCATCGGCTCCAACATGTTCAACCTGCTTGCGATCATTGGGGTCGCGTCGCTTGTCGGGCCTATGCCGGTGCCAGACGCCTTCCTGACGCTTGATCTTTGGGTCATGCTCGGCGCTTCGATCCTGATTGCGCCTGTTGTGTTCCACAATCTGGCCATGGGTAAAATCTGGGGCATTAGCTTGACGCTGGCCTATATCGCCTATCTCTATCTCGTGTTGAAAAGCGGGACCTGATTTATGAACAAAGCAGCTCTTGTGACAGGCGCTGGCGGGCGCTTGGGTCGTGCCATGGCGTGCCAACTGGGGCGGATGGGGCACCGGGTGGCGGTCCATTTCGCGGGCTCGGAAGCAGGCGCGGCAGAGACCGTCGCGATGATTGAAGCCGACGGGGGCAGGGCTGTTGCGCTGCAAGCTGACCTTCTAGACATGGACCAGGCCGAGGCCTTGGTTGGTCGCGCCGCGCAGGCGCTTGATGCGCCGCTCACCGTGTTGATTAACAACGCGTCAATCTTTGAGTACGACACGCTGGAGACCGCTACACGCGATAGCTGGGATCGGCATATGGGGTCTAACTTGCAAGCGCCGTTTATCCTGTCGCAGGAATTTGCCAAACAAGCGCCAAAGGCCGTGACCGACGATCATGGCGAGCCGATGGCGCAATGCAACATCATCAATATGCTCGACCAGCGGGTGCGAAAGCTGACGCCAGAATTCATGACTTATACGATTGCTAAGATGGGGCTCTGGGCCTTCACCCAGACCGCTGCTCGCGCGCTCACACCCCATATCCGGGTCAATGCGATAGGTCCCGGCCCCACTTTGAGAGGCGGGCGGCAGTCCGACGAGCATTTCGCGGCGCAGCGGGCAAATACAATCTCCGGCCGTGGGTCAAATCCCGCCGATATCACGGCTGCAATGTCGTATATTCTGTCAGCGCCGGCTCTGACGGGGCAACTCTTGTGTATTGATGGTGGGCAACATTTAGGGTGGGAAACACCGGATGTTCAGGGTGTCGAATAGCGGAATTTATTGGCAAATTCGAGGTTTCGGCATTGACTTGTCCACTTTGCACAATGCCGTCACGAATCTGTCATTAAAATGTTAATGTTTTCAGGGGCTTGGGCTTTTTGAGAAAAATATCTAGTAATTTCAGTAGCTTAAAAACTGCACAATAATTAGGCATTTAGGGGCTAACACGGAAAACTAACGAAAAAATCGGGGTCTCAAGAGTTTCCCCACAAACTTGTCCACAGAAGACGGGGACATGTTAACTCTTGAACCCGGACCGCTCAGGGTGCAGGCCAAACGAGAATCGGTAAGAGACGCGATGCAGGATGGTGCTGAAAAAGCTGAACAAGAGGTTAATCCAAAGGTGCGAACCGGTCACAAGGTGATCCAGGACTACCTCAAAACGCTCGACAACTCACCGGGCGTCTATCGCATGCTCGATGAGCAGCAGCGTGTGCTTTATGTCGGCAAGGCGCGCAGCCTGAAGAAGCGTGTCTCCAACTACGCAAACCCGTCAGGTCACTCTGCGCGTATCGAGACGATGATTTCGCGTACGGCCTCGATGATGTTTCTGACCACGCGGACCGAGACCGAAGCTTTGCTGTTGGAGCAAAACCTGATCAAGCAGCTCAAGCCAAAATACAACGTGCTGCTGCGGGACGACAAAAGCTTTCCTAACATTCTGGTGACCAAATCCCACGACTTTCCACAGATCAAAAAGCATCGTGGGGCCAAGAAAGAAAAGGGTGACTATTATGGCCCATTCGCCTCCGCCGGGGCCGTCAATCGCACCTTGAACCAGCTGCAACGCGCTTTCCTTCTGCGAGACTGCACCGACAGCAATTTCGAGACCCGTACGCGGCCCTGTCTGCAATACCAAATCAAACGCTGCTCCGCCCCTTGCGTAGGCCATATTAGCCCCGAGGCCTATCGCGAGCTGGTCAAAGATGCCGAGCGCTTCCTAACGGGTCGCTCGACCCGCGCGCAGGAACAGCTTGCACGCGAGATGCAAGAAGCGTCTGAGGCAATGGAGTTCGAGCGCGCCGCTGCCCTGCGCGACCGTATCCGCGCGCTAACCCAGGTGCAGACCTCTCAAGGCATCAACCCCAAGACGGTGTCCGAGGCCGATCTGATCGCGCTCCATATGGAACACGGCCAAGCATGCGTTCAGGTGTTTTTCATCCGCGCGGGCCAGAACTGGGGCAACAAGGATTACTATCCGAAACTGCCCAATGACAGCTCCTCGGCGGAAGTCATGGAAGCCTTCATGGGCCAGTTTTACGGCGACAAAGAACCGCCGCGTCAGGTGCTTTTGAGCCACGATATCGAAATCGCAGACCTGATGGCGGAGGCTTTGGCCGAAAAGGCCGGGCGCAAGGTCGAGATTCTGGTCCCGCAGCGGGGCGAAAAGATGGAACTGATCGCCTCCGCCACCCGCAATGCTCGTGAAAGCCTCGCTCGCAAGATGAGTGAAAGCGCGACGCAAACCAAGCTATTGAAAGGCCTGGCCGAGGCGTTTGAACTGCCAGAGCCACCCAAGCGGATCGAGGTCTATGACAACTCGCATATCCAAGGGACGAACGCAGTGGGTGGCATGATCGTCGCGGGACCCGAGGGGTTCATGCGCAACCAGTACCGCAAATTCAACATTCGCGGCGAAGAGCTGACCCCCGGCGATGATTTCGGCATGATGAAAGAGGTGCTGATGCGCCGTTTTAAACGGCTGCTGAAAGAGGATCCGGATCGCGACAAGGAAATGTGGCCCGATCTGTTGCTGATTGATGGCGGTGCCGGTCAGGTCTCCGCTGTGCGGGAGATCATGCGCGATATGGGTGTCGAGGACATAGCCATGGTGGGCGTCGCCAAAGGCATCGACCGGGATGCTGGCAAGGAAGAATTCCACCGCACCGGTAAGCGCCCCTTTGCTCTAAGACACAACGACCCTGTGCTTTACTTCGTCCAACGCCTGCGCGACGAGGCGCACCGGTTCGCCATTGGCACGCATCGCGCCAAACGCGCCAAAGCCCAGATCAAAAGCCCGCTTGATGGCATCGAAGGTGTTGGGCCAAAACGCAAAAAGGCGTTGTTACAGCATTTTGGATCAGCCAAGGCCGTGGCACGGGCCAACCTTGCCGATCTGCGCGCCGTGGAGGGTGTATCCGAAGCGATGGCGCAAAGTATATATGACTACTTTCATGAAAAAGGGTGAGTTTCGCCCCGCTAGCGCGGGCCGACCCGCGGGGGAGGCTCTGCCTCCCCTGACCCCCTCCGGAATATTTTTGAAACAATGAAGTTATGGAGGGCTGCGCCAAGATCTCTTTCCCTTGGGTCTGCAGGGCGCTAGACAGTTTTTGATGAATTGGAACATCCCCAATATCCTGACGCTTTTGCGTCTATTGGCAGCGCCAGGCGTTGCGGTGATGTTTTTGTACTTTGCGCGCCCTTGGGCGGATTGGTTTGCGTTGATCCTGTTTATCGGCGCTGCGGTAACTGACTATATCGACGGCTACCTGGCGCGTGCTTGGAAGCAGGAGAGCAAGTTTGGCGCAATGCTTGACCCGATTGCCGACAAGGCAATGGTGATCATCGCGCTTTTGGTTATCGCCGGCTTTTCCGGTATGAACCCATGGATTTTGATCCCCGCGACCGTGATCATATTCCGGGAGACCTTCGTTTCGGGCTTGAGAGAGTTTTTGGGCGATACGGCTGGGACGTTGAAAGTTACCAACCTCGCCAAATGGAAAACGACGGCCCAAATGGTTGCGATTGCGGTGCTTTTTGCCTCGGGGCTTTATGAGCATGAGTTTATCGACCGCACGACTGGTATGGATGATGCGACTTTGGCGGCTATTATGGAGGGCGAGATCGAGGATACGCTCGGGCTCTTCTGGTACCTGTCCGCTGCCAGTGTAAGCTTTGCTATTGGTGTCGGTCTGTTAATCGTTGCGGCTATACTGACCTTGATTACTGGCATCGACTATTTGCGCAAAGCCATGCCGCATCTGAAGGAGGAGACATGAGCCTGGATGTCCTGTACTTCGCCTGGGTCCGCGAACGGATTGGCTTGCCCAAGGAGCAGCTTGAGACGCAAGCCGCGACTGTGATGGATTTGGTGGAAGAGCTGCGCGCGCGGGAAGAACGTTACGCTGCCGCTTTCGCAGATATCAGTGCGCTCAAGGTCGCGCTGGATCAGGAACTGTCGGAGTTCGATGCGCCGTTGGCGGGTGTGCGCGAAGTGGCGTTCTTTCCGCCCATGACAGGGGGTTAACCTGTGCCGGTTCGTATCCAAGCTGAACCATTTGATCCTGGCGCCGAATTGAACGCATTTTCCAAAACCGCCAGCGATGTTGGCGCGGTGGTAAGCTTTACTGGGTTGGTGCGCGATGTATCGGGCGGGTTGGAGGTGATGGAGATCGAGCACTACCCTGCAATGACAGAACCTGCAATTGAGGCGATGGTGACAGAGGCCAAGACCAGATGGGCGCTCGCCGATGTGCTGGTGATCCACCGCTTTGGCCACCTCAACGCAGGCGATACCATCATGATGGTTGCAACAGCATCCCGTCATCGGGCGGATGCGTTCGCTGCTGCAGATTTTTTGATGGACTACCTCAAGTCGCGCGCGCCGTTCTGGAAAAAAGAAGTCACTGGTGAAGGTGCGGCTTGGGTCGAAAGCAAAGCCGAGGATGAGACCGCGCTCGAACGCTGGAAGGCTTAGCGGCGAATAGGTTGATCACGTTCTGCCTCGGGTTCCAACTGATGCTCCCGCCAGACCGAGTAAAGACCAGATCCGAGGATCAATCCGATACCCAACCATGCTGCCAGCGCGGGCCATTCGCCAAAGACGGTGATCCCAAAGAAAATGCTTAGGGGCAGGGCGAGGTACTCGAACGGTGCCACCAAAGCCGCTTCGCCCAGACGGTAGGCCTGGCTGATGCAATAGCCTGCGATCGATGCGAAAACCCCTAGGGCCAGCATGATCAAAAGGTCAGGCGTTTCGGGCCAGACCCAAGCGCGCAGCAGGAAAGCAAGCCCGTCTGGGCTGGTCTCATAAAACTGCCCGCCGCCCAAAAACAGTCCCAACACGCTGCAAAGGGCCAGGAACATCACTTGTATGTAGAAGGTCATCGAAACCGCGTTTTCGGTATCGCGCATGTAGCGGGTTAGAATGTGCAGGCCTGAATAGCCAAAGGCCGCGGCCACGGGCAAAAGCGAGGCCAACTGAAAACTCTCAGCCCCTGGACGCAGAATAATCAGAACGCCGACCAGGCCGATTGCGATCGCACTCCAGCGCCGTGCCCCCACATGCTCACCCAAGAAGAGAACGGAGAAGATCGTGATCAAAAAAGGGCTGACAAAGAATAACGCGACGGCCTCCGCCAAAGGCATCACCGATAGGCCGAGGAAAAACGTCATATTTGCAAAGAAGACGCAAAAGGCGCGAGCCATGTGAAGACGCGGTCGTTGCGTTCTGAGCAAATGAAACCCGCCTGCGAGCGGCGCCATAACCAAAACTGTTAGTGCAAGCCCCATAACGGAGCGCGTTAGCACAATCTGATGCAGCGCATAGTCGCCGCTAAGGAATTTCATCAAAACGTCATTGCCGGAAAAAAGTGCAACAGCGATTACAGCGAATATTGGGGCGACTAGTGTCGGAGAGATGTTTGGCATTAAATGCGCCTTTCAAGCGTGAGACTGGACGGTTTTGAAACTGCGTCAAGCACCGATTGTGGCGATTGGCTTGCTTTTAGAGCACCTGCGATTATGTTGGCGGCTGCGGGAACTTAAAAATCTGTTGGGGAGGAAAGCCATGTATTGCGTGGTTTACTCAAGCGATGCCCGCCCTGGAACCACTCATGAAGATGTGGCGCGCATTCTTGAACAGGCGGAGGCAGCCAATACCCGTGCTCGGATCACGGGAGCCTTGATGTTCGATGGGCAACGTTTTTGTCAGCTTCTTAAGGGCGACGAGGCACAGGTGACCCGGACCATGAAACGCATAAAGCGTGACTTGCGACACAGCAATCTGAGAATTCTGGATGCTAGCCAGACCCTCGCGCGTCGCTTTCCGGGGTGGTCAATGCTGGAGGTTGGGCAGGAAGAGTTTCAAGACGTTCTTGAAGCACTCACGGCATAGGTTTCGGTACGCCAAGCCCCGGGCGGAATCTCAGTTCGCTTTGGAGCGATCCAGCATACCACGCAGTTCCTCTGCATCAAGGCGCGCTGCACGAAGGCCGTCCATTGCGGCGCTCAGCTCCGCCTCGGTTTGCGAAAGCTGATTGGTCAATTCTGCTTCACGCTGCTGCAAGTAGGTGATTGCCTGGTCTCGAGTTTCTTCGGCATCGTGCAGAGCCTTGGACATCTGGTCCAGTTCAGCAACGTCGGCAGTCGAGACCCGCGAAAAACGCTGAACCAGCCAGCACGTCAGATAGCCGACCGTGAAGGCCACCAGCAGAATGATTGTTGTCGCGATGACGAATTCAGTTCTGTTCACTGTTTCCCTCGGTCTCTGCATCGCCGCCCTCGGCGGTAGCGGCCTCATCACTGGGCGCGGCACGGGCATCTGTCAATAGTTTGAACTCGATGCGGCGATTGGCTTCCCGACCCTCTTCAGTTTCGTTATCGGCAATTGGCTCGGCTTCGCCATAGCCGCGCGCGGTCATATTGCTGGTCAGTACCCGGCGCTCTTGCAGCGCAAAAAGAACAGAGTCGGCGCGCGCCTGACTCAGATTTTCATTCATGATCTCACGGCCCTGGCTATCCGTATGCCCGCCGATCTCCATGCGGACACGGTCGCATTGCTTGGCGATTTCGGCAATAGAATCAAGCGTCCCTGCTGCTTCTTCCGGGATGTCAGAGGAAGAGGGCGCGAACACGATTTTGCCAGCTGCGAGAATAGCGTTGATCCGGCTTACGCATTCCTCTGGCGTCGGAATGTTAAGCGTTGTGTCCAGCAGCTCATCATAGCGGATCGCGAGCTCGTAATTCTCAGCATTCTCAAGCTTATCGGCCAAAAGCCGGGATACGTTGTCCGAGGCGTTCTTGTCGCCGCTGACGCCGCGCAGCTCCAGATAGTCTTCCTGCACAATCAATGCACCGCTTTCGAGAAGTGCCAACGCTTCCAACCCGGCGAGAACGCGCACTGGCCAATCTGCAGCCAAAGTCTCGTCATCGCGGGTTGCGAGATAGACGTTGTCACTGCCGAATTGAGCACGCGCAAAGGACCCTACGATTTCCTCTACACCGTCATTGGGTAGACGACCTCTCAGCTGTACCAAACCTTCGGGGCTGTGGGTCGCAACAAATTCTTGGACTTCCTGTTCGCCTTCGCCACTCACCACTGGCGTTTCAGGAAGAGTGGCATAGAGCGAAAAAACCTCCGGGAGAGTAGCGTCAAGATCGCCCACCACCCGGTCGAACAGGGCTTGGCTTGTTCCTTCCAGCGCTACGATGGAGACATCTGCGTCCGAGAACGTCAGTGACCCGCCGCCCAGTCGGTCCAACCCTTGCATCGCCATCCCAACCGCTTGCGCCCAATTGGGAGACGGGACACCTAAGCCAATGGCGCAGCTCGGACGCGGCGGGAGCGTGCCAACCGAGGCGGCGGCGGCGAGAATTGAAGCGCTGGTTTCTTCAGTGTCGGCAGAGCATGCGTCAAACGATCCTTCGCCGTCCTGTAACGTGTAGCGCAGAGTAAAGGGTGTGATCACCGGGCGCGGAGCGCTGATGTTGAGCAGCAACTGCACGTTGCTCGGGGCTGCGCGTGCGAGTTCGGATTCGATGCGGCGCTTTTCTTCCGGGCTGTCAGAGATTGCAGTGATTTCCACCCGTGTTGCAGAGACCGAGATCTTGGAGCGGGGCAAATCGTTCAACGCGCGCGTGGCGTAGCTGATGGCAGCTTCCCAGCCACGTGGCGTTGGAAAATTAGCCTCCTCCAGCATTTCGGTGACCTCTGATCCCTCGACCATCACCTGTTCGATTGTATTTGTGAATGCAGCCCTACCGGCCTCTGTCGGGATCAGCCCGATCAGGGAAATATCGCCCTCATTGCGCAGCATTTCCACGGCGAACTCCGGCGCCTCAATCTGGGCCGAGGCCTTGACGCCCATATCATCCACGATCCGGTCTGGGTCCACCGTGCGGCCCACCTGGCTGATCGCACGAAAATGGGTGGCCTCGTCTGGTGCGGTACCCGTTAGGATAACTTGTAGCCCATCAACTGCGACATCGGCCCAATCATGTTGGCCAAGTGTCAGCGTAGTGCGGACCGCTGCTTCTGTACGGCCCTCAATCCAGCCAAGGGATACAACTGCGCCGCCGATCGAGGCGGCTGCCCCGAAGACAAAGGCCAGAATGGTTTTGGGTTTGATCACGAATGAACGCTCACTCTTGTTGGCTGGGGCCTGTCCTACGCGTTGCGGAGACCCAATTCAATCAAAGGGCCGCGGCTATGGCAAGAAACAGCACGGGGATGAGGCCCGCGTCCCTGTTCGAGCGGAAAACGCGCATACAGTTTTCCCAATCGTCGGTGTCTAGCTGGCTCAGTTGCCAAAACATGTGCCAGCCGAAGCCCCATGCGCTGGCAAGCGCGACGACCAATGCAAGAACGTTCGCTTCCGCCGGTACAAGCGCCAGTATGAGCGCAAGCGTCATCAGGCTAACGCTCGCCAGCAGGAAAAACCGAAGCCAAGGCAAAGTATTGTCACCAAAGAGCCTCGCGGTGGATTTAACGCCAATCAAAGCATCATCCTCTTTGTCCTGATGCGCGTAGATCGTATCGTAGAATAGCGTCCAAGCGATGCCTGCCAGATACAAGATCACCGGCGGCCATGACAGCGAGCCGGTATGTGCCACCCAAGCCAGTAGCGCCCCCCAGTTGAAGGCCAGCCCCAGAAACACCTGCGGCCACCAGGTGAAGCGTTTGGCAAAGGGGTAAATCGCGACGGGTAGAAGCGACAAGACACCCATACCAATCGCTGCCCAGTCGAAAGTGAACAGGATACAACAGGCCACCAGCGCCTGTATGACCAGCCAGACGAAGGCCTGCTTGGCCGTGACCTGCCCCGACGGGATCGGCCGCGATTTGGTGCGTGCCACCTGCGCATCAAACTCCCGGTCGGTGATGTCATTCCAGGTGCAGCCAGCGCCACGCATCAAAAACGCGCCAATCGCGCAGCCGGCGATGATCCAAAGATCGAACAGCCGAAATTCAGTTGCTGCGGCGGCCAAGAGCACGCCCCACCAGCAGGGCAGCAGCAAAAGCCATGTCCCAATCGGGCGATCCGCGCGGCTCAACCTCAAATAGGGGCGCGACCAGGCGGGCGCGTAGCGGTCGACCCAATTGTCGTCCACCGCATCTATGACCTGGCCGTCTGTGGCCTCTGGCGTCCCCGAACTCTCAGTCATAGGTTGCCCTCATGGCAGATGCGAAGATCAGATTGTTTGTAGACCACGACCTTGCCCCCGGCAATTCGGTTTCGGTGGATCGCGATCAGGCCAACTACCTGTTTAACGTCATGCGCCTTGGACCGTGGGCGTTGATATTGCTCTTTAATTCGCGCGATGGCGAATTTCTGGCCGAGGTCGTGGATGCGGGCAAACGTCGCGGTCTGTTGCGCGTCAAAGAGCAAACCAAGCCGCTTCAAATGCCACCCGACCTTTGGCTTCTCTTCGCGCCGATCAAAAAAGCGCGCACCGATTTCATCGTCGAAAAGGCTGCCGAAATGGGCGCGGCGCGGATTTGTCCTGTGACGACAGATTACACCAACTCCGACCGCATCCGCCGCGACAAGCTTCAGGCCCATGCGATGGAGGCCGCCGAGCAATGTGGAGGCACCTATGTGCCCGAGGTGGCCGAGCTGGCGAAGCTCAGCTCCCTACTCGATACCTGGCCCGAAGGTCGCGAGTTGATGTTCTGCGACGAGGCCCGCGTCGGCCCCGCCGAGACCCTTGCCGCCGCCAAGCCCGGTCCCTGGGCCATCCTGATAGGCCCCGAAGGCGGATTTTCGGAAGCAGAACGCGCCCGCCTCATCGGCATGGAACAAACAACCCCCATCAGCCTCGGCCCCCGTATCCTGCGCGCCGACACCGCCGCCGTCGCCGCCATGACTGTCTGGCAAGCCGCTTTGGGGGATTGGGTGTGAGCCTCGCGCCCGAAACAAGGCTTTCCTTGTTCTTCGCCTCGGAAAATGACAGCGCGGTCATCCTCTTGCGGGCAAAGCGGCGCCTTTTTGGCCTTTTTTCTTGGGACCGGAAAACGGACCAAATTACAGACGGGCAGTGGCTCAAACGGCAGGTGATCTCCGAAAGCTGTGCTTTGTCGCCGGATGGCCGGCATTTTCTTTACTCCGTCTATGATGGTCGCATGGATCAGCCCGCCGGGGAGGCCTATACCGCGATTTCAAAGCCACCATATTTCACTGCTTTGGCATTGTTTCCAGCGACCTACTCCTGGAGTGTTGGTGGCCAATTCCTCAGCAATAGACTGTATCAACTGGCTGATGATGTGCAGGCCCGCGATATGATTGACGGCCAATCTGAGCTGGAGCGCGTGGTCAAAGGCGCCATTTCAAAAGACTGCAAAACCGGGCTTCGCTTGCTGAACGGTCGGCCCGCGCCGCTAAACAAGCAGCAGGTCGAGATTGCTTTGGGACGCGTGACAGTAGCGCCTACCAAAGAAATGGACCGATATGACACACTCAATGGTGCGCTTCATCGGATTGCCAGCGATGGCTCGCTGGAGCTCATCCGCGATTTCAAAGGCCTCGACTTTAAGCCCATCCGAGCACCATATGACACACGCGCCGAAGGTGATACGTCTACGGATGGTTGGCACCCGCTGGATGGGGAAACCTTATGATCCGCCCTGAACTCACCGCCATGTTTCAAAAGTATCGAGAGGTGATCGCGGCCACTGCCTTTGCTCTCGCAGGCCTCTGGGCCATGACGTGGGGTGGTTGGTTCTGGCAGGGTGTCGGTGCGATCGTCCTGCTCATCGGTGCGGCGCTGGCCTATACCGCGCTGCGAAGGATGCGCTTCGCAACCGATGAAATAGGCCCCGGTGTCGTTGAAATAGACGAACGTCAGATCAGTTATTTCTCGGCCTATGAGGGTGGGGTTGTGTCAATCAATCAACTCGCCCGCATTTCGATCATCGGCAATCAGGGTGGGCAATGGGGCGACACCAAACACTGGCTGCTCGAAGAGGATGGCGGCACTTTGTTGACCATCCCAGCCTCTGCTTCTGGTGCGGACAAGTTGGTTGACGCATTCACCGCGCTTGACGGCCTCAATCTCGACCGCGCCAGTGCGGCGTTGAACAGCGCCGGTGCGGCACCGCAGGTGATCTGGCAGAAACCGCGCACTGCGCTGCATTGACTTCCCCGCGTCACTCTTACATCCCTATCAACTCGAGTGAGCAAATCGGAGCCTCCACATGTCCATCCCACAATCCGGCGGCGGCCCGATCACCGACCACTCGCAGCTCGCAGGCTATTTAGAGGCTGGGTGCAAGCCCAAGGTAGACTGGCGCATCGGTACAGAGCACGAGAAATTCGGCTATTGCGAAGATACCCACGCCCCGCTGCCCTATGACGGTGCGCGTTCTATCAAGGCCATCCTCGAAGGTCTCCGCGATGAGTTCGGCTGGGAAGGGGTCAATGAGGGCGAGAATATCGTTGGTCTCGTCAAAGATGGTGCGAATGTCTCGCTCGAACCCGGCGGCCAGTTGGAGCTGTCCGGTGCGCCGTTGGAGACGATCCATGAGACCTGCGATGAGGTGAACGCCCATCTTAAAGAGGTCCAAACCGTCGCCGACCGCATTGGTGCGCAATTCATAGGCCTAGGCGCGGCACCCGAGTGGACGCATGAAGATATGCCGCTCATGCCAAAAGGCCGCTACAAGTTGATGGATGCCTATATGGGCACTGTCGGCACGCATGGCACCCAGATGATGCGCCGCACTTGCACGGTTCAGGTCAACCTCGATTTTTCTTCTGAGGCCGACATGATCCAGAAAATGCGGGTGGCAGTGGCGCTTCAACCCGTTGCCACGGCTCTTTTCGCGAATTCGCCGTTTTTTGAGGGCAAGGTGAACGGCCATAAATCCTGGCGCTCCCGGGTTTGGCGCGGCCTCGACAATGCACGCACCGGCATGGTGCCCTTCATTTTTGACGAGGGCTTCGGGTTTGAGGCCTGGGCGGAATGGGTGCTCGATGTGCCGATGTATTTCGTCTACCGCGACGGCGTCTATATCGACGCTTTGGGCCAATCGTTCCGCGATTTTCTGAAAGGCGAATTGCCCGCGCTGCCGGGCGAGACGCCAACGCTGAGCGACTGGGCCGACCATCTGACGACCGTCTTCCCCGAAGCGCGGGTGAAAAAGTTCATCGAGATGCGCGGTGCCGATGGCGGTCCGTGGCGCAGGCTTTGTGCGCTTCCGGCCTTTTGGGTCGGGCTGACATATGACCAGACCGCGCTCGACGCAGCATGGGATCTCGCAAAGGATTGGGACGCTGAGACGCGCCAGGCCTTGCTGGTCGCCTCATCCGAGCAGGGCCTGCAGGCGGACGTGGGCGGCATCAAGATGCACGACCTCGCCCGCGAAGTGGTTAATATCGCCGAGCTTGGCCTCAAGAACCGCGCGCGTCCCGGCGCGGGCGGGCTGGTGCCCGACGAGACCCACTTCCTAAATGCGCTGAAAGACAGCATCGAAACAGGTGAGGCTCCGGCCGATGAGCTTTTGCGCCACTACCACGGCGACTGGGGCGGGGATGTCTCGAAAGTGTATGAGGCCTTTAAATACTAAAAGGCCGCCCGAGCTGTCGGACGGCCTAACCGTTTTTTGACGGTCTAAGCCGCTTCTGCTTTTGGCAGTTTCACAACCGCCCGCAAATTTGCAATGGCTTGAGTGAATCCGAGACCGAGACATAGGCTCGCGACGCCTAGGCCAACAAAGAGCGCGAAGATGGCCTCATTGGCTAGCAGGGCGACAACAACTGCTGCCAGAAAGACGCCCCCAGTGCCGATCGCCACAAAGGCAGTGCAGATGGTTGCCACCGCCGCGCGGAACCCCGGCACCGCGTCGGGGCACTCTCCCAGCACCTTGCCGATATGGGTAATCATCAGCGCCAGCAGAAACAGCGCGGCGAAGCTAATCGAGAAGTAAGTGATAAGAGTCATGGCCATTTGGGGCCTCCTTTCAGATTTGATTGGGAAAAAAACGGTCGCGGCGGAAGCTGCGGTAGAGCCAAACGAATGCTGCAGACCAAATTGGGGCGAAAACGCTGCCGAAGCCGATATAGAGCTGGAACATATCAAAAGCGCCAGAGAAGCCGATCCGCTGTGAGGCGGTCAGCACCAACGCGCCGAAGGCATTTACGATGAAGCCCGCCAGCGCAAAGCGTGTTTGTCTTTCCTCGCCGCGCGACAAAAGCCAGAAGTAGACGGGTGTGCCAAACAGCAGATAGGGCAAGGCGCCAAATCCGACGGCAAACACCGGGATGAATAGCACCCAACAAAACACTGCGGCGATGAGCAACGGGGCACAGATCAGTGCGCCCACAAAGGCAATCGGGTCAATCAGCCGGGTCTCGCGCGACGGTCGCATCTGGAACCAGACCCGTCCAAATACCCCTTTTTTTCCAGTTATTTCTGTCATGACAGAAACTCCAATCCAAAATTTTTTGCAGCAATAGGCTGCGGGTTAACTCACTCTTTCGATTTCGGTAGGAAGCGCGCGATTTTCGCGCCGAGCCTCAAGGCCGCCAGCTGTGTGCCGCGCGGCAGGTCGCGCACCTCTTTGTACCAGGCGTCAAACATCTCCATTGTTTCCAGCGTCTCCGCCATGCGGGCGCGCACGGCGTCCTCAGTCCCGTCTGCCTCAGCCGCGCCGACGACAGATTGTAAGGCCTCCACCGTGGGGGCGTATTCCCGCGCGCGGCGGCTTTCGATCACCGTCCGCGTCAGATCAAACATGTCGCGGATCGAGGTGAAATGGTCCCGCCGGTCCCCCAGCTTGCGCTGCGAGGTAACGAGTTTCAGCGCCTGCAGCTCTTTCAATCCGTTAGAGACGTTGGAGCGGGCGAGGTTCAGCACCTCACAAATCTCATCCGCGGTCATTGGCTCCGGGCTGATATGCAAAAGCGCATGGATCTGCGCGACAGACCGGTTGGTGCCCCAGCGGGCCCCCATATCCCCCCAGTGGAGGATAAAGTCTTGAACGGATTGCGTCAGTCGCATTGGGAAATCCTGTAATTTCTGTAAAGACAGAAATATCAGAAATAATTGCAGAGTCAACAAAAAAGGCAGCCCGATCTCTCGAGCCGCCTGTTCGCACTAGAAGCGGAGGTTTAACGCAGCGGGTCTGGCCCAAACCGGTTATCGCCATCCGTGCCCTTCATGATGAACATGATGATCAGTACGATGAACCCGATCAGAGGCACCAAGATCAAAAGCATCCACCAGCCGCTCATGTCGCGGTCATGGAGACGGCGCACACCTACGGCGATACCGGGCAGCAGAAGTGCAAGCGATGCTATTGCGTTCAATCCGCCGGCCGTTCCCAAGACGCCATCAAACAATGTCGCTACCAGCCCAACCAAAAGGTTGAACAGAAAAAACCACCAATATTCCGAGCGCTGCGCGCGCCCTTCAAATCCAACGTATTTTTTGAGGCAGATTTGGACTGCTTCCATAAATCCCATGAGAATATCCCTCTTGTTCCCGTATTTATGCGCGCAACCTGACCGCAGGCATGGGCGATAAAAAGGAAAAATTAAGGATTTGTCTCACTTTTTGCCGATGCGTGACTCGGTTCCCGCAGCAATGCGTTTGATGTTTTCGGCATGCCTCACCCAGATCAACGCGCCCAAGCAAATCGCCAAGGCAATCATTTGTGGCAGGCCCAACAGCCAAAGCCATAGCGGGACAAGCAATGCCGCCACCAACGCTGACAGCGAGGAAATCCTAAAAATCGCTGCCACGACAAGCCATGTCAGACAGGCCGCCAGCCCTGCAAAAAAGGACAAAGCCAAAAGTGTGCCCAGATAGGTCGCCACCCCTTTTCCGCCTTTGAACCCAAGCCAGATCGGAAACAAATGACCCAGGAAAGACATCAGCCCCGCAAGCTGTGCCGCGTCCTCGCCGGCTAAGACGCGAGCCAGAAGGACTGCAATAGCGCCTTTGCCTGAATCAAGAAGCAATGTCGCCAGAGCGGCGGGTTTGGAGCCTGTCCGAAGCACGTTCGTGGCGCCAATATTGCCCGATCCTATTTGGCGCAAATCGCCCAATCCGAAGACACGGGTGATGACGAGGCCGAAGGGAATTGAGCCGAGCAGATAAGACAGTATTGCGACGGCGCCCAAGAGGGGCAGCGCATTTGAGATCTCCGGCAAGAACATGGTCAGACCTCCTCCACCCGCTGAGCCGCACCGCCAGCGGGCACGAATAGATAAGGGGCCAAACGTCCGCCTGCTTCAAGACGAAAGACGTAGTCTGATTGTCTGATCGCGCTGCCAACCTCGCGATTGAGTGTTTCGAGCATCATTGCCTCCGCACCGTCCAACTGAGCCGGGCACGCAAAAATTCGGGTCTCAATCGGGTGGGTGATCAATAGCGCGCCGCCTTTTGCCGCCTTCGAAAACAGCTGTGGCATGGTCAGAAGAAGTGGCGTCAAATACGGATCGCTTTCGACCTCTAGTGTAAATATCGCGGGATTATCCTCAGCCGGGGCCATCCTTGTCTGATATGCGGCTTCTGCAAACCGCTCCAGAGCGGCTTGTAGCGCTAGCGCCCCGTTTTGTCCTGAGGCCTCCAACCCTTCGCAGCTTACAAAACCGTCCTGATCCTCCAGCAAAAACACCAAATCTGCCAAAAATGGCGCGGCCCAAAGCCCCTTATGGCCGTGAGGCAGAGCGTTGGTTTCGATCATATGCACCATCGCGTCTTCGGCCTGCGGGCCAAGCTGATCGAAATGCCGTATGCGCGGGCGCAAATTGGGAGAGGGTTTTTTCCCAAACAGACCAAACATAAATCTGCTCAAGCCCCGTGGGCGTAAACGATCTCGCCGCCCACCAGCGTCTTTAGCAAGCGGCCTTGCATGCGCTGCCCGTCAAAAGGCGTGTTCTTGGATTTTGAGGCCAGGGTCGCGCGATCAAGCACAAAAGGCGCATGCGCATCGAAAAGTACCAGATCAGCCGGCGCGCCGACCGCCATACGCCCGCCTTCCAGGCCGAGGCGTCGCGCGGGATTCAACGACATAGCGCGAAAGAGCGTCGGCAGGTCCAACTGGCCGGAGTGGAACAAGCGCATCGCGGCAGGCAAAAGCGTTTCCAGGCCAACTGCGCCGGAGGCGGCTTGTTCAAAAGGCAGACGTTTGCTTTCCTCATCTTGCGGGGTGTGCATGGAGCATATGATGTCAATCAGCCCTGAGCCCACGGCCTCAACCATCGCCATTCGGTCGTCTTCAGACCGCAAGGGCGGTTTGACCTTAAAGAACGTCCGGTAGTCACCCACATCCAGTTCATTCAGCGTCAGGTGGTGGATAGAGACCCCTGCCGTGACGTCCAGTCCTGCCTGTTTTGCGCGCTCTAAAGCGGGCAGCGAGGCTGCGGTAGAGATTTGGTCGGCGTGGTAGCGGCATCCGGTGGCTTCAACCAGCGCGAGGTCGCGCTCAAGTCCCATGCGTTCGGCCATGGGCGACACGCTGGGTAGGCCGCGAAGCGACGCGAACTTACCAGAAGTTACAGCTGCCCCGTCGCTCAGCACAGGTTCCTGCGGGTGCCCCATCACCAGCGCACCGAGTGAGCGGGCATAAACCATGGCACGGCTGAGCACCTTGGTGTCTCGCACAACCGCGTCGCCGTCTGAAAAGCACACAGCGCCCGCGTCTTGCAAGAAGCCCATTTCGACCATTTCGCGCCCTTCGCGTGACTTGGTCAGTGCGGCCATAGGGGCCATGCGTACTGGCATCGCCTCCGCGCCACGCCGTTTCGCGAATTCTAGGGTTTCTGGCGTATCAAGCACAGGGATCGTGTCCGGGCGGGTGACCATTGTCGTGACGCCGCCAGCTGCAGCCGCTGCCCCAGCCGTGCGAAAGCTTTCTTTGTGCCGTTCGCCGGGTTCGCAGACTTTCACCCCCAGGTCGATGATGCCTGGCGCCATGTATTTGCCGCCGCAATCAAGGCGGGTCTCGCCTGAAAAGCGCTTTTCATCGAGGTCTGCGTCATGTGTTAGGATTTCAGCAATTCGGCCGTCACGAACCAGCACATGCCCTGAAGTTTCGCTCCCAGCTTCCGGGTCGATCAGGATCGCATTGGTCAGCAGCATCACATGAACTCCCGCCCGAAGACGATAAGCGCGGCCAGGATGAAGGCGGTCAAGACAGCCAACAAGCGTCTCTTGGTGGGGGACATGCCCTCCTCCTCTGGTTCCGGCTCGCTGGGCGTTGGTGCTGGTGTCGAATGCGGCAAGGGCTCGAGGGCGTCTGATGAGTGGTCTGGCCGGGCCATTGGAAGGCGCGCAATCAGGGTGAGTTCAGGGCCCGTCTGGACCTCCCCAGCCAAAACCGCCCCGGGTATCAGTAAGACATGACCTTCGAGCGCATTCATCCGCGCGCTCAATTGCGCCTCTGGTGCAGCTTCCAAGTCGAAAGCCGTGGTCACGTAGTCGGACAATGCCATACCTGCGAGGTCTTCCGCGGGAAAAAGTTCAATCTCATCAAGATTGAGCCCGCCCTGATCTAAGCCAAGCCAAGAGGCCAGATCCGGCAGCGCCATCGTCTCCCCGCGGGAACGCGACAAATAGGTGTGCCGCCCTTCAAGGTCGGCATTCACCGCAAAGATATGAAGGTCCGCCATTGCGCTTACCCCGCGAAATAAATGAAGAGAAAGGTGAAAAGCGCCAGCCCCAGCAGTGCATACATTGCTACTTTACCGGACATACGCGGGTCTTTGGGCTCTTGGCTCATACCATCACCTCACGTGGTTTCATTTTGCGCGCGCGCACCAGAAGCTCCATGCATGCCATGCGCACAGCGACGCCCATCTCGACCTGCTCCTGGATAACGGAGCGGTTGATGTCGTCGGCAATCTCTCCGTCAATCTCAACGCCCCTGTTCATCGGTCCCGGATGCATCACGATGGCATCCGCTTTGGCGCGGGACAGCTTTTCGGCATCCAGCCCGAAGCGGTGGTAGTATTCCCGCTCTGACGGGATAAAGCCGCCATCCATGCGCTCGCGTTGCAGGCGAAGCATCATGACAACATCAACATCCGCGAGGCCTTCGCGCATGTCTTCATAGACCTCGACCCCGAACTGGTCGATCTGGGAGGGCATAAGTGTCGGCGGGCCGATAAGGCGTACACGGTTTTCCATCTTGCCCAGAAGCAGGATGTTGGAGCGCGCCACACGGCTATGCGCAATGTCGCCGCAAATCGCTACGTTCAGCCGGTGTAGCCGCCCCTTGGCGCGCCGGATTGTCAACGCGTCGAGGAGAGCTTGAGTGGGGTGCTCGTGCTTGCCGTCGCCTGCGTTTAGCACTGCGCAATTGACCTTTTCGGCGAGCAGGTTCACTGCGCCCGAGTGCGGGTGGCGCACGACGAGCAGATCTGGATGCATCGCGTTCAGCGTCAGCGCCGTATCGATCAGGGTTTCCCCCTTTTTGATCGATGAGGCCTGCATCGCCATGTTCATGACATCTGCGCCAAGACGTTTGCCTGCGATCTCGAAAGACGCCTGGGTGCGGGTCGAGTTTTCGAAAAACATGTTGATCTGAGTGAGGCCTGCCAGCGCCTCCCCGTGTTTCCGGTCGGAGCGGTTCAGGGCAACATATTGTTCGGCCAGATCAAGGATTTCGGTGATATCAGATGGGGAGAGGTGTTCGATGCCAAGCAGGTGCTGCGCACGAAATTGCATATTGACCCTTTCTGCCCCGTCACGTCCGTCGGCGCGGTTATAAGGCGCTGGTCGGGGACGGACAAGGGTTGGTCTCCCGTTGAGAAGCTTCAGCCACAAAGTGCTACCATCGATCGCTTTAGGCGGCCATGACGCCAGCGTACGAACCGATCGTGTTTGCCTTATACCTCCGACCTTAGGCCGAACAATCGCTTTATAAAGTCTGCTTCGAAGCCATGTTCAGGCAAGGTCTTTTTGTGACAACGGGTGCAGTGCGCGCAGTCAGACCGAGCTTTGCGCACCTTCTCCCTTTGCTTGGCATTTACCCTGCCGACCCCGCGCCCTAGTTTGCAACCCATGGAATCAGGGCTTTCATACGCGCAGGCCAAAGCGCTTCTGGAGTGGCAGATCGATCTCGGCGCGACGGAGGCGATCGCAGAAACCCCAGTCAACCGTTACGAGGCCCCCGCCAAGCAACCGAAACCCACAAAGACACCAGTCGTGGCGACGCCGGTCGAGGCTCCAAAGATCGATCCAGTACAGATCGCCCGCGAGGCCGCACAACAGGCCAACTCTTTGGATGAGCTCAAAGCCGCGATGGCTGCGTTCGAGCATTGCGAGCTGAAGCGCGGTGCGCGCAATCTGGTCTTTTCTGACGGCGACCCATCTGCCCGGGTCATGATTGTGGGTGAAGCGCCCGGCCGTGACGAGGACATCCAGGGAAAGCCTTTCGTGGGCCGCGCGGGCCAACTTTTGGATGCGATGTTTTCTGCGATCAAGCATGGTCGGGCAGAGGCGGAACACCCGCTCTACATCACAAATGTCATGCCATGGCGCCCCCCTAACAACCGTGAGCCTAGTCCCGAAGAGATGGCGATGATGATGCCCTTTCTGGAACGTCACATCGCGCTGGCGGAACCCGAAATCTTGGTGCTGATGGGCAACGTGCCTTGCCAGGCCGTGTTGGGGCGCAAAGGTATCACCAAGCTGCGCGGCACCTGGTCGGAGGCGCTTGGCCTACCAGTTCTTCCGATGTGCCACCCTGCCTATTTGCTCCGTCAGCCGCTCGCAAAGCGGGAGGCCTGGGCAGATCTTTTGTCACTACAAGCGAGGTTGCGCGGATGATACGTTTTCTGTTCGCCCTTGTTCTGCTGACCAATTCAGCTTTCGGCCAGGACCTTTTTGGAACGGATTTCGACGGAATATTTGACGCGCATGTGGATGAGGTCGTCCGGACGGAAAAAGACAACGGCCAATGGGAGGAACGCTTGACTTTGCCCGGGCCAGTTCTGTTGACGCGTGGTGTGGATAGTTCGGGAAATGTGTTCCACTACGGTTTAGACCAATCGGGGAATGGAGCGGTCGGATGCTTTCTCATTATTGCAATTGATGTGCGCGCGACCGCGGACCATTGCCCCGGGACGGTGTCACCGGAGCAAGCGAGCGCTTTGGACAAGTTCCTTGAGGCAGCAACCCAGTTTTATGCTCGAAATAATATTCCAAGTCGCGCGGTATCCGCGGTGCGAGATGGCATACAAGAGTCGATAAGCTACCGCACGCAACAGATGGAGCCTGCGATATGTGACGGTGAATCGATTAAGCATATTCAAGGTTTTGCATCGGCTTTGGCAGCCCCTGATTCTCTTGAAAATATCGATGCTGCACTGGGCCCGCCCCGCTTACCCGTTACAAACCCCTGCCTTTGAGGTGTCACTATGAGCGAACGCGAATTCATCCCCGTCCGCATCGCGGTCCTGACGGTCTCTGACACACGCGGCGAAGCCGATGACAAGTCGGGCAACACATTGGTGGATCGACTCGAGAAGGCGGGGCACATCCTGGCGGCGCGGATGATTTTGCCCGATGAGCGCGACCAGATCGCGGATCAACTGCGCGCATGGTGCGGCAATCCGGATGTGGACGTGGTGCTGTCGACGGGTGGGACCGGCCTCACCGGGCGCGATGTCAGCGTCGAGGCCCATCGGGATGTATATGAGAAAGAGATCGACGCGTTTTCGACGCTTTTTACCCATGTCTCCATAGCGAAAATCGGAACGTCTGCCGTCCAAAGCCGTGCGACGGGCGGTGTCGCGCAGGGAACTTACCTCTTCGCGCTGCCTGGTAGTCCGGGGGCCTGCAAGGACGCGTGGGACGAAATCCTTGTCCATCAGCTCGATTATCGACACAAACCCTGCAATTTCGTCGAAATCATGCCCCGTTTGGACGAACATCAGCGACGGAAATAACATTCTCGCGCGTTCAACCTCTGAAAATTGGACGTAAGCGTCTCAAGAGCCTACATTTGTTGAGTTGTTTTTCGCGGAGCCCGCCACATGCGATTTTTTGGCCGTAGCCTGACTGGCCTGTTTTTGCTGTCCCTGACCTTGGGATTCCTGACGCTTGCTGGCAACTCAGTCTATTCTGCGCTTCAGGCCTCCTGGGCGGAAGAGGACCGGCAACGCCCGGCGCGCGAACGGGTCTTCACCGTCGCGGTGTCAACTTTGGAGCCCGGCGACGTTACTCCACATCTTCAGAGCTTTGGCGAAATTCGCTCCCGCCGCACATTGGACTTGCGCGCCCCAACGGAGGGCAGAATTGTCGAGCTGGCGGAGAATTTTGAGGAAGGCGCGACAGTGCGCGAAGGCCAGTTTCTTGCGCGCATTGACCCCTCCGAGGCCCAGGCTGCATTGGATGTGGCACAAACTGATCTGCTCGAAGCGCGTGCTGACCTGATTGAAGCTGAGCGCGCCATTCTTCTGGCACAGGACGAACTTCAATCAGCACAAGAACAGGTGGAGCTGCGTGCGCGTGCGCTGGACCGGCAGCGCGACCTGTTGAACCGTGACGTTGGTACGACCGCCGCTGTTGAACAGGCCGAGCTTTCTGCCTCCACCGCGCAGCAATCCGTCTTGTCGCGCAGGCAAGCTTTGCAAACTGCGGAGGCGCGGCTTGAGCAGACCAAGACCTTGATCACAAGGCGCGAAATTGCGCTTCGGGATGCAGAACGAAAGCTGTCTGAGACAGAGGTATTTGCCAAGTTCGATGGGCGCTTATCGGAGGTGGCCGTGACATCTGGTGGGCTCGTTGCCAACAATGAGCGGCTGGCCCAGTTGGTTGATCCGGATGCATTAGAAGTGGCGTTTCGCGTGTCCACCTCCCAGCATGCTAGGCTGATCGATGAGGCGGGTCGGTTAACAGAGCGGCCCGTTGAAATCCGGCTCGAAGTTCTTGGAACCGATCTTGTGACCACTGGCAAGCTGACACGCGAGAGTGCCGGTGTCAGCGAGGGCACGATTGGCCGCCTGCTCTTTGCCGAGGTGGACAGCGCAAGCGGGTTGCGCCCGGGCGATTTTGTGACCGTCCGCGTTGAGGAGCCTATTCTGCGTCGCGTGGTGCGCCTGCCAGCGACTGCGATCTCGGCGGACAATACGGTCTTGATTGTGAACACGGAGGAACGGCTCGAGGCCGCTCAGGTCGATTTGCTGCGCAGGCAAGGTGATGATGTGATCGTGCGCGCACGCGGGCTTGCGGGTCGTGAGGTTGTGCTCGAGCGGAGCCAAAACCTCGGCGCTGGCATCAAGGTCAACCCGCAGCGCGGGGAGGCCGGTGACGTTCCTGACGCACCAGAGATGGTCGAGCTTGATGATGAGCGTCGCGCTCGCATGATCGCCTTCGTTGAGGCCAACACACGCATCCCTGATGAGGTGAAAACCCGCATGCTTGGTCAGTTGCAGGAAGCCAAGGTGCCTGCCCGCATGGTCGAACGGCTTGAATCCCGGATGGGTAGCTAAGCGCGATGCGGGATCGGATCAAATCCGGAACCGGCGGCGTGCTTTCTTACTTCACGCGCCACCGTACCGCGGCCAACTTGCTTTTGGTGATCCTGCTCGCGCTTGGCGTGGCCGCGATCCCCAATATGCGCACTCAGTTCTTCCCAGACGTCATTGTCGACCGCGTCGACGTCAATGTCGCTTGGAGTGGCGCGGGCGCTGAGGATGTGGACCGCGCAATTGTGCAGCCCTTGCAACCCGCGCTTCTGGCCGTCGAAGGGGTGTCCAGCTCAGAGGCCAATTCTCGAGAAGGCAACGCAAGCATCAGGTTGGAATTTGAACCTGGTTGGGACATGGGCCGTGCAGCTGATGAGGTGCAAGCCGCGGTCGACACCGTCACGGACCTACCTGAAGATGCCGAGGACCCGGTGGTGCGGCGTGGTGCGTGGCGCGATAGGGTCACAGATGTGGTGATCACCGGACCTGTAGATGTTGCTCAGCTTGGCCGGTTTGCAGATGAATTTGTCACACGGCTCTTTGCGGCCGGGGTCACCCGCACCACAATCCGCGGTGTGGCCGCGCCCGAAACCATTGTCGAGGTGCCCAGCCAAGCGCTTATCCAACATGACCTGACCATGGCCGAGATCGCAGCAGCGATCCGTGGGGAAGCCACCACGGATCCCGCTGGTGATGTCGCAAGCGGCGCTGCGCGTGTGCGGACTGGCGTGGCGAAACGCGATGGTGCGGCGATCAGCAATATCGTGCTGCGCTCCAATGCGGATGGCTCTCAATTGACGGTGGGTGACGTGGCCCGTGTCATTGTCGAAGGCCCTGATCGGGAACGCGCTTATTTCCGCGGCGACAATCCCGCGATCTCGATCAGGGTCGATCGCAGCGGGCAGGGCGATGCGATCGGGCTTCAGGCCGCAGTCGAAGAGGTGGCGGATGAACTAACCGCGACGCTGCCCGAAGGCACAACAATCGATCTGATCCGTACCCGGTCCGAGGCGATCACAGGGCGTTTGAACATACTCGTCGACAATGGGTTAATCGGGTTGGGCCTGGTCGTGCTTCTTTTGTTCTTGTTCCTCAACGCGCGCACGGCGTTCTGGGTTGCGGCCGGTCTGCCGGTCGCGATGCTGGGGGCGATAGCGCTGATGTATCTTGCCGGGATCACAATCAACATGATCTCCCTTTTCGCGCTGATTATCACGCTTGGTATCGTTGTGGATGACGCAATCGTGGTTGGGGAACACGCCGACTTCCGACATCGAACCTTAGGCGAAGACCCGGTCACCGCAGCTGAGAACGCGGCTAAACGCATGGCGAGCCCGGTCTTCAGCGCCACTATCACCACCATCATCGCCTTTTTTGGCCTTGTGGCCATCGGCGGCCGGTTTGGCGATTTGATCGCTGACATTCCGTTCACGGTCATTGTCGTTCTGATCGCCTCCCTAGTGGAGTGCTTCCTGATCCTGCCCAACCATATGAGCCATGCTCTGGCGGCTTCGGCCAAAGAAAAATGGTATGATTGGCCGTCGCGGACGGTGACAAAAGGGTTCAACTGGGTGCGCGAAAACGCGTTCCGTCCCTTCATGCGGTTTGTGATCTGGGCGCGCTACCCGGTCTTTGCGCTGGCTTTCGTGGCACTTGCAAGCCAAGCTGCCTTGTTCATCAAAGGCGATGTCACCTGGCGGTTCTTCAATGCGCCGGAACGCGGGTCAGTTTCAGGCAATTTTTCGATGCTTCCGGGGGCAACGCGAGAAGACACGCTTGAGATGATGCGGGAGATGCAGCGCGCTACAGAAGCCGTCGCGGCAGAATTTGAGGACGAGCATGGCGTCAACCCGGTTGTCTATGTGCTGGCCGAGGTCGGCGGGACGACGGGGCGTGGGCTTGCCGGGCAAAGCAGCAAAGATGCCGATCAACTTGGCTCCGTTTCGATTGAGCTGGTTGATGCGGATCTGCGTCCCTATTCGTCTTTTGCTTTTGTGGGCGCGCTTCAGGATGAGGTGCGGCGGCATCCATTGGTTGAAGAGCTGAGCTTCCGCCGCTGGGGCTCTGGGCCCGGCGGCGATAATCTTGATGTACCGCTTTTTGGTGCAGATGCGCAAACGCTCAAGGATGCAGCCGAAGCCCTGAAAACGCGGCTCTCGCAATATCCTGAAATCTCCGCGTTGGAGGACAGCCTTGCTTATGACAAAGAAGAGCTTATCCTCGATCTGACGCCGCAAGGCCAATCGCTTGGCTTCACCATTGACGAGCTGGGACGCGTGCTGCGCAATCGGCTTAACGGGATCGAGGCCGCGAGCTACCCGGACGGGCCACGCTCCGCCACGATTCGGGTTGAATTGCCTGCAGGCGAGTTAACAGCGGACTTCCTGGAGCGCACTTATTTGCGCGCGCCGGGCGGCGCCTATGTTCCGCTCGAAGATATCGTCAGCGTGGACAACCGCATTGGCTTCTCAACAGTACGCCGCGTGGACGGTGTGCAACTGATATCTGTGACGGGCGAGATTTCCGAGGACGACCCGGCCCGCGCCTCTGAGATCAGTGAAATTATTGCGAGCCAGCTTTTGCCAGAACTTGAACGTGATTTTGGCATCGCTTCGGAACAAGCAGGCTTGGCGGAACAGGAGGACCGGTTCCTAACAGAGGCACTGACTGGGTTCATCCTGTGTATGTTGGGAATCTACCTGGCGCTTGCTTGGGTGTTTGCCAGCTTCAGCCGCCCGGTGGTGATCATGGCCATCATCCCATTTGGGCTGATCGGCACCATCTACGGACATTTCGCATGGGACGTGCCATTGTCGATGTTCACGGTGGTGGGGCTCATTGGGATGACGGGGATTATCATCAACGACTCCATCGTATTGGTCTCGACCATTGATGAGTATGCCGAAAACCGTGGCATGATACAGGCCATCATCGATGGCGCGTCGGACCGGTTGCGCCCCGTGTTGCTGACGACGCTCACGACCGTTTTGGGCCTCGCGCCGCTGCTTTTTGAAAGCTCGGCACAGGCGCAATTCCTAAAGCCGACCGTAATCACGCTCTGCTACGGGCTTGGCTTTGGCTTCCTCTTGATCATGCTGGTCGTCCCGTCACTTTTAGCGATCCAAGAAGATGTCGCGCGTCAACGACGTGCTTTCCGCCGCGCTTTGGGCAGTCATGCCGCGCGACGCTTCCGGCTCTTGAGTTTCGCTCAGGTGCTGGTCGTTGCCGCGCTATTTGTTGCGACAGCGGGCATCGCGCTTTGGACTGGTAGCCTGCTTCCCCTATTTGGGGCGAGTTTTGCTGCGATGTCACCTGTCGTCGCGGGTGTCTTGTTGTTCCTCGCTTCGACGGCTGCGTTTCTGGTTCTGTCTTGGATTATTGCGGCGATTGCACATGGTGCCACGCGCAGACAGGCTTAACCGCAGCCTTTCATCTCAATTGCGTCGCTTGTCGTCAGAAGCGTGAGGCGCAATTGCGTTAGATCAATCACCGCGCTCTTGGCCTGCGGGATGACGCGGGATTTTGCAACGACCATGTCGCCGTTTCGAGCAAAGAATGGTTCGCTTACCCAAATGGTCGGGTCCGGTAGCTCAATAACCGAAACCTCGGAGCGACCAAGCGGTTGGGCCACAACAGTGCTTACTTCTAGCAGATACTCCCCATCTTTGCGGGTCAGACGGCACGTCAGGGGGGCTGCCACTTTCGCCGGACGATCAGAGAGCGCCGATTTGATCAGGCTAACCCCTTCTTTGGCACCTTGCGCCAAAGTGGTGGAAAGCTTCATGTCGACGGGAAGGCAAACGTCCTTGCATACCCCCATGCGCAGATGAAGCTGCACATTCATTTGCCCTTCGGTTTTTGGCAAGAAGCGAAGGGGCAACACAACCTGCGTGTCATAGCCGACCGAGCGCATGCCTGCTTGGCGAAACACCCGCGGGCGGGGCCAAACGATATCTGCATCTGAGACGTTGTCAGAGCCGGCCCATGAAATAAGCGTCGGTAGCCCGCCATCGCCCGGTGCGCGCCAATAGGTCTTCCAGCCGGGCGCCAGATCGACCTTCAAACCAGCGAAATGCACCCCGTCCTCGTGACGCCACCCCTGCAAGAAGCTAACCTTTATGACGCTGCCAATGTCGTCGAACTCCTGCGCCTTGGAAGGCGCAGTGTAACTTGCAAAAAGAGCAAGGGCCGTGGCGGCGGAGAGAAGCATATGGCGAAACATCGTGAACGCTAACCTATGCATCCGGCACTGACACGAGAAATCACGTCTCGGCGAGACTTTGCTACAATGTCCTTTCCGCCACAGCTGCGGCGATGACACTCTTGTGTCCGCTCCCGCGAAGGCGCAGCTTTGACCTATGGATGACCTTTCCGAATCCCTTGATCTCAGTGGCAAGCTGCTCATCGCCATGCCGTCCATGGGCGACTGGCGCTTTACGCAAAGCGTGATTTACATGTGCTCTCACTCCGACAAAGGGGCCATGGGGCTTATCGTGAACAAGCCTTCTGAGGATTTGCAGTTCACAGACCTGCTCAAACAGTTGGAGATTGAGACGGCCCCCGGCGCGCGCACGATCCGGGTGCATATGGGCGGGCCGGTCGAGTTTGGGCGCGGGTTCGTATTGCATAGCGGCGAATACGGCGATGAGGTCAGCACCCTTCGTGTCAATGAGCGGTTTGGTATGACCGCAACCCTCGATATACTTGAAGATATCGCGAGCGGCAGCGGGCCAGAAATGGCGTTGCTCGCCATGGGTTATGCAGGCTGGGGGCCGGGCCAGTTGGAAGGCGAGATCGCACAGAATGGCTGGCTGATCGGCGACGCTACCCAAGGTTTGGTGTTCGGGCGCGACGATGCTGGCAAATGGCAGGCGGCGTTGGAGGAGATGGGGATCAACCCCTTGCTACTCAGCGCCGAGGGCGGGCGCGCTTAGCCACTTCTTGGTGCTGCCGCGCGGCTTAGACGATCCCGGATTGCGTGACCCAACCCTTCGCCTGGAATGGGCGCGACCGTGAAATGGTCCGCATCTGATTCAGCCGTGATTTGATCCATCTCACGCAGCATCGCAAAAAGATTTGTGGCGGCTTCGATCAGGTCGCCGCTCATTGACAGGTTGCGTGTCGCCTCCCTTGGCCCAAAGCCCAAATGCGGCACGTCGCCTGCGCTGCTCACATCCAAAACGACACCCACATCCGGTGCGTAATGCGACGTCAGCTGCCCGGGTGCATTGGGTGTCTCGGGTGAAAGCTCCGCTTGTGCCAATGCGTGGCCCAACACGGCTTCCGCTGCCTCTGCCGTCACGCCGCCCGGGCGAAGGAGTCTGAGGGGGTCGCCGCCAAAGATACTTGATTCAAGACCAACCTCGCAGGCGCCACCATCAAGTACCCCAGCGATCCGGCCTGAAAGTCCGTCCAGAACATGCGCAGCCGTAGTCGGGCTTATCTTGCCAGACGGGTTGGCGGAGGGGGCCGCAACGGGCCGTCCGACCAAGCTTAGCAACTCGCGCGCCAATGGATGGGATGGAACGCGCAAGGCCACGGTGTCCAAGCCAGCTGTGACCAGCGCCGACAATCCATGGCCTGCTCGCAAGGGTAGGACGAGTGACATTGGCCCGGGCCAGAAAGCCTCTGCCAGACGCTCCGCATCTTGTGAAAATACGGCCAGTTCGTTGGCTGCCGCTGCGTCCGGAAGATGAACAATCAACGGGTTGAAGCTGGGGCGGTTTTTGGCCTCAAAAACCCCGGCGACTGCTTTGTCAGATGTCGCATCTGCTCCAAGCCCGTAGACCGTCTCCGTCGGGAAGGCCACGCGTTCGCCCGCGCGCAACAATGCAGCCGCGTCCCCTATCTCCGCAGGTTTGAGTCTCCGCGTCACTGCAAGGCCTTTCATTTTGACGCTGCGTTTTGCTTGATGGCGCAGCGCGCGCGAGCCATTACTCGTCTGAATTTGAAGCCTTTACCGTATCAACTGCGGTCCTGCAAAGCCCGACTTATCGGAGTTGTTAATGCCCTATACTGCGCCAGCTAATGAGTACCAGTTCCTCTTTGATCACGTTACCGGCTTTGCCCGGCTCGCGGAGACAGAGAAATTCTCTGAGGCGACCGGCGATGTGACAGCGGCGATTCTGGACGAGGCCGCCAAGCTGGCCAACGAAATTCTGGCCCCTTTGCAACGTCCAGGCGATTTGCACCCGGCACGGTTGGAGAACGGCGTTGTGCGTACCTCCCCAGGGTTCGCGGATGGCTACAACGCGATCGCAGAAGGCGGCTGGGTCGGCATGGCTGCTGATCCTGAATATGGCGGGATGGGTTTGCCGCAATCTTTGGTCAATGCTGTGATGGAGATGGTTGGCGGCGCCTGCCTCTCGCTGCAGCTCGCACCCTTGATGACGCAAGGCCAGATCGAGGCGCTGGAGCATCACGCGTCTGATGAGATCAAGCGCATCTATCTGCCGAAACTGATCTCAGGGCAGTGGAACGGGACAATGAACCTGACTGAACCCCAGGCTGGTTCCGATGTGGGTGCGCTCCGCACGAAGGCGGAGCCGCGTGGCGATGGAACCTATGCGATCACGGGCCAGAAGATTTACATCAGCTGGGGCGATAATGACTTCACTGAAAATGTCTGCCACCTCGTGCTCGCGCGTCTGCCCGACGCAGCACCCGGAACAAAAGGCATTTCGCTTTTCATGGTTCCAAAGCGGCTGCCTGATGACAACGGCAATGCTGGCGTTGCGAATGACCTCAAAGTCGTGTCGCTTGAGCATAAGCTGGGCCTGCACGGTTCCCCCACGGCGGTGATGCAATATGACGGGGCAACCGGCTGGCTTGTCGGCGAGGAGAATGGCGGCATGGCGGCGATGTTCACCATGATGAACAATGCGCGTCTTGGTGTCGGCGGCCAGGGGATCGCCGTAGCGGAAGCGGCTTACCAGCATGCGCTGGCTTACGCGATGGATCGCAAGCAGGGGCGCGCAGTGCAAGACGATACGATCATCGGCCATGCCGATGTGCGCCGTATGCTGGCAGAGATGAAGGCCGATGTGTTTGCCGCCCGCGCGATTGGAGCGGCGTGCGCCTTTGCCATCGATATGGATCACGCGACAGGCGCGGCCGAGTGGAAAGCCCGCGCCGCGCTGCTTACGCCAATTGCCAAGGCTTTCGGCACCGATATCGGAATCGAAGTTGCGCAAAAAGGTATTCAGGTCCACGGCGGCATGGGCTTCGTGGAGGAAACCGGCGCCGCCCAATATCTGCGCGACGTCCGTGTGACAGCGATTTACGAAGGCACCAACGGCATTCAAGCTGCTGATCTCGTCGCGCGTAAGATGATGGATGGGGGCGAAGCGGCTTACGCCCTGATCGATGAGATGGAAGACGCGGTCGAAGGACTGAAAGACGAACTCCCCGATCTGGCGTCGGCCGTATTCAGCGCGCTTGAAACTTTGCGCGAAACGACCGAGTGGCTGGTTGAGCAGGAGATGAATGATCGCATGGCAGGGTCCGTTGCCTATCTGCGGCTTTTCGCTCGATGCCTGGGAGCGCACTACCATTTGGCCGCCGCTAAGGCCGCTGGATCAGATAGCGCGCGCGCAAAGCTGGCGCGTGTCTATATTGGCCGGTTGTTGCCTGAACATCGTGGTCTGGCTGAGCATGTCATGCAGCGCGCCGAGGACCTATATGCACTGAGTGTTGAAGATCTTGTCGCTTGACCGGTAGTCTCTCCTACCCGTTCGAAACAATACCTGAAGAAGGCGCGGCGATTGAAGTCGCGCCTGACATCTTGTGGATGCGGTTGCCGCTACCAATGGCGCTCGACCATGTAAATGTCTACGCGATCGCCGATGGCGACGGTTGGGTCATTGTCGATACCGGATTCTTCTCAAAACGCGGTGTTGCCATATGGAAAGGACTTCTCGCGGGCCCGCTTCAGGGAAAACCTGTCTCGGAAGTCATCTTCACGCATCACCATCCCGACCATATCGGCATGGCTGGCTGGTTTCAGTCCGAGCATGGCGCGCAGCTTCTGACCACGCGCACGGCTTGGCTGATGGCACGCATGTTGACGCTCGACGTCCAGCCTGTACCGACGCCAGAGGCAATCACCTTCTACACGCGCGGCGGCATGGACCCGGAAATACTGGAGAAACGCAAATCCGAGCGCCCGTTCAACTTCGCGGATTGCGTGGCGCCTATGCCGCAGGGTTACCGGCGGATCAAACAGGGTGACCGCATTCGTCTGGGCGACCGTATTTGGGATGTCAGGATCGGCCACGGCCACGCGCCCGAACACGCGACCTTCTGGTCAGATGACGGGATTGTTTTGGGTGGGGATCAATTACTTCCGTCGATCTCGCCCAATCTGGGCCTTTACCCCAATGAGCCGGAGGCCGATCCGGTCAGCGATTGGCTGCAAGCCTGCGCAGGTTTTCAGAGCTTCGCGACCGACGATCAGCTCGTTCTGCCTGGCCATAAACTGCCGTTTTACGGTCTGCCGCTACGTCTCAGGCAGCTCATAGACAACCATCACGGCGCGCTGGACAGACTGCTCGACTTTCTCAAAACATCTCATTCTGCGCATGAGTGCTTCCTAACGCTGTTCAAGCGGGAAATCCGTGGCGGCGAATATGGGCTGGCGCTGGTTGAGGCCATGGCCCATTGCCATCACCTCTATTTGTCTGGACAAGTAACGCGCTCCATGCGCGAGGATGGGGCCTACCTATACCAGACCAAAGACTGAGCAAGAGGCGCGCCATGAGCGAAGAGATCAAGACCACCGCTGAGGCTATCGAGAGCGCAGCATTGCCGAAAGCGCGCGTGGTCCATACGCAAGATGGCGCGGCCTCCCCCGAAGGGCAACCTTTGCCTGAGGCGGTCGCGGGGTCCGATCTGGAGAGCAAAAGCCCGGCGGAATGGGCCTACATTCGGTTGGTGCTCTACATCAAAAACTTCGAAGAGCAACTTGATGCAGATCATGAGGTTGCCATGGGGTTCACTGGCGGCGACGCTGGCGTGATGCGGATCGAGGGGATGGGCTTTTACGCGCCCGACATCCTCACCTTCTATGGGAGCGACCCGAGCGGCGCAAAAACCCAACAAATTCAACATGTCAGCCAACTCAACGTATTATTAAGAGCTTTGCCTAAACATGTGGATCAGCCTGAACCAAACCGGATTGGTTTTCGACTGGCCAAGGCGCTGGAGGAGGAGTAAATCACGCCGAGTTTGCGTGACAGTGCCAAAAGAATCCGCTAGATCACGGTTAATAAAGCTAAAGGGACCCTGAAATATGTCAGAACATGAGCACGGCTCGATGGACATCAAAGAGCAAGAAAAGACCTTTGATGGCTTTGTGAAATTCACGACCTATACCGTTATCGGTATCCTCGTTTTTCTTGTCCTACTGGCAATGATCAACGGCTGATAGCTTTTTGAAATGATCTTTCGGCTCCTGGTTTTCATGAGCCTTTTACTCGGTCTCGTCAGCTGTGGGGCGGAACCCAAGTGGTCTGAGCAATCAGAGATTGATCGCGTCGTGACCCGCGCTCCGGGACCAGCGACCCTCTCTCTCGTCACAGTTATCAACAATAAGTCCGGGGCCGGTGCGCATAGCGCGCTGGTCATAAATGCGTCGCAACGGGTCGTTTGGGACCCAGCAGGGACCTGGTGGAATCCGAACGCACCGGAAAGAAATGATCTGCATTTCGGCATAACCGACAAAATGCTGGGCATCTATATAGACTATCATACGCGCGAGAGCTTCGACACTGTGGTCCAAAAGCTGGAGGTCTCAGCCGAAGTTGCGGCCCGCGCCTTCGCACTCGCCAGTGCCTATGGGGCCGTGCCAAAGACGCAATGCGCGGTCTCAACGGGCCGCATTTTACGCCAGCTTCCTGATTTTGCAGAAATACCCGCTGGCTACTCTCCTAAACGGCTGATGCAAGCGTTCGGCGCGCTCCCAAATGTGGAAACGCGCCGTTTCGAGGACATTGATGCCGATGACAATTCAGGGCTGTTACCCCAGAATTAGGTATGGTGAGCTTCAGTGAACTCTTTGTAGTCATGGATCAGATGTTCGAGGTCATCCAGCTCTAGATTCAGATCGTGGAAGATCTCATATTTTTGATCCATGTCTAGTGTCTCGCCATCGATGAGCTTTACGAGATTGGCTTTGATGATGGCCCAGCGATCCAGCAAGATATGCAGGTCCTCTTGGATTTGCGGTGTTGGCGCGGCCAGAATTCCTGCGGCTGGCATCCCGTTCAAAAGCGCGTTGAGCGAGTTTTCATATATCGACATCGTCTCGATCAAGTCAGCACGACCGTCTTCGGCATGATAACCAGTCCAAACCTCGCATGCGTCTTTTGCCATTTTCTGCGTGAGCATGCGTTGCCGACCCGCAATCGAGAGCAGCATCGCGTGCGATTGCGTCAGCTCGTATGGGTGGGAATATTGGCCAGAGATGTCAGACGCAAGAACCTGCGCTTTTTTCAGCAGGCTGAGATTGTGGTCGTCGATGATATGCGCGTTGTCGACATCGTGCCCATCTGCAAGGACGGCTTCGACCGCCCCATGAGTTTCTTTCCATTCTTCCTCGAGCTCATCGATATCATGCAAGGTGCGTTTACGCTTTTCGGGCCCAAAGATATGGAGTTTTTCATTTCCGACACGGAGTGCTTCGAGGATGATATCCATCTCATGCATCGCTTCTTCGAGATGGAAATGGCTTTCTTCGATCGCCACGTCGGATGTCAGACTGCAAGATGCAGCGGCGACCCGTTGAGTAAGCATGGACAGCCGCTCAGAGTATCGAATGCGGTCTGCGCCGTCGGATTCTTCGCCGATAGTTAAGATATCCGCGTCATGGATTGCTGCGAGGCGTCGTTCGGCCTCAGCGCGATCACCGAGCGCTTGGCCGACAGTGGTCACTGACATGGCTCCTGCCAGGAGTGTCGCCCAAGTGAGAGAAATTGCGTGCATGAGTTTTACCTTTGAAACTGTTCCGGTCCCCGGACATCAGGCAAAGGCTCGAATTTGGCTAAAATTCTGTCGTTCTTGGGGAAAATCTATGAATTGCCGAACTTAAGCAAATTTTGCCGCTTCAAAGAATGACAAGAAATAAGCAAGCGCATAAATTTTAGTCAAAATTAACCGGTCCTCCCGCATCGCGTTAGGCAAGCGAGAGGACCAAATTTTTCGATACGACTCAGTTTTGGCCGTTTGCAATCGTGTTGGCGACATCCGTGTCATTGATCGGAGCACCCGAGGCGCGGATCAGGTCTGCGACCTCCCAATCGCCGCCATTCACAGGCGCCGGGTTGTCTAGAAGTGCCATCAGATCTGCGTCATCGCTGGGCTTCCAATTCGGCATGTTGCGGACGAAAGACATCGGGTCGCCATCGAGCAAACCACCGAAGACTTCTGCCACGATCGTGCCACCGACTTTGCCAAGCATCCGGCCGGAATTTCCAGCTGGGATCAGTTGTGCCTCTTTTAGAATGTAGGGCCACAGAATGTCCTCATGCGGATCGTCTATCGCATGCGGGGTGATCCCCATCCGGTGCGCCACATCCGTGCCGCGCGGCAGTTCCAGCCGCATCGAGCGCAGAAGGTTCAGGAAGGCCAACATATTGGGCTTTGGATCTGGTCCCTCATCCAAGGCAAACACCGCGGATGACAGCTTCAGGTCGATGCGTCGGGCAGGCTGCGGGAAAGGTCCACCGGAATTGATATCAAAATACCAATCCCATTGCACCGTATGGCGGTGCGGGAAGAAGCGGAAGCCATGCAGATCATGCCCGCCCGCGTTTGCCGGGTCGAAGATCGGCAGCTCGACATTGAAACCAAGCCCCACGTCCGTATTCAGGTTCACCTGATATCCCGGGCGGATCAGCGAGTGGCCGAAACGGTAAGCGGCAACCGAGAACTCGACCGGCATGAAGGGCTGCTCTTTCCAATTGTAGACCGTGCCATTGAAGGCATGGCCGTCGGACTTGTCGAGCACGCGTTCCCAGATGTCATTGCTGACCATCCGTTTCACGAAGTCATTCCAGACAACATATTGGTAGAACCAGCGCACCTTGCGCTGCGCCTCGGCGAATTTTTCGCCGTCAAAGCCGAATGTTGCGGTGGTATCGTCGGGGTCGACTCCCATCACTTGTCGCATCGCTCGGTTGTGCAGGCGCAACATGGCAAGCTGCAGCTGAGACACGATGACATTCTCATCGTTGCGCATATCGCCGATGATGGCGCGACCTTGACGGTTGCGTAGCAAGTCCGGCTCATTTGAGCCTGCGACGTCATTGCCCGCGATGTCTTTTTGGACCGTTCCTAACAGGAAGCAGCCGCCTTGGTCGGCATCATACATAAAGGGCTCGTCTGCCGGACCCTCGCCATAGAGGCAGTCGAGGTCGAGCCGAGGTGTGCGGAAATTCTCAAGTTTCTCCGGATCGCTCGCCCGCATCAGCGACGAGGTTGGATCAAACGTGATGTCGTGATCGACGAACTGCCCGAAATAGGTGTAGCCCGCAGGCAGGTTCGCATTGTCGAGGTCGTCCGCGCCCGCCGTCTCGCTCATCGAATTTGTGGCAAAGTCCTTCAAAGCCTGAACGGCGGCCATGTCATTGGCCTCGGGCGACGTCCAGGGTGCGAGCTCCCGGAAAAGCCTGCCAAATGGCCCTTTATATTGCTTTGATCTGGGAAGAGTCGTTAGCGCGTGGCCATAGGATGATTTACTCATGAAATATTCCTAATTGCTTCAAATAAATAATTTTTTTCACACTGCTTTGGGCAAGCGCGACGAGAGAATTTCAATTTAGATCGGGTCTGCCCGGCAGAAAATTTCCAGGCGGCTTTTCCAAAACAATGTTGGGTTGTTAGCACAAAAGCAGAGAAAAATAAAGTCGGGGCCTGCTATGCCGTTCAAATCTCTCTCCCAAAACCACGTCGTCGACCAACTTTCCTGACGAACTGTGTACAAGTTCACAGAACAACGAAGGTGCTTGAGATACTGTCATCACAAGTGGTGCGAGGTTTATTCGGGCGGTGGGTCCGAAGGCATGATATAAAAAGGAACGCGGTATGAAAAAGGAAGTTGATGATGCACGCCAGAGCGACGTTTTCGCCTCTTTGGGTTTTCTTTTGCGCTATGGTGGCCGTCACGTCGCTAACTACACCAAGTTTGGCGCAAGAAAGGCTGCTGGCACAATACGTCGCTGATATCGGGCCTGAAGATCACTACAACTCTTCTGGAACACGGCTCACCAGTTTTGCTGCATTAATTGCGCAAGATCGGGCCAACTACCATCGCTTCGGGATCAGGCATGACGATGATGGGGCGGACCCGATTTTCTCTGACCGTGCGATGCGCGCTCAAATCGGCCCGGGCGTTATGGATATCGAGGATTATTACGATCAATATGTGCGCAATATCTTGGCGAGCAATGGCGCAGGCGGGACGTATTTCATCGTGAATGTTTACGGCCAAGCGGGCCGCATATCCCGGATCAGCATCACAGTGCCGGGTTAGTCAAAAAAACAAACCCCCGAAGCGGCTGCTTACGGGGGTCGTTTATTCTCGCATCGAGGGAGGGACTACATCCCGCCTTCGCGCTGAGCCTTTTTACGGGCCAGCTTGCGGGCGCGGCGGATGGCCTCGGCCTTCTCGCGTGCTTTCTTCTCAGACGGTTTTTCGAAATGTTGCTTGAGCTTCATTTCCCGAAAAACGCCCTCGCGCTGAAGTTTCTTCTTCAGGGCGCGCAGTGCCTGATCGACATTGTTGTCGCGAACGCTTACCTGCATGTGGTGTCACCACCTTCCTAAGTTAGAGTTTGCATGAATCTGCAGGAGTTGGGCGTATAGCAAAGCCGTGCTAGGTTGTCCATCAAAGATGGAGAGGAGCCTTTCGATGGACCAACCCGATAAATATCGCCTTTTAGACGCCGCTTTAAACCACGTCATGTTCGACGGCTGGAGCGATGTCGCATTCAATGCCGCTGTTGCCGAGACCGGCATTGATCATGCCCTAGCGAAATCGCTTTTTCCGCGCAAAGGCATTGATATGGCCGTGGCGTTTCACATGCGCGGGGATGCAGACATGAAAGCCCGCATGGCCTCAGAAAACCTGTCGACGATGCGGTATCGCGACCGTGTTGCTGCCGCAGTGCGCTATCGTCTTGAGGCGGTAGAGGACCACAAAGAGGCCGTTCGGCGCGGGTCAACCCTGTTCGCCCTACCTCAGCACTCTGTCCAAGGCGCGAGCCTGATCTGGGGAACCGCGGATGCTATCTGGGTCGCGCTTGGCGATAACTCTGACGACTATAATTGGTACACCAAACGCGCGACCTTGTCCGGCGTCTATGGCTCCACGGTGCTCTACTGGCTTGGCGACACCAGCGAAGGTCATGAGGCTACTTGGTCCTTCCTCGACCGCCGCATCGACAATGTCATGCAGTTCGAAAAGGTGAAGGCTCAGGTGAACGGCAATCCATTGGCCTCAAAGCTTTTGGCTGGGCCGAATTGGCTTCTGTCCCAGATCAAGCCGCCGACCAAATTCACTGCGAGCGACTTGCCGGGCTCGGTCGGGACTGGCAAGAGTTAAGCCCTGACATTCTAGGGGGCAAACATGCGCGCAGTTGAAATCACGGAGCCGGGTGGACCGGAAGTATTGCGGCCGACAAACGTCCCAATGCCGGAGCCGCAAGCAGGTGAAGTCCGCATAAAACTTGCCTATGCGGGGGTGAATCGCCCTGACGCCTTACAACGCGCAGGCGCCTATGATCCGCCGCCCGGCGCATCGCCTTTGCCCGGCTTAGAGGGCGCGGGTGTTGTGGACGCCATAGGTGAAGGCGTCAGCGGGATCGCTGTAGGTGACCGGGTTTGCGCTTTGCTGCCTGGTGGTGGATACGCGGAATTTGTGACGACGCCCGCTGCGCATTGCCTGCCGGTGCCAAAAGGTTTGAGCTTGGCTCAAGCGGCCGCGCTGCCTGAGACGTTTTTCACAGTCTATTCCAACGTCTTCATGCGCGGTGGCCTCAAAGCCGGAGAACGGTTCCTCGTTCACGGTGGTTCTTCTGGGATTGGGACGACAGCAATCCAGCTCGCGCATGCTTTCGGCGCGCGCGTGTTCACCACCGCCGGCTCAGATGAAAAATGCGCCGCCTGTCGCGACCTTGGCGCAGAGATTGCCATCAACTATCGCGAGGAAGACTTCGTCAAAACGATCAAGTCTGAGGGTGGAGCCGACGTGATCCTCGACATGGTTGGTGGAGACTATCTGCCGCGCAATGTCAAAACACTGGCCATGGATGGGCGGTTGGTTCAGATCGCGTTTTTGCAGGGCCCGAAGGTGGAATTGAATTTTGCGCTCATGATGTTGCGGCGGCTGACCCTCACGGGGTCTACGCTGCGCCCGCAAAGTGATCTGGCGAAGGCGCGGATCGCACAGGCGCTGAAGCGGGAGGTGTGGCCGCTTCTGGAGGCTGGAAAAGTGGCGCCAGTGATGGATTCTGAATACGCGCTGGAAGACGCAGCTGCCGCGCATTCCCATATGGAAAGCTCAAAACATATCGGGAAGATTATTCTAAAAGTTTAGGGCCCCAGTGGTGGCAAAAAACAAAGGGCGATACCTTGCGGCATCGCCCTTAAAAATCTGGTCACGCCACCCCTCCAAGGACGTCGTAACGCTTCACTCGCTACGGTACCCAATCACTCGCTCGCTACATGTTGTAGATAGCAAGCGCCCCAAACGCACGGTAGGGGGAAAACCTAGTTTACTTTCACTCTTGGCAAAAAAATTGGAACCTCACCGGATCGGCGCGAAAACCGCGTCATTTTGGTCACAATCTCGTCTGACATCGACGCCGCACTGCCGCATTTCAAGGCTTTTTGTGAAACAAATTCGCGCTTCTTGAATGTATTGTTTTTTGCAAGTGATCGTAATCCCTGTCGCGCGTAAGTCTGGGTTTACCTCTAAAAAGGCGTCCTCGATCACAGATGCGGGCAGTTTCACAGGCTCTTCCAGTCTTCGCAGCAGTGGCGGGCGCGTCACTGAGGCATAAGCCTCGCGCGATAGCGCGAAGTAGTCTTCAGAGCTCAGCCCGGAACAACGACCATGCTTTTTCCATTGATGCCAGGCGAGCCCACCCGTCCCCATAATGTCGGCCATGGCGCCCGTTTGCCCGCGTGACGGGTTGCGCGCTGATGTGTTGCAGTAAGACGGCCAGCCTTGCTCAAACTGCGGCCAGAGCCCATGGAGGATCCAGCCATGATCGTGGCGCGGGTCGCATTGGTCAGAACCGCGCGCGTCGCCTTCCAGGGCGCACCAGTTGGGCGACCAGCTTAGGGCCATGACATAGTAATCGAATTCGCCGGCGCGCTCGCCCTCCGCCCAAGCGGCGCAGCTCATCGCCAGCCAGAAAATCACAGCTCTCATTTGCTCTTCCCCTTTGCCTTTTGGAAGACTATATATCCTGCAAGTTCCCCAACACTACGAACTTGTCCCGCTTGGGACAGCCCCTGATCCGGGCGACGGGGAAAGTGTATCTAAAGGAGAGACGCCGATGGCCCTACCGATTATGGCAAAAGCGACCGCCGTTTGGCTGGTGGACAACACGACGCTGACTTTCAAGCAGATCGCAGATTTCTGCGGGTTGCATGAGCTGGAAGTCCAAGGGATTGCTGATGGCGATGTGGCTGCTGGCGTTAAGGGCTTTGACCCGATCGCCAACAATCAGCTGACCCAGGCCGAGATTGACAAGGCTGAGGAAGACAAGCGCTACAAATTGAAGCTGAAGCACAATGCCGCCGCTGTGGGCGAGGAAAAGCGCCGCGGCCCGCGCTACACCCCATTGTCGAAGCGGCAGGACCGCCCGGCCTCCATCCTGTGGTTGGTGAAGTTTCATCCGGAGCTCTCGGATGGCCAGATTTCCAAGCTCGTCGGAACGACGAAACCGACGATTAACGCGATCCGTGATCGGACCCACTGGAACATTCAGAATATTCAGCCGATTGATCCGGTCGCTTTGGGCCTTTGCAAACAGTCTGAGCTGGACGCAGCGGTGCAAAAAGCGAATGCGAAAAAGGCGAAAGAGGGCGCGGTCATGAGCGACGATGAACGCCGCAAGCTCGTCTCAACCGAGCAGTCGCTTGGTGCCCCGGAAGAGCCAGCACTGCCAACGGCAATTGCAGGGCTTGAAGCCTTCACCTTGGCCGATGCCCCTGAAGAGGAAGAGGCGGAGGATGACAATCTGCTGGTTGACGCCGACTCTCTGTTCAACCTGCCTGAAAGCGATGATCAGCCTGATGTCGAAGAGGATCGGTAAAAACCTGATCTCCATTCGCATGAGAAAAGGCCACCGGGTTCCGGTGGCCTTTTTCGTTTCAGCTGCTCAGGCCCAGCTTCTGCCAGATGCTTCTGCTGGAAAGATGTTTTTTGCGGTTCCGCTCTCTTCTATAGCGATTGTCCCAATCGACGACGCGTCTCATTCGTTCACGCTCCGCAGCTGCGTGATAAGCAAGGTAAAGCTTGGCCCCGTATTTCACCACAAAGTAGCCAAGCGCCGCGTATATAATAAGCCAGCCAATGTCCGACATTCTTTCACCCCAAAACTCATAAAAACTCCAACAATTTTAAACAAAGTGAAGCGGTCATGGGAAGAATAAGGCCAAATCGTGGCTGTTTCGGGTCAGAATGGCGTCAGACTGTTTCCGCCAAGGAAATGAATGCGGCCAAATAGCTGGTTTGTTTCCGTAGCGCGCAGCGAATCGTTTAGTGCGCTGCGGTTTCCACTGGGTCGAGCAAGCTACGCCCGCCATCGACAGCCATGATTTGCCCGGTGATAAAGCCAGCTGCATTAGAGGACAGAAACTGCGCGGCCTCCGCCACTTCACTCGAATGGCCTATGCGACCCAAAGGCGTGTGCCGGGTGATATCCTCGCGTAGGCCCGGCGTGTCTTTGAGCGATTGTTTGAGCGACGCGGACATGACTGAGCCCATGGAGATCGCGTTCACCCGTATCATGCTAGGGGCCAAGGCCAGCGCGAGGGTGCGTGTCATTTGATCCATCGCAGCCGTGGCGATGGAGAACCCCATCAGCCCCGAGCGGGAGCGTTGGCTCGCGATGGATGACAGGTTAACGATGGACCCTGCCAATTCCCCAGGTTCAGCATCTTCCGCCTGCTCGATCATCTTTTTGGCGACTTGTTGCGACAGTTTCAGGCTGGCCAGCAAGTTTTGCTGCAACATGATCTCGACCGAGTCGTCATCGGGGTCGAGCGTATCGGTTGGCAGTACCTGCCGAGAGGCGTTGATCAGGATATCGATGCGGTCAAACGCATCGAGCGTTGCGTTGATCAGGTTTGACTGGCTTAGCTTCTCACGTAAATCACCCGCGAAGATACGTGAATTACCACTTTCTTCTTCATCGTCCGGGACTTCTTTTTTCAGGCGATCCTCGTCGCGGTCTGCCATCATGACATTGGCGCCCTGGTCCACAAAGTGACGCGCAATGGCGAGACCGACACCGTTTGCGGCGCCAGTAATAATGGCTGTTTTTCCGGAGATCGAGAAGGACATCGCGCGAATCCTCTAGATGGGCTCACGACAGGTTAGTGGAACCTACCGCCCCTTGCGAGTGGTTTTGGGCAAGCTGGCTTGTATCACTTTGAACCCGCCAGATTGTGCAACAGTGACTACCTTCTTAAAGGCAGCGTCGAGGGCGGCCTCATAGGGCAGGTTTCGGTTTGCCACCATCCAAAACACGCCTTTGGGTTTCAATAGCGCTGCAGCCTTTTCAATGAACGCGATACCCAAAGCTGGATCGGGCTTCCGGCTGGCGTGGAATGGCGGGTTGGTCACGACGGCGTCAAAATCAACCCCGCGCATGTCAACCGCATCGCCCCAAGTGATCTGCGCACGCGAATCGCGGATGTTGTGTCCAGCGCATGTGACGGCATGGAAATCGGCTTCGACCCCTATCACTTCTTTGACGTCGTCGGATTTCAGGATCTCGCCCGTCAGATACCCCCAACCTGCGCCGAGTTCGGCCACGCGCCCTTTGAGCGGAGGGAGGTGTTCTGCGAGCAGTTTTGAACCAGCGTCCGGGCCATCTGAAGAGAAAACACCAGCCCGCGTCGCCCAACCGTTTGGGAAAACATAAGTGATGTCGCGCCATGCGCTCAGGTCTGGCGCACGATCGGGGCGCATGAACCACAGCAGCTTTCCATGTGCTTTGGAGTAGCTTTGCAGGTCTGGGAAATGCCGCTTGAGCTCTTTGGCCAGGCTCTCGATTCCATTGGTCTTGTCGCCATCCACAGCGATCAGACCGCTGGTCGGGACTGTCTCCACAGCTTCTGCGATTAGATCAAACGTGAAGGCTTTTGCGCGATGCGCAGTGATCAGGGCGTTTTCTGGCACATGGTCGAGGATTGGGCTCGTGTTTATACCGCGCGACTCCAGTTGCTGAAACTCGGGGTAGAAACTCTGATTTGCGCGAAGCTCTGCGCCCTCTAGACCGCACTCACCACCGCCGGGTGCGTTCAACCAAGTCAGCCCGCCCGAGGGCAGGTCAATGTCACCGCTCTGGGCGGCGAGGAGAAGTCTTGAGGGTGTCATCGGAAACTCAGCCTTTCGGCTTCATTCCTTTTCCATCGTGCATTGCAGCGGGTGCTGGTTGCGGCGGGCAAAATCCATCACTTGAACAACTTTGGTCTCGGCAATCTCAAACGCAAACACGCCGACGACCGCCATACCCTTTTTGTGCACGGTCAGCATGATCTCCACCGATTGGGCGTGGTTGATGCCGAAGAATCGCTCAAGCACCAGCACGACGAATTCCATGGGTGTGTAGTCATCGTTGAGAAGCAGCACCTTATACATGGGTGGCTTCTTCGTTTTGGGTTTGGTTTTCAGGACGGTATCAACGCCGGACTCCTGGTCCTCGTCATCTTTCGCCATGATCAAATCAAATCCTGTCACGTCACAACCTTACGGGGTCTACCTGCTGCTGAGAGCTTACTATATAGGAAGCAGACCCCGACAGGAAAGGGCTCAAGGGTTAAGATGTCGCAAACAATTACGACGATTGGCTTCGATGCAGATGATACGCTGTGGCAGAACGAAGAATTTTTCCGTCTGACCGAGGCGCGCTTTGCTGAATTGCTGGCGGAATTTGCAGACCCGGACCACCTGGCGGAACGCTTGTTGCAGGCAGAACGGCGCAACCTAGGCAAATACGGCTTCGGCATAAAAGGCTTCATGCTGTCGATGATCGAGACCGCGATTGAGGTGACGGAGGCGCGGGTGCCGGCGTCGGTGATCGCGGAGATCATTGCCGAAGGGCAGGAGATGTTGGAGCACCCGATCCACCTGCTGCCGCATGCGGCAGAGGTCGTTGGGGCTTTGGCGGGGCAATATAAGCTGGTGTTGATTACCAAGGGCGACCTGCTGGATCAGGAGCGGAAGCTGGCGCAATCGGGGCTGGGTGAGTTTTTTGACGCGGTGGAGATCGTCTCAGACAAGGTGCCGCAGACCTATATCCGCGCCTTCATGCGGCATGGGGATGGGCCGGAGCGGGCGGTGATGGTGGGCAATTCGATGAAATCCGACGTTGTCCCGGCGATTGAGGCGGGTGGCTGGGGTGTGCATGTACCGGCCAAATACGAGTGGGAGATCGAGAAGGCGGAGGCCCCGGTTGGACATCCCCGATTCAGGGTCCTGTCAGACTTGGGGGAGCTGCCGAGCGTGCTCGGGGCGGGCAAAATGTCTTGAAAAGACATTTGTGAAGAGTTTTCGAAAAAACTCTTCTTCTGCGATCAAATGGCTTTGCGTGCCTTTAAAGCGGCAGAAATCGTGCCATCATCCAGATAGTCTAGCTCGCCACCGATCGGCACACCTTGGGCGAGGGACGTGACGGTTACGGAACGTTTCTCCAATTCGCCAGCTATGTAGTGAGCGGTCGTTTGTCCGTCGATAGTGGCGTTTAGCGCGAGGATCACCTCAGAGATGCCATCTGCTTCGACCCGGTCGAGCAGTTTTGGGATGCGAAGCTCCTCTGGGCCAACGGCATCGAGCGCAGACAGCGTGCCGCCCAAAACGTGATACCGGCCTTTGAAGACTTGCGAGCGCTCCATCGCCCAGAGATCGGCCACATCCTCGACCACGCAAATCTCCCCCGTGGCGCGTTTGGGGTTTTGGCATATGTCACAGATGTCGCTGGTGCCGATATTGCCGCAATTGACACATTCGCGCGCGGTGGTGGCGACTGTTTGCAGAGCCTCTGAGAGAGGCGACATCAAAAGCGCGCGTTTCTTGATCATATGCAACACTGCGCGACGTGCCGAGCGGGGGCCAAGCCCGGGGAGCTTGGCCATCATCTCGATCAGCGCGTCGATATCTTTGGTGTTGGACATGGGGTGGGTCCCAGGTTTTCGGGGGTGTGGGGCCCGCTAAAAATCTTTGATTTTTCGCTACACCCCACCGATTGCCTTTCTTTTAGAAAGGCAACTTTTAGAAAGGCAGTTTCATACCAGCGGGCAACCCCATGCCTTCGGTGAGCTTGCCCATTTCCTCGGCGGCTTTTTCCTGGGCGCGGTTTTGTGCGTCTTTGATAGCGGCGAGGATCAGGTCTTCGACGACTTCTTTTTCATCCGGATGGAAAATCGACGGATCGATATCGAGGGAGGTGATGACGCCCTTGGCGGTGGAGGTGGCTTTAACGAGACCTGCGCCGCTTTCGCCGGTCACGGTCATGTTTTCCAGCTCCTCCTGCATCTCGGCCATTTTGGTCTGCATTTCCTGGGCTTTTTTCATCATCCCGGCCATATCGCCGAGCCCGCCTAGTCCTTTGAGCATGTTCTGTCTCCGATTGTCAGAGCCGCGTCTCCCGCGGCAGGGTGTAGAGGATCATTGCGGTACATATTGCAGTGACAGCGGCGATGAACAAGGCGGGGGAGCCGATACAGCCCTCCGTGATAGCCAAAGACCCGTAAAGCCGCTCACTTGCAAAGGTGACGAGAGCAACAAGACCGGTCCAGAACACTACAACGGCCAGCGCCCCCCATTGGCTACGGGTTCGGATGACGATGGCGCTTGCGACCAGGAGCACCAGGGACGGGGGCATGCTGAAAAGCTGAATGGCCTCTGACCAAGCTGTGACCTGTGTTCCGGGCACCCAGCTGGGGCGGACATCTGTGCAAGATTGGGACCAGGCTGCTGTGGGTGTGAGATAGGTCATTAGGGAGATCGTGCGACGCTCGCGCCTGCGCGCATCGCCCCGCCCGCCCTCCCGTTTGGGCGCGAGAAGAGTTGCGGGGTGCCGGCCCGCCAAAATGCTACGCATTTTCGCTACACCGCACTTTTGAAGATGGCTTAGCCATCTTCAAATGGATCCCATTCATCTTCGACTTCAGGAAGTGCCTCGATCGCCGCTTCCTGAATCAGCTCCTCCGGCGTGCGAATCTCGACGATTTTTGCGCCTGGGAAAGCGGCCAGCGTGGCTTTGAACATCGGGTGCTCTGCGGCCTCGGCCTTGAGTGCGTTTTCTTCGGCATCCCGGACAGCAGCGATGGTGGGCGCGCCACCTTCATTGACGACCGTGACGGCCCAACGGTTGCCGGTCCATTGTTGCAGGCGCGCGCCGAGCTTTGCCGCGAGGTCGCGCGGGGCGTTGGGCGTGGGTACAAACTCGATCCGGCCGGGCGCGTAGGAGGCGAGCTGTAGCGTGGTTTCGACCTCAACCAGCAGTTTGACGTCCCGATTTGCGCGGATGAGCTCGACCACATGGTCGAAGCGGGCGAACCGCGCGAGGGCGTTTTCCGGGTCTTGCGCAAGCGCTGTCGCGGCGCCGGAGCCCTGAACCTTTGCGACGCTCGCTTGCGCGCGCGCAGTGGTCATGCCGCCACCGCTTTGCGGAGCTTGCCCGCCTGAGGGCGGCCGAGGCGGGGGCGTGTCTTGCAGCTTGCGCACGAGTTCTTCGGGCGACGGCAGATCGGCCATATGTGTGAGGCGGATGATCGCCATTTCGGCGGCCATCATCGCGTTGGGTGCGCTTGCGACCTCCTCCAAAGCTTTCAGCAGCAGCTGCCACATGCGGGTCATGGCACGCATGGGAAGCCCTTCGGCCATGGCTTGTCCTCGGGTCCGTTCGTCCGGGCTAACAGTGGGATCTTCGGCGGCCTCGGGCGTGATTTTGATGACGGAGACCCAATGGGTGATTTCGGCCAGGTCGCGCAGCACTGCCATTGGGTCCGCACCATCTGCGTATTGGGCGCTAAGTTCCTGCAGCGCGCCGGCGGCGTCGCCCTTCATGATAAGATCGAACAGGTCGAGGACGCGACCCCGGTCTGCGAGCCCCAACATGGCGCGAACCTGAATTGCTGTGGTTTCGCCCGCGCCATGCGAAATGGCTTGATCCATGAGAGACATGGCATCGCGCACCGAGCCCTCGGCCGCGCGGGTGATGAGCGCCAGCGCGTCTTCGGCGATCTGGGCGTTTTCCTCGGTCGCGACTTTTGCCAAATGAGCGATCATCACCTCCGGCTCGATCCGGCGCAGATCGAAGCGCTGGCAGCGCGAAAGGACCGTAACAGGGACCTTCTGGATGTCGGTCGTGGCCATGATGAATTTGACGTGCTCAGGCGGCTCCTCCAGCGTTTTCAGCAGCGCGTTGAAGGCTGCTGTCGAGAGCATATGCACCTCGTCGATGATGAAGATCTTGTAGCGACCTTCGGCAGGGCGCGTCGTGGCCATGGCGTTCAATTCGCGGATATTGTCTACGCCGGTGGAGGAGGCGGCATCGATTTCGAGCACGTCGAAAAAGCGCCCCTCAGAGATGCCGCGGCAGGCGTTGCAGACCCCGCAAGGCTCGGTGGTGGGGCCGCCTTTGCCGTCGGGCCCGATGCAATTCATGCCCTTGGCGATGATGCGGGCTGTGGTTGTCTTGCCCGTGCCACGAATGCCCGTGAGCATGAAAGCGTGAGCGACTCGGCCAGCCTCAAATGCGTTTTTGAGTGTACGGACCATGGCGTCTTGGCCGATCAGGTCAGCAAAATTGCCAGGCCGGTATTTGCGAGCCAAAACCTGGTAGCCTGTTTGCTCCTGCGCCATGATGCCCCCTGTAGTCGCGTGCCGTGCCAGAGGTTAGTGCGCCGCCGAGGCGAGGTCCACCGCTTCCCGCATTGGAGCCGTGACGGAAATGCATTGTTTCTGTCGAAATTGTGCCGAAAGCTTGGCGCGATTGCGGCGAGGGCGTAAAGTTGCAAAGCGGTATTGCGTGTTAAGGTGATGTGATGGAACTTCTTTTGCTTCTTGGACTTGGTTTGCTCATTGGCGGCGCAGCGGGCGGTGGGAGCGGCTCTGACGGGGGCATTACGCTCGAAAATGAGCCAGAGGATTTGCCGCCGCGCGATTCCTTTGACGCCGGTACGCAGGCGATTTTGTCTGATGAAATTGCTGGGATCGTGACCGATTTGTTCGACGAACTGGAGGCCGCCGGCGATCTGGACAGCGCTGAGCGTGCCGAGGCTGAGGCGGCGACCACGATTTTGACGGGACCGATGGATGTGGCCACAGGCGCTGACCCGGACCTGATTTTTGGCGGCAGCGGCGATGACATGATTGATGCTGGCAAAGGCGCGGACCTTGTCTTTGGCGGGCCCGGGGACGACATCATACTGTTGGGTGACGGGCTGGATGAGTACGGGATCGAGAACACCAATGCGGTTCCGGCGGTGGACCCAAGCGACCCGCTTGCGGCTTTCAGTGAGGCCAATATTGAAGCTGGTGACGACTGGGTGCGCGGGGGCAAGGGCGCGGATATCATTGCGGACGGCTTTGGGTCCGATCGGTTGGCCGGCAATGAAGGGGGCGACTTGATCAACGCGGTTGACCAGGACGCGGGCAACCCCGATGAGGTGCTTGGCGGGTTCGGGTTTGACACTTTGGTGGTTGATGAAGGCGACACCGTCAGCACCGGCGACGGGAAGGACACTGTGGTGGGCTTTCTTAGAAGTGCAATTGCTGCCGGGTATGATCCCATCGAAGTCACGGATTTCAACCGCAGCGATGACATGATTCAGATTGAGGCGCCAGCTGCCGAACTGGGTCCTGATCCGATGACCTCAATTTCGATCGTCGAGCTCGCAGATGGATCAGGCGCGGTGATCGAGTTTAATGGTGTACCGATGATTATTGTGACGGGTGGGTCAGGATTGACCCCTGCAGATATTATGATCACGGCCTACTAGAGTTCTATTGTCAAAATGAACGGGCTTACGCCCGTACGACATGTTTTGCGGGCGCTCGTTGAGGGTGCAAGTTGTCAGGACCGAGGTGAGAGAGCAGTTTTGAGTGGCTTGGCCCTTCGGGGATGGTAAGCGCCTCCGGCGCTGAATTTGGCGCGCATGCGCACGCCGCAGGAACGGCTGGCGCTGGTTTCTTGCATAGACTGCAACATACACAGATTACACCTGTTTGGCCTCCAAACAAATGCGGGCCACGCGACGACAGCATCTCTGAGATTAAGGTGAGAGGTTGGACATCGACCCAAGTGGGGCTCGTTGTGGCTGCTTCCTTCCGGACCTGACCAGGTTGGCGAGGCACTTGCCCGCGCCAACCCCTCAAGACTTGATATATGCCGAGCTTGCCATTCTTGCAAGGTGGTGCATGTTGGCCCTTGAGCAGTGAGGCAAGACTATGAAAATAGCCGAAACGGTTACCTTTGGCGGCTCCGGCCTGGAGCGAGCGGCGCATTTGCGCGGCGATTCGGCAAAACTGGAGGCGCTTCTGGTCGCGTCCGAGGCTGCAGTGATGCCGATCTGGCGTGGTAAACCATTCCTGGTCGGTGAAGAGCGCGACCAGATTGGCTGGCTGGCACATGATCACTCTATCTTTGGCGCCGCGCCCGATGGACCGGTCTTCCTCGGGCTCGATGACGGGCAACCGCGCTTTGTGCGCGATATTTCGGGCTGGGCGCCGGAGGAGGACATCACCAGCGTTGGCGCGTTTTTCGATCCGTCTGAGCAGCGTCACCCGCATGCACCTGACGATCATGCCTTTGCAGAACTGCGCACTGTCATGACGAGACTGACGCCAAGACAGGCGGAGCTGGTGGCAACCGCCAAAGCGGTGACAGCTTGGCACCAGAGCCATGGGTTTTGCGCGCGATGCGGGGCGAAAAGCGAAGTCAAAATGGCCGGGTGGCAGCGCGACTGCCCGTCTTGTGGTGCGCATCATTTTCCGCGGACCGATCCTGTCGTGATCATGCTGATCACGCATGGAAATTCGGTGCTCATGGGGCGCTCGCCCGGCTGGCCGGAGGGGATGTATTCGCTTCTTGCCGGATTTGTGGAGCCGGGGGAGACGATTGAGGCGGCAGTGCGACGGGAGACGTTTGAGGAAGCCGGCGTAACGGTTGGGGCGGTGAGGTACCTGTCCTCCCAGCCATGGCCTTTCCCGGCAAGCCTAATGTTTGGCTGTCATGGGGAGGCTTTGAGCCAGGACATCAAGATTGACCCGGCTGAGATTGAGGACGCGTTGTGGGTCACACGCGAGGACATGTTGGAGTGCTTTGCCGGGAATAACCCGGACATGAAGCCGGCGCGCAAAGGGGCGATTGCGCATTTTCTCTTGCTAAATTGGCTCATGGATAGACTAGACTGATCTTGTCCATTCGGACGGGTGGCCTTGGGGCAGGCGCAAGACGATGAAATTCTCGACGAAAGAAGATATCGAAATACCGGTCGAAGACCTGTTCGAGATTTTATCCGATTTTGACGGCTTTGAGCGCGTTGCAATGCGTCGTGGCGCAGAGGTGATACGCGCGACAGGGACACAGCCGGTGTCCGAGGGGCAGGTCTGGCATTTCCAAGCCAGGTTCCGAGGGCGCTTGCGCGTCTTTGACGTCACACTTGCCACGTTGGAGCAGAGCGAGCGCTTTATCTATGAGGCCGTGTCGGATGCGGTGAAGGCGCGTTTTGTGATGGAGCTGGTGTCTTTGTCACGCAAGCGTACGCGGTTGCGGGTTGAGTTGGATGTAAGACCTAAGACTTTGCCGGCGCGCATTGTGATGCAATCTGCCAAGCTAGCACGAAGCACGCTTAACCGCCGTTACAAGACCCGGATCGCCCATTTCGCATCTGATCTGGAAGACCGGTTCAAACGCGGGTTGTTGAAACTCGGTTAAGTTTTAATTCGAGCGCTGGTTTCGGGGCTCTGCCCCCGGGCTGCGCCCTCCCCCGGGATATTTGTGAAACAATGAAGATGTGGGCGATGCTATTCAGGCCCGTATTTCACCGATCTCACGGATTGTGATCACGCTGTCACGCGGCCGTGAGGGGTTGCGCGGGCGGGGGATCTGATATGTGCTCAAATGCGCAGAAATACGGTATTTTTCCATTTTTTGTGTGTTGAGATACCCGACAGCAAGGCGCATATTCATCTCATCAAACGGCAACGACGCCGCACACACACAGCGCCACGCATCACTGAAAAGGCGCAACACAAACTGGAGAAAGACAATGAAAACCATCATCGCAACCGCCCTCGTTTCCCTCTCGCTGGCCGCTCCGGCTGCCGCTGAAACCGCTCAAGAGTTCTTCGCTTTGGGCAATGACAGCGCTGCCGAGCGCATCGTCTCCGAAACCTCCGTCGGCAACCCTGTCGGCGCCGCTCAAGCGCTGGCTCTGGTCAACGACAGCCCTGCCGAGAACACGGTGAACTTCGACCGCGCACGTTCGGTTGACGTCAAAGAAGTGCAGGCTTTCTTCGCACTGGGCAACGACTCCGCTGCTGAGCGCCACGTGAAATAAGACGACCCCCGATACGGGACCTCGTGCCCTCCCTCACGGGGGTTCCGATCCCCAAACGCCCTTCCGACTGTCCCCGGGAGGGCGTTTTTTTAATCGCGCGCGAAGGCGGCCGGATAGGTGCCCAGAACTTTAAGCTCTGAAGTGAAGTAGGCGAGTTCTTCCATCGCAAGTTGGACAGCCCTGTCATCGGGGTGGCCTGCAATATCTGCGTAAAACTGCGTTGCAGTGAACTCGCCATCGACCATATAGCTTTCGAGCTTAGTCATATTGACCCCGTTCGTGGCAAACCCACCCATGGCCTTGTAAAGCGCAGCGGGAATGTTGCGCACGCGGAAGACAAAGCTGGTGAGCATATGGGTGTCGCCGCGGCGCGCCATGTCTGGTTGCCGCGACATAACCAAGAAACGGGTCGTGTTGGTGTCCTGGTCCTCGATGTCGGTGGCGAGAATGTCGAGGCCGCAAGTCTCTGCTGCGAGTGTTGAGGCAAGGGCGGCGACCCCTTGTTCCTGCCGCGCCGCGATCTCTGCGGCGGCGCCAGCATTGTCGGCATGCGCCTCGGGGCGGATGTTGTTGGCATCAAGAAAACTGCGGCATTGCGGCAGGATGACCAGATGACCGCGCGCGGTGGTGACATCTTTCAGCTTTGTGCCCGGCAAGGCCATAAGCGCGATGCGCACCCGCACAAAAGCTTCGTCTATAATATGCAACCCGCTTTCGGGCAGCAGGCGGTGCATGTCGGCGACGCGGCCATAGGTGGTGTTTTCGACGGGAAGCATGGCGAGCTCTGCATCACCTGCCCGCACTGCGTTGATGACATCTTCAAAGGTCGCGCAAGGCAGGGGCTCATGATCCGGGCGCGCGGCGGCGCAGGCCTCGTGGCTGTAAGCGCCGAGCTCACCCTGAAAGGCGATTTTGGGAGACATGAGCTCACTTTCCTAAAAATGGTCGTTTGGTCGCGGCTTCTACACCTTGCTAAAGCCCTGTGGAACCCGCTACAAGCTGCTTGAAATTAAGCGCAAGGGACCTACGCGCCAAAGCCGGGATATAGAGCCATGTTCGACACGATGACCTTCACCAAAGTCTTGGGTGCTTTTTGCGGGACATTCCTGCTGTATTTGCTGGGCGGTTTTGCGGCCGAGAAGATTTACCATACGGGCGGCGGCCACGGCAAACACGGCGAAGAGCATGTGCAGGGCTACCTGATTCCTGTTGAGGGCGGTGAGGAAGAGGCCGAGCCGGAGCCAGAAATCGATTTCATGGAGGTTTTGGCCTCTGCTGATGCGGGCAAGGGCGAAGGCGTGTTCAATAAGTGCAAGGCCTGCCACAAGCTCGATGATGGTGCAAACGGTGTGGGTCCGCATCTTTATTCGCTGGTCAACCGTGAGATCGGCGTTGTGGACGGGTTTGGTTACTCCGAGGTCCTTGCCACCAGTGGCGAGGCCTGGACCGAAGAAAATCTGAACGCATTCCTTGAGAACCCAAAAGGCTGGGCGCCGGGCACAAAGATGAATTTCAACGGGCTGCGCAAGATCGAGGATCGCGCCAACCTGATTGCGTATCTGCAGACAATCGGCAGCTGATCTGTTGCAATCCGCCCGATGTGAAAGGCCGCCCCGTTAAGGCGGCCTTTACTATTTTGGCCACACAAAAATTCACGTTCGCGCAATCGGCGCTTGATTGTTGCGGCAATCGGACTTTTTCTGAAGGGACGTGTTAACCAAAAACAGAGGCTCGCAGGAGACCGCCACCATGACACATGCCAAAGCCCGTGCCATCACCGCCAACGCGCAGATGGAGAGGAAACGTATGGCATGGTGGACAGGGCTTGCGCTGTCAGGCGTTGTGGCCTTCGCTGCCAGCGAGGCTTTGGGACAGGACGTGACCATCACCCATGGTTATTCCAATTTTGGCGAAGTTAAGTACCCGGCGGATTTCACGCATTTGGACTACGTAAATCCAGAAGCGCCGAAGGGTGGGGAGATATCGACCTGGTCACTGGGGACCTTTGACAGCTTCAACCAATATGCCCGCGACGGGAACCCGGCGGCGCTTAACACGATTGGATCTGAGGCTCTTCTGACCAGCACCTCGGATGACCCTTACGGCGTTTACTGCTTCCTCTGCACTACGATGGAATACCCCGAAGATCTGTCCTTCGTGACCTTCAACCTGCGCGATGACGTGATATTTTCGAACGGCACGCCGATGACGGCGGAGGATGTGGAGTTCAGCTTCAACCTTTTTCTAGAGCAGGGCATCGTCGAATATCGCCGCATCGTGGAAGGCTTCATTGACCGGGTTGAGGTCGAAAACCCCTACCGCATCACCTTCTATTTCCAGCCCGAAGCCTCTTTCCGCGACCGCGTTGGCTTCGCGGGCGGCACACCTGTCTTCTCCAAGGCGTGGTTTGAAGAAACCGGCACGCGGCTCGACAAGGCCACCAAATCACCCTTCATGAGCACTGGGGCCTATGTGCTGGACAGTTTCGAGCCGAACCGGCAGGTGATTTACCGCCGCAACCCTGATTACTGGGGCGAGGACATCCCGTTCAATGTGGGCCGGAACAATTTCGACACGATCCGGACCGAGTATTTCGCCGACCGGACAGCGGCTTTTGAGGCGTTTAAGACCGGGGCCTACCTGTTCCGCGCGGAGACCGACCCGAAAGAATGGGCCACCGGCTATAGCTTCCCACGCGTTGAAGATGGCAGCGTTGTGCTGGACACGCCGTCTGACCGCACTGTCGGCAGCGCCTTGTCTTTTGTCTACAATCTGGACCGCCCGACCTGGCAGGATCCGAAAGTGCGCGAAGCCATCGGGCTCGTATTCAATTTCGAATGGACCAACAAGACCTTGTTCTTTGACCTGTTCGAGCGTGTCGACAGCTTCTGGCCCAATACGGAGCTGGCGGCGACCGGCACGCCATCTGAGGGTGAGCTGGCGATTTTGCAGCCGCTCGTGGCCGACGGGCTGCTGCCCGAAAGCATCCTGACCGATGAAATGACGAGCACAGTCGCCAATGACCCGGAGCGCGCGGCGCCGTCGCGCCGGGTTCTGCGGCAGGCCTCCGCCCTGTTGGATGAGGCTGGTTGGGTCTTCGGCGATGGTGAATTCCGCGAAAAAGACGGCGAGACGCTGACGCTGAACATCATCCAATTCAACCCGCTCTATGACCGGATCGTCACGCCCTATATCGAGAACCTGAAGCGCCTTGGCGTTGATGCGAACCTGGAGCGGATCGACCGCGCCAACTACATTGAACGTCGTCGGTCGGGCAATTTCGACATGACCAATCACGGTTTCCAGATGCCGTTTGAGCCCTCCATCGGGTTGCAGCAATGGTTTGCTTCGAAAACGGCGGATAACAGCTCCCGCAACCTGATGCGGCTCAGGAATGAGGCGGTCGATAAGATCATTCCATACGTGATCGAGGCGCAAACGCTTGAGGATATGCAAACCGCCGTGCACGCGCTGGACCGCACCTTGATGTCGCTGCGCTTTGCGATCCCGCAATGGTACAAGAAAGAGCATTGGCTGGCCTATTACGACGTTTATGGCCGCCCTGAAGAGCTGCCGCCGCTGGCTGTCGGGATCTACGACTTTTGGTGGTATGAGGAAGACAAGGCGCAGGCGCTGCGCGACAAGGGCGTTCTGCGCTAAACCGGGAGCAGACCCTTGGGCGCCTATATTCTACGCCGGCTGCTGCTGGTTATCCCCACACTAATCGGGATCATGGTGGTAAACTTCACCCTGACCCAGTTTGTCCCCGGCGGGCCGGTGGAGCAGATCCTCGCCAATCTGGAAGATGGCGGCCAGAACGACGCCTTTGTCGGCATCACAGGCGGCACGGAACAGGCAGATTTGCAGATTGAATCCGTAGGCTCCCGTTACGAGGGCGCGCAAGGCCTGCCAGCAGATTTCATAGCGGAGCTGGAGCGCGAGTTCGGCTTCGACAAGCCCCCCGTAGAGCGGTTCTTCATCATGATGGGCAACTATCTGATGTTCGATTTCGGGGAGAGCTATTTCCGCTCCCAAACGGTTCTGTCGCTTGTTGCTGAGAAACTGCCTGTCTCGATCACTCTGGGGTTGTGGTCGACGCTGATCACCTATCTGGTCTCCATCCCCCTGGGCATACGCAAAGCCACGCGGGACGGGTCGCGCTTTGACACCTGGACCTCAGGGCTGATCATCGTGGCTTATGCGATCCCGGGGTTTTTGTTCGCGATCCTGTTGCTCGTGCTCTTTGCGGGCGGCACCTATCTGCAAATCTTCCCATTGCGGGGGCTCACCTCCGACAATTGGGAGGAGCTGAGCGCGATTGGCAAAGTGCTGGATTACCTCTGGCACATCATCCTGCCGGTGACGGCGGCGACGATTGGCGGCTTCGCGACGATGACGCTTCTGACCAAGAACAGCTTTCTGGATGAGATCTCCAAGCAATACGTGATCACCGCCAAAGCGAAGGGCCTGTCGGAAAGCCGCGTGCTTTACGGCCATGTGTTCCGCAACGCGATGCTGATCATCATCTCCGGTTTCCCGGCGGTGTTTTTGGGCGTCTTTATCTCAGGCTCGTTGATTATCGAAACTGTGTTCTCACTGGACGGGCTCGGGCGGCTGACCTTTGAGGCGGCGGTTGCGCGGGATTACCCGATTGTCTTTGGGACGCTCTATTTCTTCGGCTTGATCGGCCTAATCGTCGGCATCCTGTCGGACCTGATGTATGTCTTCGTCGACCCGCGCATTGATTTTGAGAGCCGCGAAACATGATCCGCCTCTCCCCACTCAATCAACGCCGCTGGTCCAACTTCAAGCGCAACAAACGCGCCTATTGGTCACTGATCATCTTCTCGGTGCTGTTTGGCCTGTCCCTCATTGCCGAGCTGATTGCCAATGAAAAGCCGATCCTGGTGCAATATCAGGGCGAATATTACACGCCCTTCAACACCTTCTACCCGGAGACAACCTTCGGCGGGGATTTTCGCGCCGAGGCCGTTTACCGTGATATCGAGGTGCAATGCCTGATCATCACCGGCGGCGTGGTCGACTGCTTCGACGCGCCGGAGGAGATCATCGAGGACGCGGCAGACGGCGTTGTTTTGGGCGAGGAAATCCAGAAAGGCTGGCTGATCTGGCCGCTGATCCCCTACAAATACAACACCATCGTCGACAAGCCGGGAACCGCACCGGGGCCGCCCGATGCGATGAACTGGCTGGGCACGGATAACGCATCGCGCGACGTGCTGGCGCGGGTGATTTACGGGTTCCGACTGTCGATCTTGTTCACGCTCTTGGTGACCGTCGCGGCCTCGATCATCGGGGTGATTGCGGGCGCTGTTCAGGGCTATTTCGGCGGACGGGTCGACCTGATTTTCCAGCGGGTGCTGGAGATTTGGAGCGCGACGCCGAGCCTCTACGTCATCATCATCATGTTCGCCATTCTGGGCCGAAGTTTCTGGCTGCTGGTGTTCCTGTCGATCCTCTTTGGTTGGCCCGCTTTGGTGGGCGTGGTGCGCGCTGAGTTCCTGCGCGCGCGCAATTTCGAATATGTCCGCGCCGCGCGCGCTTTGGGGGTGTCGAACACCACGATCATGTTCCGCCACATGCTGCCAAACGCGATGGTGGCGACGCTGACGATCCTGCCTTTCATTGTCACCGGCACGATCGGTGCACTGGCCACGCTGGACTTTCTGGGCTTCGGTCTACCGGCTTCCGCGCCCTCGCTGGGGGAGCTAACATTGCAGGCCAAGCAAAACCTGCAAGCTCCCTGGCTCGCCTTCACCGCCTTCTTCACCTTCGCGATCATGTTGTCGCTTCTCGTCTTCATCTTTGAAGGTGTGCGCGATGCGTTTGATCCCAGAAAGACCTTCCAATGAGCAGGCTTCTCGACGTCAAAGACCTCAAGGTCAGCTTCAGCCAGGATGGCAAACTGACCGAGGCTGTCAAAGGCGTCAGCTTCCACGTCGACAAAGGAGAGACGGTCGCTCTGGTGGGCGAGTCTGGCTCTGGCAAATCCGTCTCCGCACTCTCGACAGTCCGGCTTCTGGCCAATAGCGCGCGCGTATCGGGTCAGATCAGCTATGACGGGCGCGATCTGACCAACACGTCCGAAAAGGCGCTCATGGAGGTGCGCGGCAACGACATCAGCTTCATCTTTCAGGAGCCGATGACCTCCCTCAACCCGCTTCACACGCTTGAAAAGCAGATCACCGAGAGCTTGGCTCTTCATCAGGGTCTTAGTGGCAACGAGGCAACCGAGCGGGTCGTGGAACTGCTTGAAAAAGTGGGTATCCCGCTGGCGCGAGAGCGGTTGAGCTCCTATCCGCATCAGCTGTCTGGCGGGCAGCGGCAACGCGTTATGATCGCCATGGCGCTGGCCAACGGGCCGGAATTGCTCATTGCCGACGAGCCGACGACGGCGCTGGACGTCACTATCCAGGCGCAAATTCTGGAACTGCTGGCGGAGCTGAAAGTCCAAGAAGATATGGGCATGCTCTTCATCACACATGACCTTGGCGTTGTGCGTAAGATCGCCGACCGGGTCTATGTGATGCAGCAGGGCGAGATCGTGGAGCATGGGCCGACGGCAGAGATCTTCGGCGCGCCAAAGCATCCTTACACCAAGAAACTGCTAGAGGCCGAGGCCGCTGGCGAGCCGACCCCCGTGCCCGCAGGCGCGCAGAAGATGGTCAGCACCACCGATCTGCGCATCTGGTTCCCGATTGAGAAAGGCCTGTTGAAACGCACTGTCGGCCATGTGAAAGCCGTCAATGCTGCCAGTATTTCGGTCCGCGCAGGCGAGACTTTGGGCATCGTCGGCGAAAGCGGCTCTGGCAAGACGACGCTGGCGCTGGCGGTGATGCGGCTGATCTCCAGCCAGGGGCCGATCATATTTCAGGACCGTGACATTCAGGGGCTGAAATCGCGGGAGCTGCGGCCGCTCAGAGCGGATATGCAGATCGTGTTCCAGGACCCTTACGGCTCGCTCAGCCCGCGCATGACGGTGGAGCAGATCATCGCGGAAGGCCTGTCCGTGCATGGCACGGAAGCCGGGCGCAACATGCGCGACATGGTCGCGGAGATCATGGAGGAGGTCGGGCTCGACCCGGAAATGATGCACCGCTACCCGCATGAATTTTCCGGCGGCCAGCGCCAGCGCATTGCCATCGCCCGCGCCATGATCCTGCGCCCCAAACTTGTGGTTCTGGACGAGCCAACTTCTGCGCTGGATATGACAGTGCAAGTCCAGATCGTTGACCTCCTGCGGGAGTTGCAGCGCAAGTACCAGCTCGCCTACCTGTTCATCAGCCACGACCTGAAAGTCGTGCGCGCGCTCAGTCACAAGGTTATGGTGATGAAGCAGGGCGATGTGGTTGAAACCGGTCTGGCGGAAGATGTCTTCACCAACCCGCAAACCGACTACACGCGACAACTGCTTGCCGCGGCGCTGGATCATACGCGCGAGAGCGCTTAGGCCTTGTTTCTGAATTGGTGAGGCCTGCGCCCGAGCCAGGGCGGGGGTGAAGCCCCCTCCCGGGGGGAGGGTCGGGGACAGGCCGGCTTTGCCGACCTATTTTTAAGTCAGTCTTGGCTCAGCTACCCCGCAGGGCCGCGCGTCTCACACAGAACCCCGCGCGCACTCAGCCTTGCACAGGCCAGCTCGGCGCGCTCGGCGGTGAGCCCCACGAAATTCGCCTCCCAGCCTTTGGGTTTGTTGGCAACCTTACGTAACGCTTCATCCAGCGTCTCAATCTCCTGCAAGGCGGTTTGCAGCAGCAGTTTTTCGGCATCATGGCGCGTGTTGTGATATCCCAGCGTGATGCTCCAATGCCGCCCGCCTGAAGTCGTGGCGCGGGTAATAACGCGTGGCGCTTGTGGCTCGACGGGCTGTTCCGGCGCAAGGTTCGGGATGATCGCGGCGGCGATATTTTCGGGCCGTCTGATCGGTGTCACGACGGGTGCGTTGCGCGTAACCTGTTCTTCTTCGAGCTTGGATTGGACATTGCTGGTGACGTCCTCAACCAACGCCATCAGCATCTCTTGCGAGGGACCGGGCTCCGGTCGTAGGCTTGGCCGAATGCTCGATTTGACCGCTGTGACAATCGATTTGCGAGCAATCGCATTCGGTGCGGCATTGCCCATATAGGCTGGGCGTTTCGGCTTTCGCAGCGACACGCGGGATGGCGCGCGCTTGAAGCCCATATCGAGCAACTCGGCGACGCGGGCATTGCGTGCGGCGGTGGAGCTGCCACCAAACATCGTTGCGATGATGCGTTCATTCTCGCGCTCTGCAGAAGCGACAAGGTTGAAGCCTGCCGCGCGGGTGTAGCCCGTCTTGATCCCGTCAGCGCCCCGGTAATTGCCCAGGAACCGGCGGTTTGTGTTGCGCACCTGGGCAATGCCAGCATGGGTCGTCTTGCGGGAGAACAGATTGTAGTATTGCGGGTAATCGTAGAACAGCTGACGGCCCAAGATGGTCATATCGCGGGCGGTGGACAGATGCCCTTTCTCAGTCAGGCCATGCGCGTTTTTGAAGGTGGTTTTGGTCATCCCCATGGCTTTGCCGGTGCGGGTCATGCGGCGCGCAAAGGCGGCCTCTGATCCCGAGATGGCTTCGCCGATGGCCGTTGCCGCGTCATTGGCGGATTTGATCGCGGCTGCGCGGATCAAATAGCGCAGAGCGATACGTTGGCCTGCCTTTAGGCCCAGTTTGGAGGGCTGCTCGGCCGCGGCTTTGCGCGAGATTTTGACCTTAGTGTCGAGGGAAATCTCGCCACGCTCAATCGCCTCGAAGGCGATATAGAGCGTCATCATCTTGGTCAGCGAGGCCGGATGCAGCCTTGTGTCGGCATTGCGTGCATGCAGCACTTTGCCGGAGCGCGCATCCATCACCAAAGCCGCGTAGGGCGCGGCACCCGATGGTCCTGCGGCGAGCGCAAACACCAAAGTACATAGGCCCACTTGGGCCCATTCCAAAAGTCGTGAAAAATACACGCGACTACCCGTTTCTGCCTCAGAGCACGTCGTTGCGCGCTCTTTTTGTTTTTGCTGTTATTCAGCGATTAGGATCAGGGTAACACAGAGAGCTGTTTCAGAAAACAGTTTAGTTTCAAGGGTTTTGCAGTTTTCTCGAAAGGCGATTTAGCAGATATAGTGGTGCGACTGGCCCGGCCCGCAACATCTGCCAAAAGTAAATCAGACCTTACCGCAAGCGTCCAAAGCCGCGGGAATCCCTTCAAGCAGGCGTGCTTCACGCTTTTTCAGCTCCCGTAGCTTGCGTCGCTCCGCAGCCGAGTCGATCGCGACGGGTGTTCTCTGGACCCTTGGCTCGGCGCGGTTGCAGAACGAAACGCCCACGTTGCTCCGGCCACCGCCGATACAGAAATCTGTGAAAACGACGTTCCGTTCTCGGGTCTCAATCGCGTAGCCGCGCAGCAAATTGGCCTCGGTCGTCGCGATGAGGCTCTGGACGACTTTCAAATCTTTGGTCGCGTCCTCGATGCAGCGCTTCTCAGGTGTGGCGCAGGCGGAAAGGACACAGAAAAATACGATGGGTGTAAAACGGGTCATGCTCATATTTCACACACTAGCTGTTAAAAAACCCTGGGAAAAATCACTTTTTCTCCCCCAAAAGGTCGGTGTCGTTTTCGGGGATCGCGGCTCTTGCAGCGGCGATCTCCACTTCTTCCTGCTCATTGGCCAAGTCGGTCTCGGCGTCGGAAACATCCGGCTCTTCCACTTCCGGAACGCTCTCAGCAATATCACTGGCTGCGAGCGCTTTGGCCTTGGCCTCGGCCGCGCCGCCAAGCTGCACGATGGGCACGCCTTGCGGGAAGATCACCTCTCGCGCGTCATCGGGCATGGAGATGCCTTCCTCCGTCAGTACGCGTTTGACTTGCCGCAAGATGGCGGATTTGACCTTCAGCACCGAAAAATTGCGCGCATCAATCCAGAAATAGGCCTTCATGTTGACGGTAGAGGCCCCAAGGCTGTCGACCAGGATCATCGGATGAGGCTCGTCCGTCACCGCCTCATGCGCCTCCAGCATGTCCATCACAATCTCCTGCACCCGCGCGACGGAGGCGTCGTAGCCGATGCCCACATCAATGGTTTCGCGTCGGATGGGTGAGGCGGAATAGTTGATGATTGTGTTTTTGAAGATCGTGGCATTGGGGATCTGAATATGGTTCCCCTCGACCGACAACAGCACTGTCGAACGCGTGTTCATCGACTGGACGGAGCCTAGCTGGCCCGTCACCTCGATAAAATCACCTGCGCGGAAGGGGCGGCGGATGCTCAGCAGGAGGGAGGCGAGGAAGTTCTCGGCAATGTCGCGAAACGCAAAACCGACCACGATGCCCAAAACCCCGGCGCCGCCCAGAAGCGAGAAGGCGATGCGCGTTAGCCCGGCGACCTGCAGCACGATATAGAGCCCGATCAGAAAGATCGGCAGCGCCAAAAGCCGGGAGACAATGTCACGCAAGAGTGGCGAGTCCATGCCGCCCAAGAGCCAGCGTCTCAGCAGATGCGCCACTTTGGACGACAGCCACCAGGCGAGTGGCAGGATCACAATCGCAAGGATGATGAGCGGCAAAGATGTTGTGGCGCGGATGACCACCTCGCGCACCTCGCGCAGCGCCGGGGCGAAAGACCAGTTCGCCTCCTGCACCACAGTGATGCGGTTTACCACCGCGACCACATCTTGCGTATTGGCTGCAAGATCGCGCGCCCAGGCCTTGTTCTCGTCGCTATCAGTGCGCCCGTCGAGGAAGACGATCCCGTCATTGGCCTCAACGCGCGGGGCCTCGAACCAACCGGTCGTGCGCAGGATTTTCAGGATCCGGGCCTCGATCTCCTCGTCCCGGGCCACTGGTGAAACAGCGACGGAGCCCGTCGGTGCGGTGACCTCGGCTTCGGTCTCGGTGGTTGTGGTTTCCTGCGCGAGGGCCGGGGTGGCGAGAAGCGCAAGGGCGAAGAGTATACGGGTGAACATGATGGAAAGAGTAGAAGGAGTTTTAGGATTTGGGCCAGTGGAAAAAGTGCGCTCATTCAGCTTGCGGCACAACTTTCCCTGGGTTCATTATGTTCAACGGGTCAATCGCCGCTTTGATGGCACGCATGATTTCCAGTGCCGCGGCGTCCTTGTTGCGCTGCATTGACGGCAGCTTGGTGAGCCCGATCCCATGTTCGGCGGAAAAGCTGCCGCCCAAACCTGCGACAACCTCATCGACGGCTTTGCGCATTTCATCGCGCAGATCAGCGTCATCGCGGCTGGGATAGACCGCGTAATGCAGATTGCCGTCGCCCAGATGGGCAATGGCGAGCTCCTGAGCATCCGCGTCCAGTTTCGCAATAGTGGGCGTCATCTGCTCTAAAAACGTCGCCACCTGATCAAGCGGGACAGCCACATCAGTGTCGACAATATTCGGGGTCGTCAGGGTGATCTCGGCGGACTGTTCTCGACGCTCCCACATCTCGCGGCGTTGCGCTTCAGATTTGGCCACCACAGCGTCGAGGACCTCGCCGCGTTCCAGCATCTCCTCCAAAACGCCTTCCAAATAGCCGACAATCGGCATTTCGCCACTCGCGTCGGGCGTCGCATCGCGTGGGGCGGTCGCCCCGACCTCTACTAGTATGTTGACGTCGTAAGCATCATCAAACGGCGCGCGCGCCTGCGGGAAATGCGCCATGTGCCGGTCCATATAGGCGCGCGGCATGTATTCATAGGCCTCGACTGCGCCGCCCGTGGCCTCTTGTAGAGCATTGAGCAACCGTAACGCCTCCGCCAGCGAGAGGCACGCCACCATCGCAGTGGCATAGGCGCGTGGCTTGGGGCTCAGCTTCAAAACGGCGGCTGTGATCAGGCCGAGCGTCCCCTCCGCCCCGATCATCAGCTGGCGCAGATTGTAGCCGGTATTGTCTTTGCGCAGCTCGCTCATCAGATCCATGATCCGCCCGTCAGGCAGGACCACTTCCAAGCCAAGACACAGCTCCCGCGTGTTTCCATAACGCACCACATTCGACCCGCCTGCATTGGTCGACAGCGCGCCGCCAATCATGGCGGAGCCGCGCGCGCCGAAGGTGAGGGGGAAGACGAGATCATGAGCATCGCAGGCGTCATGGATGTTTGACAGAATCGCGCCAGCTTCGACAGTGGTAGTGCGGGCTTCCGGCCGGATGTCTCGGATCGCATTCATACGGGCGAGGGAGATCATAATCGCACCATCGGCATAGGTGCCGCCCGCGAGCCCTGTGTTGCCGGAGACCGGCACGATGGGCACGCGGGCGTTCGCGCAGATTTTAACGATCTCGGACACTTCTAAAGTGTTGGCCGGTCTGACAACGGCGGCCGGGGAGGAGATATATTTGCCGGTCCAGTCGCGGCCATAAGGGGCCGCGTCTGCGCCAGCTAGCACATTGGCAGCGCCCACAACATTGATTGCTTGTTCGATGACATCCTTGCCCGCCATGACGCCCCCCTTAATTGCATGCGCTCCGGGACGATTCCCGCTTGACCCTGCCGCGCGCATTTCTTATCCCCCGGTCCACTGGCGTTATAGCTCAGTCGGTTAGAGCGAACGACTCATAATCGTTAGGTCGGTGGTTCAAGTCCACCTAACGCCACCAATAAGCCCGTGCGCTCAGAAGCGCGCGGGTTTTTTGTTTTTGGTTCGCTTGCATATGCCCGGCTATAATGCGTCCCAGTAAACTCCGGCAGGTTGGACCGTCTTGCCCTCAAAAGAGGCAGCCTCCCGCCCATAGTTGAAGACAAACAGATGCGTCTCGGTGCGGCGGATGCGCAGGTCGCCTTCTAGCTTGAGAGTTTGGATACCGGCCTCGGCGCACAGTTCGGCCAATACCCGCGCCAGCGCCACCTCATCGAGCCAGCCTGCAAGGTAGCGGACGCGGCCTTTGCCGATCAGTACCGGCTCGCCCGTTTCCAGCCCTTCCTGCACGGGCGCGTCTGTCTCAACATGCTCAAACCAATGCCGGATGTGACCGCCGCCGACCAAGGGACGCTCCATATCGGCGCGGAAGGTTTCGACATGGGTGACGGTCGCCGCAAGCCCGGGAAGGTTGGGCGGCAACGGAGTTGGAATAGTTAGCTCCCGCGTCTTGGAGTTTGCGCGCGGGCCAATCAGCGCGATGCCGTCGAACCGAGACAGAGCTGCTTTCAACGGGTCCGATAGGCTTAAGAGGCCAGGTGCCAACACCAGTTTATATGCCGACAAATCAGACGCATCTGGCGGCAGGATGTCGATATCAAGGCCCAGCTTGCGCAGGCCGCGGTAGGTTTCAAACACCAGTTTGAAATAGTCAAAGCCTGTTCCTTGAGGCTGCACGTCCCACGCCCAGGCAGAGGCGTAATCGAAAATCAGCGCCACATCCGCCTTGGCCGTGCCAACTTTGGGCGCATCCACAATCTCACTCGCCACCTGAGCGGCCTCGCCCAAAGCCGGTGCAGGCGCGCGGTCCGGGCGCAACAGACCCGCATGCATCTGCTCTTGCGCAAAAGGCGCCTGCCGCCAGCGGAAATAGCACACGGTTTCGGCCCCATGCGCAAAAGCTTCCCATGCCCAAAGGCGGCACATGCCGGGCAGCGGCGCGGGGTTAACCGGTGCCCAGTTCACCGGGCCGGGTTGTTGCTCCATGATCCACCAGCGCCCGCGACCGACGGCGCGGTAAAGGTCGTGGTGGAAGGCCTGAAAGTCCGGATCGCCCTGCTGCGCATAGGCGCGTTTATGGGCGTCGTCAGCCTCAATCCGGTCTTCAAGGAATCCCATCGGATAGCTGTCCCAGGACGCGATATCGAGGTCGGCGCCCACATCGAAATGGTCAAACTCCAGCACCCGGCCCATATAATTGTGGATGAGCGGCGCGTCGGAGTGGCGCTTAATGATCTCCGCCTGCTCCCGGTTGAACGCCACCACCTGGTCCGAGCTGAAGCGCCTGAATGCCAGGTCGTGGCTCGGGTTTGGCTCGGTCACCGTCAGGTTGGGAAGGCCGATCTGGTCGAAGCTGTCATATTCCATCGACCAGAAGATATTGCTCCAGGCCCGGTTCAGCGCGTCGGTGCTTTGGTACTTTTGGGCGAGCCAGTTCTGAAACGCGGTCCGCGCGGCATCGGAATAGCTGATCGTGGTGTCGTGGCAGCCATATTCATTATCGGTCTGCCAAGCGGCGACATGCGGGTTTGCGCCATAGCGTTTGGCGAGGATTTCGGTGATGCGGCGGCTTTCTTTTCGGTACCCAGGGTGGCTGAAGCAGTAGTGGCGGCGGGAGCCGAACCCGCGCACACGGCCGTCCTTGTCGACCGCAAACATATCCGGGTGCTTGTCGGCCATCCATCTAGGCGGGGTGGCCGTCGGCGTGCCCAGGATCACCTTCAGTCCTGCACTGCCCAAGACCTCAATCGCGCGATCGAGCCAGTCCAGTTGCAGATCACCCGGCGATGGCTCCAGTCGGGACCACGCAAACTCCCCGATCCGCACCCATGATAAGCCAGCCGCGACCATGTCGGCGGCGTCCTGCGGCCAGATCTCCTCCGGCCAATGTTCGGGGTAATAGCAGACGCCAAGTGTGCGTTTCATAGGATCACCTGATATTCGGGGAGGCCTTTGATCTGTGTCTCCGTCGAAAAGGTTTGGCCCGCAAGCGGCTCGGCTGCCAGTTGCTCCGACGTCATGCCCTGCTGCGCGGAGGTCGCGTAAAGGGTGGTCAGGTCCGGGCCGCCCAAAGCGGGGCAGCTGATCTGGGAGGCCTCAAACTCGAACGCTTCTATGAAGGCACCCTCAGGGGAGTACCGCGCCACGCGCGACGCGCCCCATTG